>JABFXY010000010.1 GCA_013361525.1 Polyangiaceae bacterium | reverse complement strand
TCGAAGAGGATCTTCGACTTCGGCTCGACGCCGATCGGCACCATGATCGTGTAGTGGCGCTCACGCTTTGGGGGTGCTGAGCTGCTCCCCGCTGGGGCCGAGTCGGACGCAGCCTGGTTGCAACCCGTGACGGCGGCGGTCGCTGCGACGAGCAGCGCGAGGGCGGTGACGACGGATTTCGCGGTGGCTTGCACGCGGCATGCTACGTAACGGGGCGTGCCCAAGTCTCCTCGGGTTTCATGGGCGACAATGAGCGGGGAAAGCGCGACAAGTCGCTAACCCCCCTCGGGTTTGGTCCGGCGTCGCCACCCGAAGGTTGGGGCTCGAGCCCTCAATGGCGCGCGCCCTTCGGGATGGACTCTGCTGTCACACTGCGCTGACGTAAGACTGACAGACTCAGGCGTGCGCGACTTTCGATTCGAGCGCGCGTCGCCCCGAGCTCGCAATTCACGGACTGGCCGCCGTTCGCCGCGCGTTGATGCGTCAGCTGCGGAGCAATGCGTTCGCGACGAGGCCGAATGCCAAGCCTGCACCGGCGAAACCGATTGCCCCCAGGTCCATTCGCCTCGCCCCAAGATCGAAGCGACGGCGACCACCACGCCGCCCAGTTCCCAACCGCTCGGACCTACCCCCGACGGCCGTACACTGGTCACCCCGCGTTCAAGCGAAGTTCATCGACAGCCGCCAGCGCTACCAAAGAGCTCGCAATGTTCTCCGTCCGAGCATTGGTCGTCCGAAACGCAACTTTCGGTACAAATTTGATAAAAGCACGTGAGCCCACTCCCGCACATCTCGACGTAGTCGCAGGGGTCACCCTTCTGACCCGGGCCGTCGGCACCGCACGAAGTTACGCTCGAATCAGCCGGGAACGCCGCAGTCGACTTGCACGACCACCCGTCCTCGTCGCATTGTGGATTCGTGATATCGCATGCGTCGCGACAATACCCGTTCTCCAGCGTTTGACTTGCACAGACTTGTGCCTCGGGACAATCTGCGGATTCGGAGCAGGGCTGCATGCAGAACTCATGAATGCACTCGAGCCCCGCCGAGCAAGTGCCGTCTTCGTCGCAAGGAAACGGTGCCTCGTCGTTGCCGCACGACGCCGTGACCACCACCGCGGTCCCAACGACCACCGAGACACCCATCAGGAACCAGTGCCTACGCAGGAGCAAGAAGCGCATAAACCAGCCTTGCAATTATCACGATTAGGAGGAGTTGACGGGACATTTGCCCCGTAAGTGCCACATTCTCAACGCGAAGCGCTCGGGCGATACGACCCCACATCGGAACATCGGTGCGAGGTTCGGTCCCAAATCGGCTCACGCTTTCGATCAGCTCATGGCGATTTCCGGAGCAGTCCACAACGACCAAGAGATGCTTCGACGCCCAATCACATAAAACTGACAGACTCGGGCGCGCGCGCGACACTTCGGCGAGGGCAGGGGCGGCGCAGCCGAGGGCATCGGCGACGTGACGCGAGCGCCAGGTCCCCCGCCGCGAAGAGCTCGCCGAAGACAGATCGTCGACACACGCCGACACCGGCGCAATCGGCCCGGCTCAGGTCTCGCCGAGCCGGACGTGGCGCCCGCCGCAGTCCCGTCTGCCGGCCCGGTTCAGGATCGAAGAGATGACCGCGTTGCGTCGCAACAACGAGCGATGACAACGAGACGTCCGCTGGCTACCCCGCTCGATCTTCGGTTAGCATCCGATGCATGCTGCGACTTGCTGCCTTGAGACCACTGGGGGGCATCGCGTTACTGGCCACGGGATGTGCCGCGGAGGTCATCGTGGTCGACGACGACGCAGCAGGCGGCAACGGCGGCAACACTCCGGTCACCACGAGTGGCGGCGGAAACGACGGCGGCGGAGGCGGACGCGAGGTCACCTCGTCCGGAGGCGACGGAGGCGCTGGTGGACACGACGTCACGTCCTCCGGAGGCGGCGGCTCGGAACCCGAGACGCGGTTTGTCGAGGTCGACCTCGAAACACGCGGGCTTACCCCGACCAACGCGTGGGTCGTGTTGGTCAACGCCGCCACCGGTGAGCTCAAGCAAACGTTGACCTTCAACGACCTTCCGGCACAGGTGGAGGTCGTGGACGGCGATCTCGTCAGCTTCTATGAGCGCCGAGAAGAGGAACGCTCGCTCGCGTCCTATGTCGTAGGACCCGACGTCACACGGATAGCGGAGGTCGGCGCGACCCCCGAGCTCGCCGGATGCGCTTCGCGGTCGATGCAGGTGAGAGTCGTCTTTCCCGCCATCGAGGGTGCAACCGACTATTTCGCCACCACCGACAAATTCGGCCACTCATACGCCCAGAGTGGCCCTGGCGAGCACGTGATGGAGATCGAATCGTGCGGCGACACCTTCGACTTCTTCGCGTACGCGCGAAACGGCTCACGCATCATCGGACACGAGCTGCTCCGGAACCTGCCATTTACGCCGGGCGCTGCGATGACCATACCGCTCTCGCTCGCGAACGACGCTCGCTCGGAAACCGCGGTGTCCGTACACGACGTCGACGGACTCGAGTACGTCAACGTCGTCGCGGACTGGCGAAGAATGCCCGCGATGTTTCCCTACGAAAACTCCACGGCTTTCTTTGTCGAGGATCCCGTGGGAACGCAGGTCTTCGACCTTGCCCCAATCGAGCCTTCACCTGGCTATGGCGAAGTCGCAATCCGCATCGAGAGCGGTGTCACGGCTGAGGACGGATACTGCGACGTGCAGAGGTACCTCCGCACTGGGCCCGTGCTCGAACAGCTCCAGCACACCCCGAGGCGGCTCGCCGGCGTGCGTGCTACCGCGAACGACAGCTGGGTCGTCGCGACCGACGGAGAGCTGGGCGATGCCGTCGCCCGGGCATGGCGCTTTGGGGTTGGCGCAGATGAAACGTCCTGGGTCCTTTGGGACGACGCAAAGCATTTGCCGTCACCAGCCTCCTTCCCCGAGCTCCCAGCAGATATCGCGTGGCCCAGCGCCGCGACATCCGAGCTTTCCAGTGTCACCCACTACGACCGGCTCGACCGCGTCGGCTACGCGGCAGTCCTCGCCGACCCGACGTCGCAGATCGGCCCGTTCAACGTCGACCGGCGCGTTTGGCGGCGCTGTGAGCCGTAACGAGCGCCGAACACCTGCCTCGCTCGATTGGCATCCTGCGCCGAGGCTCTGCTGATTGTTAGTCTCGACTGATTGCCACTTCCTGCGCGCCTTCCGCAATCGGCAATTGTGTCGGCCCGGGCTACTTCTTCGTCGCGATGGCGTCGAGCTGGGCGACCATCTCGGGCGTGAGCGTCAGGTCCTTCGCTTTGAGGTTTTCGCGCAGGTGTTTCACCGACGAAGTGCCGGGGATCAGGAGAATGTTGGGCGACCGCTGGAGCAGCCACGCGAGCGCCACCTGCATCGGGGTAGTGCCGATCGAGGTCGCGATGGTGTCCAGCGCGGAGCTTTGGAGGGGAGAAAAACCTCCGAGCGGAAAGTAAGGCACGTAGGCGATCCCTTGCTGCGCCAGCTCGCGAAGGAACGCGTCGTCCTTGCGAACGGCGACGTTGTACAGGTTCTGGACGCAGACGACGGGGGCGATCTTCTGCGCTTCGGCGACCTGTGCCGCATTCACGGTGCTGAGCCCCAAGTGACGAATCAACCCCTCGCGCTGGAGGTCGGCGAGGACCGAAAACGGCTCCGCAACCGAGCTCCCCTCGGGAAGGAGCGGAGGGCCGACACGCAGGTTCACCACGTCGAGCGCATCGACGCCGAGGTGCTTCAAATTCGAGTGAACGGCATCGATCAGGTCCTGCTTGCCGAGCGCCGGCTCCCACGAGGCGTTCGGGCCGCGTTTCGCGCCGACCTTCGTCACGATCGTGAGCGTCGTCGGATACGGATGTAGGGCCTGCTTGATGATCCGATTGGTCACGTATGGCCCGTAGAAGTCGCTGGTATCGATGTGGTTTACACCGAGCTCGATCGCCTCGCGCAGGACGGCGATAGCGGCGTTCGCATCTTTGGGTGGCCCGAAGACGTGCGGGCCGGCGAGCTGCATCGCGCCGTAACCCATGCGGTTGAGGCGGATTGACGTCGCGGGAAGCGTGAAGGTCTCGATCGGGTTGGTCACGGGGTCCGTCTCCTAACTTACAACAACCATAGTTTGTAACTTACATGGAGTCAATGTTGTAAGTAACCCGCGGGCGGCACTACATTCGGAACATGCCGAGAACCGGGCTGACGGCCGCCGAAATCAAGAAGAAGGCAATCGACGCGACCGTCGCCGCGATGCGCGAGGAGGGCTTCGACAAGGTCCGGCTGACCGATGTCGCCAAGCAGCTCGGGGTGAGTCACGCAGCGCTGTACCTGCACTTCAAAGACAAGACGGCCCTTCTGGACGCAGTCTCGGAGCGCTGGCTGGTCGAGATCGACGAGAGCCTAGATGCGATTTGCCGCAAGCAAGGCAAGGAGCCGACCGAGAAGATGCTCGCGTGGATGCTCACGCTGCACCGGGCGAAGCGCGCGAAGGTTCTGCACGATCCCGAGCTCTACAAATCGTTCGATCTTCTGGCGAACGCTCAGAAGCCGTACGTGCAGCAACATATGAGCACGCTCATGGCCCAGCTCGTCGGGCTGGTGAGGGAGGCGATCGCGGCGCGTCGTTTGCGCGGCGCCGACCCCGACAAGATGGCCGAGATCCTCTGGGAAGGGATGATGGCCTTTCATCATCCGAAGCTCGTGGCTCAGCACCTCGACGAGAAGCGGGAGCCACTGCTGAGGCTGGTTCTCGAAAGCATGCTGAAGGGACTGGCGCTCAAGACCGATTAGCGGTCCCGCGCGTCCATTCGACGAATCTCACTCTCTTCCTCTGGTCGGCTGCCGCCGGGCCCAGACGCGCGCCCAGTCGACCGCCGCACGCGGCCGGAGCACGCCTGCGCCCTGGATGTGATCCGCGACGTCCGCTAGCCGCTCCGCCGTAGAGCAAAGCCCCTCCCGGATGTCGTCCGGCGTGAGGCGCGGCGCGACCTCGAGCATCTGGGCAGCCACGCTCGCCGCGATCGGCGCGGCGAACGAGGTGCCGTCGACGTGTTGGTAGTCGGGCGAGATGTATTTCTGCTTTCGAATGCGCGCGACGATGACGCGCATCAGCTCACCAATTTGCGCGCGCTCTTCGGCGGTCGACAGCTGATTGCGCTCGCTGAAGCCGTGCTCGGCGGAGAGCTCCTCGAGCACGCTGAGAAGCTGAAAGAGCGGTTGCGCTTCGCGCGCGGTGAGCGTGCCCGGCAACATCGGCGCGGGCACCCAGATCGCGGGTGCGAGCAGATCCGGCTTTTGAACGCCCTCTCGGTGGGACCCGAAGCTCGAGGGCCAATGACGATCTTTTTCGCCGTCGACGTCGGGGGAGAAGCGGTCGTGCTGCCCTCCCACGGTGATTGCGCGCGGCGACGAACCCGGCGCGGACACCTTCTGGCCGGGGACGTTGCCCGCGGCGGCGAAGACCGTCACGCCGGCCGCGACGACCTCTTCGACGGCCTGCTCGACGTCGTTGAAATGCGGATCGTCGGGATCCACGCCGAGCGAGATGTTGACGATCTTGATCTTCAGGTTCGGGAAACGGAGCGGGAACCGAATCGCGTGCGCGACGTTGTGGCCCCGAACGCGCCCGCCGTCGGTGCCTGCTTTGATGAGGACGACGTCGGCTTCGCTCGCGATGCCTCGGTAACTTCCGCCCGAGCGATAGCCATTTCCAGCGGCTGCGCAGGCGGTCATCGTGCCGTGCCATCCGTACGGCTGGGGCGAGAAGAACTCGTTGCCGTCGGGCACCTCGCGCGTCGCGTCCGCATACGCGCGAATGCGGCGGTCCGGCCGCATGAGATCCGGGTGGGGATAAAAGCCGACGTCGACGAAGCCCATGACGACGTCCTGGCCGGTGATGTCGGCGTACGCGTCGAGGCGCTCGGGAATGGAGAGGAGCTGAATGCGACCCACGAGGCGCGCACGATGCCACGGAAAGACGCGCGCTTAGAAACGGATCGCTGAAGGTCGGCTCAAAGCCCGCGCGCAGAGAGGAACGCTCGAAGCCGATCGATCACCGCGTCGGGCTCGGCGAGATGCGGCGTGTGCCCCTCCCCGATCACCGCGAGCTCGGCGTCCGCGAGCCTCGTCTCGGCATCCATCGCGATCGGCAGCGGAAACGCTTCGTCGTTCGATCCCCAGACGAGCAGCGTCGGCACCCGAACCTCGCCGAGGCGATCGCGCCGGTTCAAGCCGTCCCCGGCGATCGGCACGAGCGCATCGAACGCAGGCTTCGCGAGCTTGGCGGCGTGGCGCGCGAGGTGGAGCTCGACGCGAAGCTGGCCGAGCTCCGGGACGGCTGCACCGGTCAGCCCACGCGGCGCGCGTCCCAAAAATCGGTTCAGCCGCGCGGCACGCTCGGGCCCGAAGCGGAGGTAGGCGCGCGCCGTCGGCGAGACGTAGGGAGAAAGGCCCATCGACGCGACGAGCACGAGGCCGCGCACGTCGACACGGCGGCGCAGCGCGATCTCCAACGAGACGAGCCCACCGAGCGAGTGGCCCACCAGCACGATGGGACCTTCGGCGGCGAGCAGATCCTCGATCGGCGCGACGAAGCGATCGAGCGCGTCTTCAGGTCCGCCGACCGGGCCGTCGAGGAAGCCGGAGTGTCCGAACCCTGGGAGGTCGGGGGCGACGACGCGTCGCTCGGGCGCGAACGCGCGCAGGATCGGTTCCCACAAAGTCGCGGCGTGGCCGCGCCCGTGAACGAGCGCAAGACGGGTCGGCGCGGCCACCTGCGGTGTCTCGAGCACGCGCAACGCGACACCCGCACCGATCCGCCGGACCTCCGATGTGGTCGGCGAAAGACGCTCGAGAACCCTCCGCTCGACGGGACCTGGTCGCGAAACGACGGTGTGAATGGTTAACGACATGACGGTTTCTTCGGGCAGCGCGGGGATTCGGCGCGCTCGCATACCTCGACGCGGACGGGCCGTGTGGCAGGAAGTGGCCTCCAGCGTTCGCAAGCCCGCGGACGCATGCCGCCGACCACGACACTGAACATCGGCATCGAGAGGCTCACGGGGCGAATGCCAAGCCGGGGCTGGCTCGTGGTATGGTCCCGCTACCACATGGGTACGCACCCAGCCCCTCGGCAGGGCCTCGAGGCTGTTCTCAAATCGATCCCCGGAGCCCCAAACGTGGTGCTGATCACCGGGCACCCCGACCCCGACGCCTTGGGCAGCGCGCTGGCACACCAGCGCATCTGCCAGGAGATGGGGGTTCCGTGCACGATCGCGAACGTCCTGCCGGTCTCGCACCGGCAAAACCGCGCGATGGTGAAGCTCCTCAATATCGAGATGCTTCAAGTCTCGACGTCGGAGGACCTTGCTCCATTCAAATTCTTGTCGCTGGTCGACACTTCGACGCCCGAGCCCACGATCGACCTTCCCGCCGATCTGAAGCTCCTCACCGTCGTCGACCACCACAAGATGGCCGAGGTCGACGCCCCATTCGTCGACATCCGGCCCCACATGGGCGCAAGCTGCTCGATTTACGCGGAGTACATGGCGCAAGGGCTCGCCCCGCTCGAGAGCGCGATGGGCGCCTCGCGTGTGGCGACCGCGCTGCTGTTCGGCATCCAGACGGACACGAACGACTTCCAGCTGGCAACCGCGGCGGACTTCGCCGCGGCCGCCTACGTGAGGCGGTTCTGCGACAGCGACGTCATGAAGCGTGTCGGTCGCCGCGTGCACTCGGCGTCGGGGATGACGGTGCTCGGAAGGGCGCTCAACAACATGCTCGTCGTGCGCGACTTCGCCGTGGCGGGCGTCGGTTACGTCTCGGCGGGTGATCGCGACTCGATCGCGACGACGGCTGATTTCATCCTGCAGCGAGAGGACTTGGACACGGTCCTCGTCTTCGGCATCGTCGAGGATCGCATCGACGGCTCGCTCCGAACCGACAGCCCGAGCGTCGAGCCGGCCACGTTCCTGACGAGCGTCTTCGGCAAGGATCGATCGGGTCGCCCCTACGGCGGCGGTCGCGCGGACAAGGGCGGCTTCCAGATCCCGCTCGGTGTCATCGCCGAGTGTGAAGATCGCGACTCGCTCTGGAACATCGTGGAGCAGATCGTCCGGTCGCGCCTGTCGAAGGTCATGCCGGAGATCGAGCGCGAGTACGAGCGACAGCACCCCGAGCAGCACAACGGCCACCACCACCACGAAGAGGTGGGTGGCGGCCGCTATTCGCGCGAGTTCTGACCGCTGTCTGGTGCAGTTACGCTCAAGCTCGCGCCCGAGTGTGGCTGCACTTTCTCCCCCCCGGCCCCCCTCACTTCGTGAGGGGGGAGCACGTCCACCAAGACAGCAGCCACAAGTCGCTCGAGCTCACAACACGATCGACAGCGCCGCGCCCACGCCGCGGCTCCGCGCTTCCTGGTACAGCACCCAGGCGAGCGCGACGTCCTGAATCGCGAGTCCCTTCGAGTCGAAGATCGTGATCTCGGTCTCGCCCGATCGGCCGGGGATTTTCTTTGCGAGGACGTCGCCGAGCGATCCGTGGATGCGATCCTCGGTGAAGGTGCCCGCTTCCAGCGCGACGTTGACCTCGCCGGAGTGGGTCGCCTGGTGGTGATCGTCGATGACGACCTTCGCGTGGTCGAGAATGTCGGCGTCGAGCTCTTGTTTGCCGGGCGCATCGGCGCCCATCGCGTTGATGTGCGCGCCGGGTTTGACCCACGCCGAGCGAACCGCGGGAGCGCGACCGGGCGTCGAGGTGTTGACGATGTCGCATCCGGCGGCAGCCTCGACCGACCCCACCGTGCCGCCGACCTCCCGCGCGAACTTCTCCGCGGCTGCAGGATCCGAGTCGGCACCGATGATCCGAAGGCTGTCACCGAAGACGGCGCGGTGTGCTTCCCACATCGTTCGCGCTTGGATTCCGCATCCGACGAAGCCCATCGTCTTCGGCTGCTTCTTCGAGAGCGCGCGCGAGGCGACGGCGGCCGCTGCACCGGTTCGAGCGGCCGTGAGGAGGGTGCCGTCGAGGATCGCGAGCGGCAGCGCCGTCTCCGGGTCGCTCAAGATGTAGATGCCCATCACGCTCGGCAGGCCGAACTTCTTCGGGTTGTCGGGGTGGCTGTTGACCCATTTGACCCCGGCGATCGGCGGCTCGGCGGCGCTTCGACGCGCTAGGTAGGAGGGCATCGCGCGGAAGTCTCCGCCGTGCTGGCCGAGGCTCAGATAGACCTTGGGCGGCATCTGAGCAGCCTCGGTCGCATATGCCACGAAGGCCTGCTCCACGGCCTCGACGGCGCGCGGCATCGACAAGAGGGAGCGCACATCCGCGCGGGTCAGGACGAGGGTGGTTCGTGCGGGCTCGGTCATCGCGAGAGGGTTATCGCTTGCTCGGCCTCGGCCATCAATGGGACGCCATCCATCGGACCACTCGATGGATCGCCATCGATGGCACGCCATCGATGGGACAAGGGTGCGATCGTCCGACATGGCTTCCACGCGAGGCCGCGCGCGATGCGAGCTAGGCAATCGCTGAGCGCTATGCCATACCTTGCGCCGAACCTTCGGAGACCGCCGAGTGCCCCGAAAGAAGAGCGACCAGACGTCACCGGCCGGCACCCCCAAGCCGCGCACCCGCAAGTCGACCACCACCGCCGGTGCCCCGAAGGCCGGCGGGCGTGGTGCGCGTGCAGCCGCCCCGAGCAACACCCGCGCCTCCTCGAACGAGGAACAAGACGACGAGGAAGCAGGCCCGGCCTCCGAGGCTCCGCCGTCCTCGCGCCGCGGAGAGTCGGAAGACGTCGACGAGTCGGACGTCGTCGAGACGGTCGGCGAGGTCATCGCGGAGGACGAGCCCGGTCCCAAGTCGAGCGCGCCTTCGTCCGCGCCCGCGTCCATCGAGCCGGCGGCGCTTTCGCGCACGGATCCGCTGCAAGCGTATCTCCGCGAGATTCAGCGCTACCCCCTCCTCACACTGGAGGAGGAACAGAAGCTCACGCGGTCCTACGTCGACTCGCAGGACGTGCAGACCGCCGCGCGCCTCGTCACGGCGAACCTGCGCCTCGTGGTGAAGCTCGCGTACGAGTATCGCCGCGCCTACAAGAACATCATGGACCTCATCCAGGAGGGCAACATCGGCCTGATGCAGGCCGTGAAGCGGTACGACCCGTACCGCGGCGTGAAGCTCTCCTCCTACGCGGCGTGGTGGATCCGCGCGTACATCCTGCGGTTCATCCTCAACAACTGGCGCCTCGTGAAGCTCGGGACGACGCAGGCCCAGCGCAAGCTCTTCTTCAACCTCAACAAGGAGAAGGCGAAGCTCGCGGCGATGGGCATCGACGCGACGTCCGAGCGCATCGCGGAGCGGCTCGGCGTCGACGAGAAGGAAGTCATCGAGATGGATCGGCGCTTGTCGAGCGCCGAGGCGAGCCTCGATGCACCGGTGGGCGACGCCGAAGGGCGCAGCGTCTCGCGCGTCGACTTGATGCCGTCCGCGGTCAGCGGCCCGGACAACCTCCTCGAGCGCCACGAGATGGACGCGCTCGTCGCGGCGCGCCTGCGCGAGTTCCGCACGACGCTGAAGGGCAAAGACGTCGTCATCTTCGACAAGCGCATGGCGGCGGAAGAGCCGCTCACGCTGCAAGAGCTCGGCGACGAGTTCGGGATCTCGCGCGAGCGCGTGCGACAGCTCGAAGCGCGGCTGCACCACAAGCTGCGCGACTATTTGAAGCAAGAGCTCGGAGACGCGGTCGGATCGAGCCGGTGACCGGCACGCTGTACGTCGTCGCGACGCCGATCGGAAACCTCGACGACCTCTCGCACCGCGCTGCCAACGCCCTCGGCAGCGCGGACGTCGTCGTGGCCGAGGACACGCGCCGCACGCAGAAGCTCCTCGTGCATCTCGGCCTCTCGTCGAAGCCTCTTCGGCGGCTCGACGCGAACGCCGCCGAGCGTGACGTCGTCGCCGTCGCCGATCTCCTCGCGGAGGGTCGCACGGTTGCGCTCTGTACCGACGCGGGCACACCGGGCGTGAGCGACCCCGGCGCGGCGCTGGTCACCGAGGCGCGCGCGCGTGCGATACGCGTGGTGCCGATCCCGGGCCCCAGCGCCGTGACGACCGCGCTCTCGGCGTCGGGATACACGTTCGGTGCGTTTCGGTTCGTGGGGTTTCTTCCGCGCACCGGGATGGAGCGGACCCGCGCGATTGCGGACGCGGCAGCCTGCACCGACGCGGTGGTGTTGTTCGAATCACCGCAGCGGCTCGCCGCCACGCTGCTCGAGCTCGCCGAGGCGATGCCGGGCCGACGCGCGACGGTGGCGCGGGAGCTCACGAAGCTGCACGAAGAGATCGTCGAGGCGGCGATCGAGGACGTCGCGCAGCGTTTCAACGAAGGTGAGGTGCTCGGGGAGCTCACGGTGGTGCTCGCGCCGTGGTCGGGCCCGAACGTTTCGGTCACCGACGCCGAGGTGGAGCGTCGCATCGACGAAGCGTTGGCGACCGGCATGCGCCCGCGCGACGTCGCGGAGCGCGTCGCGCTCGAGACGGGGCGGAAGAAGCGCGACATCTACGACCTCCTCGTGAAGCGCAAGCGCTAGGGCCTGGAGCCGAACGCCGAAGGTCTGGCCAGCCCCTTCATTGTCACTTGGCCGCTCTTCGGGGCGGACTAGCATCCGCTCGACGGAGGCACACATGACGACGTTCGTCCTCATCCCCGGTGCAGGAGGCGCGGCCTGGTATTGGAACCGCGTCGTGCCGCTCCTCGAGCGCGCAGGCCATGAAGCAATCGCCGTCGATCTTCCGGGCGACGATCCCGATGCCGGGCTCGCGGCTTATGGCGACGCGGTCGTCGGCGCGATCGGCGCACGCAAGGACGTCGTGCTCGTCGCGCAGTCGCTCGGAGGTTTCACCGCGCCCCTCGTTTGCGCGCGAGCGTCGGTGAAGTCGCTCGTCTTCGTGAACGCGATGATCCCGCTACCGGGCGAAACGGCGGGCGCCTGGTGGGACGCCACGGGAGCCCCTGCCGCGCGGCGATCTGCAGCGGAGGAGCACGGCTACACCGTCGATTTCGATATCGAAACGTACTTCCTCCACGACGTGCCCAAGGACGTCGCGGAAGAAGGCGCGAGCCAGGTGCGTCCCGAGGCCGACATCGTCTTCGGCGAGCCCAATCGGTTCGACGCGTGGCCGAACGTCCCGACCTTCGTCGTCGTCGGCAAAGACGATCGCTTCTTCCCTGCGGCGTTCCAGGCAAAGGTCGCGCGCGACCGCCTCGGCAAGGACGTACGCGAGATCGCGGGCGGGCACCTCGTCGCGCTTTCGAATCCGGAAGGCCTCACCGACCTGCTGATCGAGCTCAGCGGCAGCGGTCGCGGATAGCCCTTGTTAGCGACGCATTCCTTGCCTCGACGGCGAGGAGTGGAAGAAAGACAAAAAAAAAGCGCCTGCTCGACGGCGGGGGGGGGGAACCGTCACAGGCGCTTGCCATTCGCTTATCCAAAGCGTGTGCCAAGGATGGGTTGACCGCTTCTTGCGCAAATCCGGGGCGAATGCCCTCGGCCGAGAGCAGCTCGGGTTTCAAGGTTGAAAACGGGCGTGCAAAGTCGAGAAGCGCGAATGCACGTGCGATCCGAAGGGGGCGTCGTGCTTAGTGTCAGAACAACACTAATATGCTCGTCGCTGGGCTCATGAAACTCCAAGCGATCAGCCATGAAACCCTCCGCATCCTTCAGAACGGCTTCTACGAGGCGAACGGCCGCCGCATCGACATCGGTGCCGACGTCGAGCGGGCCTGCGCCGCGACGCGCGCCCACTCCCCCGCAGCTCTTCGTCGAGCGGCGACGCGGCTCGCGACGACCAACGGCGAGCACCGGGGCGCCGTCTCCATCACCGCCGAATCGACGACCGGCGCCGCTCGTCGGCTACTCGAACGGTCGGGCTCGGAGCACGTGCGCGTGGCGTGCCTGAACTTCGCTTCGGCGAAGAACCCGGGAGGCGGCTTTCTCGGTTCCGCGCTCGCCCAGGAAGAGACGGTGTGCCGGTCGTCCGCGCTCTACCCGACACTCCTGACGCAGCGGCTCTACTACGACGAAAATCGAAGCGCGCGCGACGCGAGGTACACGGATTGGGCGATCACGTCGCCGGATGTCCCGATCTTTCGCGACGATGCGATGAAGCTGCTCGACGCGCCGGTCCTAGCGAGCTTCGTCACGATGCCCGCTCCGAACGCGTCGGCGCTCGAGCGGATCGATCCGCGTGAGCTCGCGACGATCTTCGAGCGACGCATCGAGCACGTCTTTTCGCTCGGTGTGGAGCTTCGCGCGACGCACCTCGTTCTCGGAGCGTGGGGATGTGGCGCTTTCAGGAACGATCCCGCGCTCGTCGCGCGCGCCTTCCACGAAGTCCTGTCGCGAGGCTTCGCTCGCCACTTCGAGGAGGTCGTGTTCGCGATCTACGCGATCCACAAGCAAGACCGAAACCTCGAGGCATTTCGCGCGGTCTTCGAGCGCTGAGCAAATGCGCGGCGCGCGCCTCGATGACACGCCGTCACACTCTGGGCCGTTCCGGCGACGAGCGCGCGATGGCCGAACGAAACGCTGGCTCCGCCGTGATTGTCCTCACCCTGGTTGCGGCGCTGGCGCTCGCGATTGGCGGAGCGTCTGCGTGCAGCTCGACCGAAGAGCGGCGCGGGCCGCTCCCGCCGAACGCGGGATCCGTCGCCGCTTCGGCTGCGCCCGACGCGCCGCCCGAGGTTGTCGGGCCACCTCGCTCGACACACGTCGCCGTCCTGGATCCGAGCCAGCTCGCCGAGCTCGATCGGCGCGGTTTCAGGCTGCCCCAGCTCGTCACCGGCGAAGACTTCGTGACGACCGCAGAGCTCTGGCGAAGCTCCCCGCTGTCCACGATCTTGATCGCGCTGTCCGACGACATCGCGGCGACCCAGCGCTCCCATCCCGATGCGCGCGTCACGTCGGTGCTCGGCACGAGGTTGTTCGACGCGCACTGGCTCCGCTCCGACGAGATGCGGTTCGAGCTGGTGGGCGTGTTCAACCGGCTCGATCGACGCGCCTTCTACGCGGACACGTGTGGCGAGGTGCGGTTCGTCTACCGCCTCGGCTACACGACGCAGCAGGCGCGCGAGTCGATGAGCGGCCGCCTCCCTCTCACGATCAACGCGGTGTTTCTCGTGCCCTCCACGGATGGCTCGTGCACCGACGCAGCGCGGTCGTGGCGCGCGCCCGCGGACCTCGTAGGCACGAGCCTCGTCGAGTGGCTCGTCGCCGACGGCGCTCTCTCGGAGGCGAATCGCAAGCGCTGGACGCTCAAGGCTGTGGAGACGAACCTGCAGACGGTCCGCATCCAGTCGACCGCACACCCGACGATGGGCGGGCACGTCGAATATTCGTTGCGCGTCTTTCACGCGGTCGACGAGCAGCACAAGGCTTTTGCACCTGCAGCGATGGACAACATGCCCGACGTCGCCGCGCTTTCGAGCGACCCGGCGCTGCGCTCGGCATTCCTCTCGTACCTGCGTGCGCCGGAGGTCCTTCGCGCGATCGACGACGGCACCGTCCAGGTGCCGGAGCGCTTCCTCGCAAAGAGCGCGCGGTCGGTCGCGCCGCGCGGCCTCGAACGCCGCGACAACCGCCCCTTTTCGCGGGTCCTCGACGAGGAAGATCTCGAGGGCCTCGATCTGTCGACATTCACGACGATCCGCTCGGCGAAAGCGCTGCTTCGCCGGCTGGACGGCGTCAGCTGCGTCGGTTGCCACCAGAGCCATTCCATCGCGGGCTTCCACCACGTGGGTCTCGACGCCGACGACGCCCCCAAGTGGAAGTCGCTCGTGAGCGGCTCATCCACGCACTTGCTCGAGGACATCGAGCGTCGCGAGACGTACGTCGAAGCCGTCGCGGCAGGCCGCATACCGAGCGAGCATCGCCCGCCCGCCGAGCGCCAAGGGATGGACGGTGGCTTCGGCGCGCCCTGTGGTCTCGGCGATCCCGGGTTCGAGGCGTGGTCGTGCGCCGACGGGCTCCGCTGCGTCGCGCTCGAAGACCCGGACGTCGGCGTCTGCCTCGACGACGACGACGCGGTTGGTGCCGCGTGCGAGACGGGCAAAGTCGTCGCGGGAACGACGGCGCGAAAAGACATGGTGTCGGCGCTGACTCGACGAACGTGTGGCCCGAACCTCGGCTGCACCGGAAACATCAACGGCTTCGCCCAGGGAGCGTGTGTCGGCTCGTGCGACAACAGCAGCCCTTCCGCGGCATGCGTCGACTTTGTCGACATCGACGGGCTGCAAGCGTGCCTGCGCTACGGAAAACCCGAGGAAGCGTGTGGCGAGAAATACGTCGTCCCGCGCGCCGACCGCGCGTGCGACCCGAAACACCCGTGCCGCCAGGACTTCGTTTGCGCGCGCATGGGTAAAGACGGCGCCGGAGCGTGTGTGCCGCCGTACTTCGTCTTCCCGCTCAGGCTCGATGGCTATCCCATCAAATGATGGTTGGTGCGGTGATTGCCCTGTTCGAGGACGGAGCACGACCCGAGAACATTTCGTCGCCGCGCACGTCGAAGTCCAAACATGGCGACTCCCTATCGAGACGAGCTGTCGGCGCTGCGTGAAAAGCTCGAGGCGGTTACAGCCGAGCTGAACGACACGGATCGAATCGTCGAGCGCCGCCGCATCCTCGAGCGAGAGCGCGACGATCTTCATCGAAGGCTTCACCACCTCACTTCGTATGGACCCCTCGAGGACGTGCGCATCGCGAGCCCGTGCACCGCGAGCTGGGACGCGATGCAGGGCGACCATCGCGTGCGTTTCTGCGGCTCGTGCGAGAAGAATGTCTACAACGTCGCGGGGATGACACGCGGCGAGGCCATCGCGCTCCTGCGAGAGACGAACGGCAATGTTTGCCTGCGCCTCTATCGACGCGCGGACGGCACGGTTATCACGTCGGATTGCCCCGTCGGCGAGCGGAAGAAGCGCGTTCGAAGGCTCGCGCTCGTGACGGCCGGGATCGCCGCGGGGGCCGGCAGCGTGACTGCGATGGCGGGGAGCGCGTTCTTGATGATGGGAGCACCCGCCCCGCATGCCGAGGTCGGCAAGATGGTCGCGACCCCGCCGCCGAGCGCAGCTCCTTCCGCCTCGGCCGCAATGCCACCCGACGCGGAGGTCGTGATGGGCGCGATGATTCCGGAGGAAACGGCGAGGCCCGAGGTGACACCGCCCACACCATCGGCGAAGAAGCCCGCGCCGCGACGCTGACGACGAAGCCGGGTAGGAGCACGTGCGAAGGACGGGTGGTCGAGCGATGGCCACCCGTCGTCGTTTCGCGCACCGTTGATGCGGCAGTGCGACTGCGTAGCCTGATCGCATGCTCGTTCGATGCCTTCCCTTGGTCCTCGCGCTGCCGATCGCGATCGGCTGCACGGGAGAGATAGGCAACGACGAGGACGGCGGCGGCGGTGTCGGCGCAGGCCCTTCGGAGCATGCCTTCGAGCCTGCTGCGCCCACCTTGCACAGGCTCACGCAGCCGCAGCTCGAGAATTCCTGGAGGGATCTTTTCGGTGAGCCGCTCGCGATCCCGGCGGACCTCCCGCAAGACGACGTCGCCTACGGTTTCACGTCGATCGCCGCCGCCAATCGAACCATCTCCAGCGTCGAGGCCGAGGAGTACGAGAAGGCCACCTACCAGATTCTCGACCAAGTCTGGAACGACGCCGCCCGCCGAGACGCGCTCGTCGGATGCACGTTCACCGCCATCGACGATCCCTGCGTTCGCAGCTTTCTGGAGGACTTCACGACGCGTGCGTGGCGGCGTCCGGTGACGAGCAGCGAGATCGATGCGCTCGTCGGCTTGGCTTCGACCATCGCGACGGATCTCGATGACCCGACGCAAGGCCTCAAGTTCGGCGTCGCGGCGGTGCTGCAGTCGCCGAGCTTCTTGTTCCGCGTCGAGCTCGGTGAGCCCGATCCCACGAGCCCGTCGTCGTACCGCTACACGAGCTGGGAGATGGCGAGCCGGTTGTCGTTCTTGCTGCTCGATGGACCGCCCGACGAAGGCCTCCGGCAGGCAGCGCAGGCGGGCGACCTTCTCACGAAGGAAGGCGTCACCGCACAGGCGGAGCGGCTCCTCGACGACCCCCGAACGCGAGCGCCGCTCGTGCGCTTCTTTCGCGACTTCATGCAGGTGCGAAACCTCGACAACCTGAAGAAGAACGTCACCGCGTTCCCGCAGTTCTCCGCGACGCTGGGGCCCGCGATGCGCGTCGAGATCGAGCGCATGTTCGAGAACGTCGTCTTCGAGGAAGAAGGCGATTTCCGCCAGGTCTTCACCACGCGCGAGACGTACCTCAACGAAGAGCTCGCGCGGGTTTACGGCATCGAAGGCATCACCGGTCCGGACCTCGTCCCCTACGTGTTCCCCGAAGACGCGAAGCGCGCGGGCCTGCTCACGACCGCGGGCTTCCTCGCGATGAACGCGCACGACACGCAGACATCACCCACGCACCGCGGGCGCTTCGTTCAAATCAACCTGCTCTGCCAGGACATTCCCCCGCCGCCCGCCGGCGTCGACACGTCGCTGCCCGAGCCCGACCCAGGGGCGCCGCCCACCACGTTGCGCCAGCGCCTCGACGTTCATCGAACCGATCCGGCGTGCGCCGGCTGCCACGCGCGGATGGATCCGATCGGGTTTGCGCTCGAGCACTACGACGCAATCGGTGCGTACCGAGATCAGGACGAGCAGGGCTTGAGCATCGACTCCGCGACCGAGGTCGGCGGCGAGCCGGTCGCGGACGGCATCGAGCTCGCGGCGCTCGTCGCCGCGCTCCCCGAGGTCGGTGCGTGTGTCGCGCGCCGCTTCTACGAGCACGCGGGCGGACACCTCGCGGGTGACGGCGACGATGTCAGCGTCGAGGACCTCGTCACCAACTTCGTCGACACCGACTACGACTTCAAAGCGCTCGTCGTCGCGCTCGTGACCAACGACGGCTACCGCTACGCCACGCCGTCGACCGAGGAGGGCAACTGACCATGAGCTTCCTCATCAAGTCACCGCGCCGCGGCCCGACCCGACGCTTGTTTCTGCGCGGCATGGCCGGCGCTGCCACGGTGGCCGTGGGCCTGCCGCTGTTCGACTTCATGCTCGACGACCACGGCGAGGCGCTGGCCGGCGGCGCGCCTCTACCCACGCGTTTCGGCCTGTGGTTCTTCGGTAACGGCGTCCACCTCGCGACGTGGACGCCTCCCTCGGTCGGCGACAACTGGAGCGTCCCGGACGACTTCGCCCTCGCGGCGCTCTTGCCGCTCAAAGACTACGTGAGCGTCATCAGCGGCTTGTCGGTGAAGACGCCGCGTCATCCGCACCACTCGGGGATGAGCGCCGTGAACTCGGGGGGGCCGCACTACAAGGTCGACGACGTGCGCGACACCATCGTCTCGACGATGAAGTACCCGAGCGTCGATCAGATCGCGGCGAACCACTTCCAATCGACGAGCCCGAGCGCGTATCGCTCGCTCGAAGCGGCGGTCACGCGTTTCCGCGGCACCGACGAAGGCACGAGCTTCCAATACCTGTCTCACAACGGATCGGTCGCGGGCGAGACGAACGTCAACCCGTCGGAGGAGTCACCGCACGCGTTCTGGGATCGGCTCTTCAATCAAGGCACGGCCGAGCCGCTGATCCGGAAGGCGCGCGCGAACGTGCTCAACGCCGTCGGCGATCAGATCTCGGCGCTCGAGTCCAAGCTCGGCACCAAAGACAAACAGCGGCTCGACCAACACCTCACGAGCATTTCGGAGCTCGAGACCCGCCTCAACGCGCCGCTCGCCGAGTGCACCAAACCAGGCGACCCGGGCGACTTCCCCGATGTCGAAGGCCACGAGCAGATGGAGGAGAAGAACCAGATCATGAGCGATCTGATGACGCTCGGCCTCGCGTGTGGCCTCACGCGATCGTTTTCGATCATGTACTCGACGTGTGGATCCGGCGCGGTGTTCTGGATGGTCGGCGCGGTCGACGGGCAGCACTACATGAACCACACCGAGCCCGCGCCGCAGCCCCTCCAGCGCGAAGCGGTGAAGTTCACGATGCGGCAGCTCGCCTACTTCCTCGACAAGCTGCGCTCGACGCCGGAAGGCGCAGGCAACATGCTCGACAACAGCTCGATCCTGGTCACCACCGAGCACACCGAGGGCGTCACGCATTCGCAGGACGACTTGCCGATGCTCCTCTGCGGCAAGGGAAGCGGACGGCTGAAGGGAAACGTCCACCACCGCGACGGCGGAGGAAACGCGACGAAAGCGCTCCTCACCGCGCTTCGCGGCGCGGGCCTCCCGCTTACCGAGTTCGGCTACGAGGAAGGGTTCACGAACGAGTGGCTCTCGGATCTCGAGACTGGGATCTGAGCGTCGCATGCCGCATCCCGGGCAGCCCGTTGCCCGCGTACTCGGATTGCCCGCCTCCCGGGGTGTTCTCCGGGAAGAGCCGTGCTAGACGGACGTGAAGTGAGCGCCGGAAGTTCCTCCAATGGCGAGCGGCTCCGCAGTCTGCGGCCGTGGTTTCTCGTCGCCGCGATGATCCTCACGTGGCTCGCCGGCGTGAACGGGACCATGAACGGCTGCCATACGGTGTCGTTCCTCCGCCAGGGAAGCGTCCCCGAGTCGAGCGCCGTGCTCGAGCAAGCGAAGGCCGACGAGACGCAGGGGCTGATGCTGGTGCAGCGCGCCGCAGAGCACCGCGCGTACGCCGATGCGCCGAAGCGGATGATGCCGCTGTCGATCGCGCAGGTGCTGCTGTCGCTGCTCCTGGTGATCGTGAGCGCGATGGTCCTCGCGGGCCGGCCCGGCTCTCGATCCCTCGCGCTGCAAGTGATCGCCGCGAATACGCTGTTCGTCATCGTGCAATACGCGCTCACCCAGCCGATCCGCGAGGCTTGGATCAACGCGGTCGCGTACGACACCCGCCAGTTACCGTTCAACGAATCCGGCTTGCAGCTTCCGTTCTTCGACGTGCGCACCCCCGCCTTTTGGTGGCTGTGCACTCGGCTCGGGCTCGCCCTGCACCTCGGGGTGCTCGGTGCAGCGGGCGCCGCGCTCGCTTCGCCTCGGACACGCGCTTTCATGGATGCCGTCGCGCGCGCCGAGGAGCGGCTCGAGCGCGAAGACGAGCCCTGATGCGCCGCGTGCAGGTGCTGCCGGACGATCTGGCCAACCAGATCGCAGCCGGCGAGGTCGTGGAGCGCCCTGCGAGCGTGGTGAAGGAGCTCTGCGAGAACGCGATCGACGCCGAAGCCACGCGCGTCGACGTCGCGATCGAAGGTGGCGGCGTCGCGGCCTGCAGTGTTGCCGACGATGGCCACGGCATGAGCGAGGACGACCTTCGCCTGTCGATCACGCGGCATGCGACCAGCAAGATCGCATCCCTCGAGGACCTCCTCGCGATCGGGACATTCGGCTTCCGAGGCGAGGCGCTGCCCAGCATCGCGTCGGTGAGCCGGTTCCGAATCGCCTCGCGCCTGCGCGCGGCGGACGCGGGAGCGTCGGTGTCGATCGACGGCGGCGGCGCGCCGAGCATCGAGCCCGTCGGCATGCCGCCGGGGACGAGGGTCGAGATCCGAGATCTCTTCTACAACGTCCCGGCGCGCCGGAAGTTTTTGCGAGCGCTCGCGACCGAGTCCGCACACGTGACCGAGGTCGTCGACGGCATCGCGCTCAGCCGACCTGACGTTACCGTCACATTGGAGCGGGACGGCCGGCGCGTGCGCGAGCACTTGCGCGCGGCGAGCCGCGAGGAGCGGGTGAGGAGCATCCTCGTCGGCTGGGAGCTCGTGCGGTGCGCAGGCAAGATGGGACCGCTCGAGGTCGAAGCGCATCTGTCACGACCGGAGAAGGCGCGCATGGGCGCGACGGGCCTTTGGGTGTTCGTCAACGGCAGGCCCGTGCGTGATCGTGCGTTGTCACGTTCGGTCGACCACGCGTACGGCAGCGTGCTCGAGCCGGGACGTTATCCGGTCGGTGTCGTTTACCTCGACCTGCCGAACGACCTCGTCGACGTGAACGTGCACCCGCAGAAGAGCGAGGTGCGCTTCGCCGAGCCTCGTGCCGTGCAGGACGCGGTTCACCGTGTGCTCTCCTCCGCGCTCGGCTCCGTGTTCACGAGTCAGCTCGGCCTCGGTGCGCCGTCTCCGGCGCGCGCCGCATCACTTCCATTCGACACCGGCTCACGCGGACCTTCACACGTCGCGGAGCAACCCGAGGCTGTGTTCACCGGGTCGGGCGAGCTCGATTTTTCGGGCGCGATGCAGCTGACGAGCGGCATCCCTTCCACGGCGGGAGCGATCCCCTACCCCCTCCGAGAAGATCGCGGCGCGCCGATGTTGTCGACGACGGATGGCCAGACCGTGCCGACCTCGATCCGGTTCATCGCGCAGGTTCGCGGGATGTATCTGCTCTGCGAGACCGACGACGCGATCATCGTGCTCGATCAACACGCCGCCGCGGAGCGCGTCACGTTCGATCGCCTCCGCACCGCGTTCCACGCGAAAGCCGTCGCGATGCAGACGCTCCTCGTGCCGGAGATCGTCGACGTGCGCGCGGCGGACATCGCCGCGGTGGAGGCGGCAGGCGACGTCGTGCAGGCAATGGGCATGGACATCCGCGTCGCCGGACCGACCAGGCTCGCGATCCACGCAGTGCCACAGCTGCTCGTGCGCGCCGACCCGCGTGCGCTCGCGACGTCGCTTCTCGGTGAGCTCGCTCGCTCCGGCGGCCGCGACTATTCGGGCGCGATCGATCTGTCGCTCGCGACCATGGCCTGCCACGGCTCGATTCGCGCGGGCGAGCGCGTCGGTCCCGAACAGGCACGCGAGCTCCTCGAGCGGCTGAAGGAGATCGAGTTCGCGGGCCATTGCCCACACGGAAGGCCGATCTTGATGCGCCTGCCCTTCCGCGATCTGGATCATCGCGTGGGAAGGCGATGAAACGCGAGGAGATCGTCCCGTCCGGCGAACGAGCGCTCCTCGTCGTCGTCGGGCCGACTGCGTCCGGCAAGACGGATCTCGCGATCGAGCTCGCGGAGCGCCTCGGCGGCGAGGTCGTCAGCGCCGACAGCGTGCAGATCTACGAGCGGTTCGACATCGGCTCGGGCAAACCGACGCGCGAGGAGCGAGCGCGGGCGGAGCATCATCTCATCGGGGTCGTCGATCCATTGGCCCCCATGGACGCCGCTCGTTTCGCCGAGATGGCCGACCGCGCCATCGAAACGATCCGCGCGCGCGGGCGAGTGCCGATCGTCTGCGGGGGAACCTACCTTTGGGTCAAAGCGCTGGTTCACGGGCTCGCCGAGGCCGCGCCACGCGACGACGAGATCCGCGCGCGCCACACGCGCATCGCCGAAGAGCGCGGACGCGGCTTTTTGCACGAGGAGCTTCAACGGCTCGACCCCGAGGCGGCCGCGCGCCTGGCCCCGAACGACCTCGTCCGCGTGTCGCGCGCCCTCGAGATCCACGAGCTCACCGGAAAGCCGATGACCGAGTGGCACAAGGCTCACGGGTTCGCGACGTCCCGCTACGACGCGCGGCTCATCGGCGTCCGCCGAGCGCGCGAGGAGATCGACGTTCGCATCGAGACGCGCGCGAAACGATGGCTCGAGAGCGGCTGGATCGAGGAGGTCGAGCGGCTGCTCGCGGACGGGTACGGTCCGTCGCGCGCGATGGGATCCGTCGGCTACCGAGAGGTCCGCTCGTTCATCGAGGGCAGGCTCGCGCGCGAGGACCTCTTGCCGACGATCGTGCGCTCCACACGCGTGTTCGTGCGGAGGCAACGAACGTGGCTGCGCGACGAGCCCGTCGAGTGGCTCGATTGAAGTGCTAGGAACTACCCGCGTCGTCGAACGACGCGACGAGCGCCGAGAGCGCCGACCTCGTGAACTTGTGCGGGTAGTCGTCGCAGAGCGCGCGACCGAGCGGGCTCGTCATGCGATCGCGAAACAGCTCGTCGTCGTTGCCGAGGAGCGCCAGCGCGGACGCGGCGCAGCGCTTGCCGAAGACTCGCGCGTTTGCGCGATCGCGTTCGTGGGCGCCGGGCGCGCGCATCTTCTCGCGCTCGCGCTCGGCGAGGTGAACGAGCTCACCCGCGTCGACGAGCCAACGCCCGTCCACGTCGTCGATGAGGAACGTGTATCGGACGACGATGGTGTCGCGTGCCTCCATCGAAACGCGCATCGGGCCGGGCTCGACCGTTTCCGCGACGGTGATCGTCCCCGGGCTCGACAGCTCGACGCGAAGGCGCGCATCGTCGAGCGAACGCGCCTGCACCTCCGGCACATCGTAGAAGAGCGATACGGCGCGCGCCGGTCGCTGGAGGAACGAAAGCAACGCCCGAACGCCTTCGGCCGGCTCCGCCGTCCTCCACGGGAAACGCCCCGGGTCGAACCCACGAAGGGACGCGAGCGCGAGCGGCCCCCAAGGAACGAAGCCCGAGGGATCGTCCGCACGGCGCGGATCCGAGAAATACCGCGCGTGCTCATCGAGCGCATGGGCGACCGCGGCGTCCTCGTCGCCGGTGGAAACACACGCGAGGAGCGGCACGACGAGGCTCTGTAAGCGCAGGGCACGAAACTCGTCGAGGAGTGCGCTGCCCTCCTCGATCTGTCGAATCGCATCCTCGGCAGCCGCTCGCGCGTTCCTAGAGCCGGTCGAGCCCGTCGACGAGACGACCTCGCGCGCCCACGCGGTGAGCGCGGCGAACGCCGCACGAAAGAGCGCGCGCTCCGGGCTCACCCGGCTCGACGGAGCGGGGTCGGGCTCGACGTCCTCCGCGACGCGTGCGAGCGCAGCGAGGACCGCAGCATCCTTCGTGAGCGAAGCGGTCGCGAAGGCGCCGAAGTAGTCCATCGGATCGATCGGGCGTCGTTCGTGGGAGACCTCGATCGCGCGACCGCCGTGCTCCGCGCGCACGCGCCCGAGCACCAGGTCCGACGCACGCGGGCTCGAGGCGAGCGCGGCCGCCCCGGCCGCTTGATTCGCCGCGCCGAGGAGATGCTCGCAGTCGGTCGACTCACCGGCGACGATCCCCAATCCAATCGCGTGGCGCGCGAGCTCTGCCGCCTCCCACGCCTTGGCCACTCGCAGCTCCGTTTGCGCCGTCAGCGCATCGAAACGCGAGCACACCGCGGCCAACCGATCTGCCGAAAGCGGCGGGTTGCTTCGGGCTGTCGCCATCGGCTCCGAATCCTACACCGCTTCCTCGCCATCCTCGCCGGCACGATTGTGCGTGTCCTCGACGCGCCCGCAGCCGCGGCTATCATGGCGAAGACATGCGCCAGCAGATTGGGGGCGTGGCTTTCGGGCCGCTGACGTTCAACGACGAATCGTTCGCGATAGCTCTCGCTCGCAACGCGTTCGCGGCGTGGTCGCGCGATCCCGGACGCACCATCGCCGCGATGTTGCGCCAGCGCGGCCTCATCGCGGAGATCGCCAAGACAGGCGATGAGCGGCTCGGCTTTTTCGTCGTGTCGACGCGCCGCCTCGGCCGGCCGTTCGGACCGCTCGAAGACCCGGTCACCGCGCATTTGGATGCGATCGCGGTCGTCCCGCGCGCGATGGGCCGAGGGGTCGGAGCGACCTTGCTCGAGCGAGCGGAGGAACGGGCGCGGGCGCAGGGCGCCGTCGTCATGTCGCTCACCACCGCGATCGGCAACAAACGCGCGCAACGCCTCTTCGCGCGCCGCGGATTTCTGCGAACGATCAAGAGCCCGTCGGCGTACGCGAACGACGAGGACGCCTACGAGTTGTTCAAGCCGCTCTGACGCAGCGCCGAGCGCTTCGGTTTAGTCCGACGCGCGGCTGGCCAGCTCGAGCGCGCGATCGAGGAGCTCACCGAACGAGAGCGCCGCGCGCTTCGAAGTGCCTCGAAACACAGCGACCTCCACCTTCGGTGGGCTCGGCCGCTCGACGACGTCCACGTCGCCGAGCGAACGAACCTCCGCGGTGACCTCCGGCGTCGGTCGCGGCGTGACCGGACCGTCGTCGTCGTCTTCGAGCAACGCGTGCTCGTCGTGCTCGTCGAGGCCGCGCGTCGCAGTGACCTCGAGAACGCCCAACTCGTCGGCGTCGACGACGTCGACCGCACCGAGCTCGTCCGCGTCGACGATGTCGTCCTCGGGCCGCGACTCCATCGATTCGCGCGATCGAGAGATGGAGCGCTGGCTCTCCACCTCGCCCGATTCGGGGGGAGGCTCCGAAATGCCTTCGAGCACGTCGTCGACGGGCCGCTCCTCGTAGACCTTCTGACGCTGCGACTCCGGTGCGGGCTCGACGTGTAGCTCCGACGAAGCCGCCACGACTGCCGCCACGTCGTCGACCTCGACGACAGGTGTCGGCAACATGGCTTCGAGCTGCGGAGCCGCGACCATCGGAGGTGGCGGCGGCGGTGTCGGTATACGCGGAGGCGGCGGCGTGGGCGGCACCGGCGTCGGCGGAGGCGGTGTCGGGGGCACCGGCCTCGGGGGCACCGGCGTCGGTGCGACCGGCGCGGGCGGAGGTGCCGACCGACGCGGCACCGCGGCCGCTTCACCGTTCGAAAACGCGCGCTCGAGCATGCTGGGCGCGAGGGGCGCCTTCGGCACCTCCGAAACACGCGGCGCCGCGGGCACGTCGAGATCGTCCAAATCGTCGAGCTCGATCGGCGGATGTGAGGGCCTCGGCAGCGACGAAGGGCGCACCGACGGCAGCGACGTCATGAGGCGACCCGGGGACGTCGACAGCGGCATCCCCGGCGGAAACGCGCTCTGCCGCTGGATCGGCTCGACCTGCTGCGGCGCGGAGATCTGCGACACGAGCGGGATCGGCATGCTTACCGCCGCCTCTTCCTCCGCCTCGACGACCGACACGAGCGGCTCGGGGACATCGAGCGCGATCGCCGGCTCGTTCGTCGCGGCGCGGGCCTCATGCTCCATCTGCTCGAGAATCTGCGCCTCGATCGCCTCGGGGTTCGCGTCGGACGTGATCTCGTCTTCGAACGTCGGCGCGAAGCCGATGAGCGCGGGGCGCGGCGGCTCTGCCGCCGGTTCTTGCGCCGCGCTCGAGCCGACATACGCCGGCTCGAGCGGCGCCTCGACGAGCGCGAGCGGCGCGTGATTGCCGCCGCCCGTCTCGGTGAACGCCGTCAGCGGCTTGCGAGGCGGGCGATTCTTGAAAGCGCCTCGCGGAAGATCGCTCGGCAGGTCGAGCCCACGCTCGTTCGCCGTTCTGCGAACCTTCTCGAGGAGCGTCTCCAACACGACGAGTCGCTGCTCGGGCGTCACGACGGCTCCGATGTCGACGGCTGCAGGACCGAGTCGTGCAGCATGCTGATGATCTCGGTGAAGAACGCGCCCACGTTCACGAGCCTGCGCGCCCTGTCGATCGCGCGTTCGTTGGCAACGAGCACCCGAAGCTGCCCGCCCCCGCCCTCTCGATCGACGACCAGCGCATGAACGTCGCGGCCCGCGACGCTCGCCAGCGCCCCCTCGAACACGCCGCAAACCATCTCGTCGCAGCGCTCGTCGAGCGTATGCGGATCGAGCACGAACAAGAGGGCGCTGCCCCAACGCTCGACGCGAAGGCTGCCGAGGCCGACCACCGCGAGCTCTCCGCCGAGCAGCTCGACCACGGTCTCGAGCGACGCCCCGCGGATGCCGTCGATCGCGCGGCGCGGATCGCCTTCGCGCGCGATGTGCACCGCGACGCGACCGATCGCCCCCACGCCGATGGCGTGACCGAGCGCACGCGCTCCCGACTCTCCGGCTGCGAATGCGGCGAGCGCAGCTACGGGGACCAATACGTGAGCCTCGCCGTCCGCGAGCTCGACATGACCCCGATTCAGATCGAACGTCACCGAGCGAGCTGGATCGAACGGAGCGGCCATCGACGTCCTTTTGTCACGAAGCTGCGCGCAAGCGTATGCTGATTTCGCTCGGGCTGCGGGACGAACATGACAGAAAATTGTTCTGGTCCGCGCCCGAAGCCGTGCGAGGTTCGGAGCGTCGTGGCGGACAAACCACCGGCCGATTCTCGGTATCGCCTGCGTGCTCGCTGGCTGGTCGCGCTCGCGTGCTGTGTGGGCGCCTGCGGTGACCAAGCCGCGCCGGCGCCGTCGGCCACCGTTTCGGGATCCATCAGCCAGGGCGAAGAGGACGTTCCGCTCGACTTGCCTGCACCGGTCGGGCTGCCGAGGCTCGAATCGACCGAGCTCCCGAATGCAGCATTGCGTGATCGCCCGGCGACCGAGGCCCGGCCGCGATGCGACGTCCACGGTGTGTTCTGCGTGCACGACGCGCGCACCGACGAGGAAGCCGCTGCGCTCTTGTCGGTCGCGAACGGTGCGCTCGCGACGTACCGCGCGTTGGGATTACCGCGTTTGCCGTACGACGCTCCGCTCGGCGGCGACGCGCGAACCGACATCTACGTGCGCGACGCCGAGCCGTACGCGAACGCGTTTGCAGACCCCGGAAGCGCAACGAGCGGCTTCGACGAGGGCACGTCGTTCATCGTCACGCCGCCGCTCCGCCCCGGGTGCCACGACAGGCAAGCGCTCGCAGGTGCCGTCGCGCGGGCGCTCCTCTTCGGCGAGGATGCCGCGCTCGAGCCGAACGCGGCGTCGATGCTCGGCGACTACCTCGCGGTGCGCGCAGAGCCGTGTTCGCTCGCCGAGCTCGAGGCGATCGACACCGCGCAGCGATCGCCCGAGCGGACCTTCACCGGCGAGCGCGGCGAACGCGGGGCCGCGAGCTTCCTCTTTCCTTGGTTCCTCGAAGACCGCTACGGCACCGGGGCGCCGGGCATGCTGACGTTCGCCCTCGCCGCCATCAGCTCGCAGAAGACGACGAAAGGCCCGCTGATCGACGAGCCGGACGTGTTCGATGCATTGCGCGTCACCCAGCGTCGCAATCGGACCTCCCTCGCGGAGACCCTCCTCGAATTCGCGATTCACCGCGCCTTCATCGGCTCACGGAGCGACGAGACCCATATGGTTGACGTCGCCAAATACGGCGATCTCGGCCGCGTCCGAATCGAGTGGAACGTCCCCTATACGAGCCTGCCCAGGACGTTCAAACCCCTCCGCCCGATCGAGCCGCTCGGCGCGACCTACCTCTATATCGATCTCGCCGGGACCAACGCCGAGAGCGAGATCACCTTCGTCGTCGATTGGGAGCCTCCAGTCGGGTTTCGCTGGGCGGTCGTAAAAATCGACGAATCGGGCTCCGAGCTCGGGCGCAAAGAGTACGAGCCGATTTTGGGGTCGTCCCACCTCGAAGCCACCATTCGCGATCTCGCCGGCGCAAAGGCGCTGCTCGTCGTCGGCATCAACGAGGGGGAGTCGCGGCGCGACGAGCCGTTCGACCCAGGCCGCCTCCGCGAGGCCGCCAAGTCCTACGTCATCACGTTCGCGCAATGACGCGATTGTGACGTAGCGAGAAATAGCCAATCACATCGGATTTGAAGATACCGACATGAATCAATCGTCGGCCTCATAACGATTGTATCGGTCCACCGTTCGGGTCGATTGCGCGATTCACGGGATCGCACGGGGCAAAACTCCTCTATGGTGGCGCAGCTCACATGCCGCGGTGAGCGCTTCATTTCCCCATCTTCCCGGAGGGCACAATGCGAGGAACAGTTGGCCTCATTGCCATTGCCATTGCCACGGCGACAGGATGCGTCGGCGACATCGGTGACGGTGACGGTCAGGGCGGACAAGACGCCGTCGGGTCGCAGGCCGAAGGCCCGCTCACGAGCGGTGCGCGCCGCCTGACCAGGATCGAATACGACAACACCGTCCGTGACCTCTTAGGCGACACGACGCGTTCGGGCTTCACCAAGCTGCCCGAAGACGCGCACGACCCGTTCGACAACGACTACCAGACGCAACGCGCTTCGGGTGCCCTCGTCGAGGCCGTGGAGACGCTCGCCGCCGAAGCGGCTGCGAGGGCGGTCGCCAATCCGGAAGTCCGCGCGAAGATCGTCCCCTGCACGCCGACCGGCGCAAACGATACCGAGTGCCTGCGCTCGTTCGTCACGTCCTTCGGTAGGAGGGCGCTGCGGCGCCCGCTTCGATCCGACGAGATCGACGAATACGTCGGTCTATCGTCCTTCTCCGTCGAGAAGAACGACTTCTACGTGGGCGTCGAGCTCGTCATCTCGGCGATGCTCCAGGATCTCGAGTTCATCTATCGCGTCGAGGTCGGCGAGCCGACGGAAACGCCGATGGTCGCTCGATTGAACGACTTCGAGGTCGCGTCACGCCTTTCCTATCTCCTCCTCGGCACGACGCCGGACGACGAGTTGCTCGATCTCGCCGAAGCCGGTGAGCTCAGCGAGCCGTCGCAGGTCGCCGCCGCGGCGGAGAAGCTCCTCGAAGACCCGCGCGCTCGCGAGCGCGTGGAGACCTTTCACGCTCTGTGGCTCGGCTTTCATCAATTGCCTCATCCGACCGAGCTGAGCACGGCGCTCCGCAAAGAGTCGCGGGCGCTCATCGATCGGGTCGTCTTCGACGAAAAGGCCGACTACTTCGATCTCTTCCGCGAAAAAGAGACGTTCATCGACGACTCGCTCGCCGAGCACTACGGCCTCGACGCCCCCAGCTCGGCCTCGGGAGATTGGGTATCGTACGGAGACACCGGGCGACAGGGCATTCTGTCACACGGCAGCGTCCTTTCCGTCGCGAGCAAGTTCAACGACACGAGCCCCACGCAGCGCGGGATCTACGTTCGCAAGAGGCTGCTGTGCGAGACGATCGCGCCGCCGCCGCCGAACGTGAACGTCGATGCCCCGCCGGAGTCGACGAACGGCTCCAATTGCAAAGCGGACCGCTACGAGTCGCACGCCGTCGGCAGTTGTGCCGGCTGCCACAGCCGCCTCGATCCGGTCGGGTTCGGGCTCGAGCGCTTCGACAATTCCGGACGCTACCGCGAGCACGACACCGACAAACCCGAATGCAGCATTTCGGGCGAAGGGACGCTGAGCGGCCTCGGCGAGTTCAGCGGCCCCGCCGAGCTCTCCAATCTACTGCTCGACAGCGGCGAGCTCGAACAATGCCTCGTTCTGCAGCTCCACCGCTATGCGGAGGGTCGCCGCGAAATCGAGAGCGATCAGCCCCATCTCGATCGACTGGCGAAAGACTTCAAAGAATCGGGCCACCGCTTCGACCAGCTCCTCCTGGATTTGGTCTCGTCGGAGTGGTTCGGATATCGCCGTCAAGAACCGGCCTCGGAGTGAAAGGAGGAACCATGTCGAAATTCAAGCTCAGCCGACGATTCTTTCTGCGCGGCGCGGGCGGCGTCGCCATCGCCCTCCCGCTGCTCGATGTCATGAGCCCGCGGACGTCACGTGCCGCCGAGGGGCCGAAGCGCTATCTCGTTTGCTTCGGGGGCCAGTCCCTCGGCGCGGACAACGATACCCGCCACAACCTCTATGTGCCGGACGCGACCGGTCCGCTCACCGCCCCATTCAAGCTGGCGCTCGCCCCGCTCGAAGGAGTGAAAGACCGAATCACCGTCGTCAGCAACCTCGAAATCCCTGCCGCGACCGGCGGCACACCACCGGCCGCGGGCAGGCCTTCGGGCTTCCACGCGACATCACTCGGGCCGCTCTTCTCCGGCATGCGGAGCAGCGACAACCGCGCCCACTCCATCACGTCGGATCAAGTCGTCGCGAATGCGGTCGGGCAGGAAACGACGTTTGCCTCGCTCGTCTACCGCGTTCAGGCGGGTTGGTATCTGGCCGATTCCCAACCGGTCGGACGTGACTTGATGTCCTACCGCGGAGACGGCGATCCCATCGACGCGACGGTGAGCCCCAAGCAGGCCTTCGACTCGCTGTTCTACAACTTCGCGACGCCCGACGACCCCGCCGCTTCGGCCGAGCAGGATTTCAAATGGCGCGCACGAAAGAGCGTCCTCGACCTCGTCGAACGACGCTCCGAGCGGCTCGTCAGCAAGCTGAGCGGCGCCGACCGCCAGCGGCTCGAAAAACACTGGGACGAAATTCGCGATCTCGAAATGCGCATTTCGGCATTGCCGCCCGTCGCGTCGGGCGCGTGTGAGGTCCCGACCGATCCCGGCGCCGACCCCGCACAAGGCGGCGACAACCAATCGGCCGACGTCTACGACACCAATGTCGGCTACAGCGGTGAAGAGCAGCGGGCGACCGTCTTCTGCGATCTCGTTCAAATGGCATTCGCCTGCGACTTGACCCGTGCAAGCACGCTCATGTTCACCATGGCGCAATCACACATGATGATGAACGAGCTGACCGGCGACGCGACCGACCAACACGAGCTCGGTCACGGCGGCGCCCCCGGCGGCACCGAAGCCGTCAGCCGCGGCATCGCCTGGCACATGAAGCATTTCGGCAGGCTCGTGCAGATGCTCGCCGACACCCCCGAAAACGGCGGCTCCCTCCTCGATTCGTGCGCGGTCGTCTTCCTCCACGAAGGTGGGCACGGCTTCGGCGAAAACGAGGACAACACCTCCCACTCCACCGAGAACATGGCCTGCCTCGTCGCAGGCGGCGCGGGTGGCCTCGTGTCCGGTGTCCACATCGACGCGGGCGGTCTCCACCCCGCCAACGTCCTCATCACCGCGATGAACGCCGTCGGCGTCGATACCAATCAGCTGGGTGAGGTCACTGGAACCGTGCCGGGCCTCCGCGGTTGAGGTGAGCTGACGGTCAGAACCAGGTTGTGGCGCCTCGCGGTGCCACAACCTGCATTCTCAGCGAGACAACCGCGGTTACGTCAATGCGCGGTCCCGCTGCGGAACCGCGCTCGACGCGGCGAGATTGATGTCCGCCGTCTCCAAGATCTGCTTCGGCGCACCATTCCTCGCAACTTCGAGCATCGCCCGGCCGACGCCCTCGGTCGACGTCACGTGCCGCGGGAGCAGGGCGCGCAGTAGTGGATAGAGCGGTGAGAGGACCGCATAGAAAAGGCGATAGGCGGTCGTCCTCGAGCGAATGCCGTGTTGCGGCTGGATGAACCCGGGCCGAAACATGTACGTCCCTGAAAAGGGCAGCTTCGCGATCGCGTTCTCCGTCTCGCCTTTCACGCGGGCCCACATCATTCGGCTCTTCCCGGTGTTGTCCGTCCCGATGCCCGAGACGAAAATGAACGTCATCGACGGCGAGCGCTCCACGAGCGTGGTCGCGACCGACATCGCGTAATCGTAGGTGACGCGGCGATAGGCCTCTTCCGTCATGCCGGCGGCGGAGATGCCGAGACAGAAGAAGCACGCATCGAGCCCCTCCAGCTGGCTTGCGATTGGAGACAGATCCATGAGGTCGGCGTGGACGATCTGCCTCAGCTTCGCGTGCTGGATGCCGACCTCGCTCCGCCCAACGGTGAGAACCTGCTCGACCGCGGGGTCGAGAAGACACTCGCGCAGCACACCCTGACCGACCATCCCCGTCGCGCCGAACAGTAAGACCTTCATCGGTGGACGAAGTTGACAACTTAGACCCATTCTGTCAAGTTCGTCTCAGATGTCCGCTCGCCCTGTCCGCCCCGCCGAGGAGGCTGACGACCCGCGCCGTCAGAGGTTGCTCGAGAGCGCGCTCGTCGTCTTCATGCGTTTCGGTTTTCGAAAAGCGTCGATGGACGAGATCGCCCGCGCCGCGCAGGTCTCGCGGCAGGGGCTTTATCTGCATTTCTCGACGAAAGAAGAGCTGTTCGTCGCGGCGCTGACCCACACCGTCGGGCAATCGCTCGGCGCCGCGGAGCGCGCCCTCGCGGACACGTCGCTGCCCATGGACGAGCGGCTGATCCGCGCTTTCGACGAGTGGACCGGGCGCTACATCGGAATGTTGGGCGCAGGGGCCTCCGATCTCGCCGAGGTGACGCGGGATCTCGGAGGTGACCTCGTGACCGAGACCGAGACCCGCTTCATCGACGCCGTGACCAAAGCGCTCAAGTCGTCGCCTGGCATGGCCGATTACAAGCGTGCCGGCATCACTCCGCGCCAGCTCGCGGAGACGCTGCACGCAACCGGGCGCGGGCTCAAGTACGCGAGCCCGTCCCGCGAGGTCTTCGTGCAGAAGATGACGATCGCGGTCAAAGCGCTGTGCCTCGTGCTCGGAGGCAACGCGTGAGCGGCCCGCGCCCGCCGAAGCGGTTCCGCACGTGGCTGCGTCGCATTGCGGTCTTCGTCGCGGCCGCCGTCGCGCTGGTCGTCCTCGTGGTGGTCATCGACGGCTGGAGGGCGTTCGGCAAAGGCGCCGGCGGCGCCCGCAAAGAGCGGATGGAGCGGTCGTCGCAATGGCAGGACGGCGGTTCCGAGAACCCGCAGCCGCTCTACAACGATACGTGGAAGATGCTCACCGGCATCTTCAACAAGAGCTCTTTCGGGTCACCCGAGGCGCCACCGCCGGTCATCACCGGCGATCACACCCGGTTCGACGCGGCGCCGCCTTCCGGGCTGCGCATCACGTGGTTGGGCCATTCCACCATCGTCGTCGAAATCGACGGCCGGACCATTCTGACGGATCCGGTGTGGAGCGACCGCGTCTCCCCGGTCGACTGGGTCGGACCGGCGCGCTGGTATCCCCCGCCCATCTCGCTCGAGGACCTGCCGCCGATCGACGTCGTGCTCGTCTCGCACGACCATTACGACCACCTCGACTACCCGACGATCACCGCGATGGCCGGGTGGAAGTCGAAGTTCGTCGTGCCCCTCGGCGTCGGTGCTCACCTCTCCTATTGGGGAGTCGCCGACGAGCAAATCGTCGAGCTCGACTGGTGGGACCGCACCTCGGTGGCGGACCTGGAGATCGTTTGCGCCCCGGCGCGGCACGCGTCGGGGCGCACGCTGTTCGATCAAAACGCGACGTTGTGGGCGAGCTACGCGCTCCTTGGCCCCAAACACCGTGTCTACTTCTCCGGCGATACGGGGCTATTCCCCGGGCTCGCCGACATCGGCGAACAGCTCGGCCCGTTCGACGTCACGATGATCGAGTCGGGCGCCTACGGGAGCGCATGGCCCGATTGGCACCTAGGCCCGGAACAGGCGGTCCGCGCCCACCAAATGGTCCGCGGCAAGCTCATGATGCCTATTCATTGGGGCCTCTTCGATCTGGCCTACCACGGCTGGACGGAGCCCGCGGAACGAGTGCTCGCCGCCGCGGATCTGGCGAAGGTTCCCATCGTCATTCCGAAGCCCGGCCAAAGCTTCGAGCCCGCCTCCCCTCCCCCGGTCGAGCGCTGGTGGCCGGACGTGCCGTGGAAGACCGGCGAGGAAGATCCGATCGTCGCTACGAAGATGGGCGCGCCCTAGAACGCGGCGAGGCGCAAACACGTGGACCGGCCGGCACAGCGGAGGAGTTTCGCTTTCGAGAAAAACCGCATGGTAAACATCAAATTTACCATGCGGTTTTGTCGTCGAGAGAACCCATGCTCTCGAGTGTGGCTGGGCGAGCGGCGGCGCGCGTTCTAAGGCAATGCGATGTGCACCGTCTCCTGCCCGTCCGCGTCGGCCGTACAATCGCACGTACCGCCGCAGCCGAGGGGCTCGAGGTCCATACAGCCGCAATCCGGGATACTCGAGCAAAACCCTTTGACGTCCGCGAGCGGCCGGCATTCGTAACTTTCGCCCGCACCTTTGGGGCCACCGATCGAGATGACGCAAATCTCGGCGTGGCGTGTGCATTGGAGGGTTCCGCAGGTGAACGTGCCTGTCTGGCAAATGGAAGCATCCGCCTCCGCCAGGCCCTGCTGGGCGAGCTCGCAATAGCCGAAGTCGTCCTCGACGACGGTCCCGTCACAGCTGCACGCCGGGCCGGTCGGCGGGCCGTCGCAATTGCCATTGCTCGGTTCGCACGAATACGTCGGCGCATCGCAACCGTGGGCAACGCAGAGCTGGTCGCATTCGTCGCAAGGGCCTGCGCCTCCACCGCCTTCGGGGGCGCCACCCTCGGGAGCGCCTCCGTCGGCACCACCCATTCCGCTTCCGCCGCCGCCCTCGGGGTCCGTCGTCTCGTCGGTGCACGCGCCGCAGATCGCCGCGAACACCACCATCAAAGCAAAGCTCTTCTTCATGGGAAGAGCGTAGCGCGAAGCACCTTTCAAGCCGGCAGAATCGTCGACAGGTAGCTGCGAACCATTTGCTTCAGCTCTGCGACGAGTCGCTTTGCCTCGTCGGGCTCGCGGCGAACGGCGACGAACAGAATCGCCGAAATGGTCTCGACGACGATCGACGCCGCAATACGCCGCTTCGAGCGCGGCACGTCGGGCGCGAAGAACGCCATGACCTCCTCCGCGCGCGTCGCGATCGCTTGGTTTACGGCGTCGCCCGCGGCAATCAGCTGGGCCGAGATGTTCTGGTGGACCCATACGGCGCGAAAGCCGGGCTGATCGACGTGAAAGCTCCAGAACGCGTCGATCATGTCGTCGACGATCTTCGACCAGCTCGGTGAATCGGCGAGCGTCGTCCGCTCGAGGAGGCGCTCGAACAACGATTGAGCTCGCTCGAGATACCGCTGGCACAACGCCTCGAAGAGCGCGCTCTTGTTCGGAAAGAATTGATAGACGCTCCCGATCGACGTCTCGGCGCGCTCGGCGATCTGCTCGGTCGTCGCCGCGTCGTAACCAACCTCGGAGAAGATCTGATCCGCGGCGTCGAGGATGCGCTCGAGGCGCTGTCTGCTTCGCTCTTGGGTCGGGACGCGACGCACGGAATCGGGGCCTCGCTTCGTCGCGTTCGGCGGTCTTCTCACGAGAGACACGTCTCTTATCACAATCCGGCTTGACAAAGATGAGGACACCCTCACATTCTGCCCACCGTACCTGAGGAAACCCTCACGTTTTGTGGAGGCGGCCATGACGATGTCGGCAGTGCCCATGGGCCAATCGGCGCAGCACAAGTCATTCCCGGGGCCGCGCGGCAGGCCGCTCGTGGGCAACCTGCTCGAAGCGTGGAACGACCCGCTCGATCTCTTCGGCTCGGGCACGTTGCGACACGGGGACCTGGTCCGCTTTCGCTTCGCGTGGATCGACTACTACCTTCTGAACGACGCGGCCGCCGCGCACCGCGTCCTCGTCGAGAACGCGAAGGGCTACCACAAGAGCCCCAATTACAAAGGCCTCAAGATCATGCTCGGGCAGGGCCTTTTGACGAGCGAAGGCGATTATTGGAAGCGCCAACGAAAGCTCGCGCAGCCGGCCTTTCACCGCGAATCGCTGCGCACCTTCGCGCGCGAGATGGTCGACGCGACCTCCGACATGATGGCGAGGTGGCGCGCCGACGACGCCGTGAAGACAGCGCCGTTCGATCTGCATCAGGAGATGATGCGCCTGACGTTTCGCATCGTCGGCAAGACGCTGCTCGGTGCCGACCTCGAGGCGGACGCGCGCGAATTCGGCGAATCGTTGAACGTCGCGTTGAAATGGGCAAACGAATACGTCGAATCGGTCGTGCGCGTGCCGCCGTGGGTGCCGACGCCGAACAACCGGCGATTTTCGCGCGCGCAGCGATCCATCGAGGGTGTCGTTCGCCGCGTGGTGGAGGAGCGGCGCAAGAGCGGTGAGAAGAAGAACGACCTGCTCGGCATGTTGATGAGCGCGCGCGACGAGCAGACCGGCGAGACGATGTCGGATCGTCAGCTCATGGATGAGCTGCTCACGCTCACGCTCGCCGGTCACGAGACGACGGCGAACGCGCTCTCCTTCACGTTCTATCTGTTGTCACGACACCCGAGCGTCGCCCGCCGGGCGCGTGCGGAGATTGCGAGCGTCCTCGGCACGCGCGACCCGGGTCTCGAAGACCTGGGCTCGATGCCGTTCACGAAGGCGCTCATCGAGGAGTCGATGCGCCTCTATCCGCCGGCGTGGGTGGTCGAACGGTATTCGCTCGAGGAGGACGAGGTGCTTGGCCACCACATCCCGAAGAACGCCATCGTCGCCGTCAGTCCGTTCGCGATGCACCGCAACCCGCGCTATTTCGAGAACCCCGAGGGCTTCGATCCCGACCGGTTCCTCACCGCGGACCCGAACCGTCCCAAGCTCGCCTACATGCCATTCGGCGCGGGACCCCGGACGTGCATCGGCAACGCGTTCGCCATGATGGAGATGCAGCTCATCGTGCCCATGCTGCTGCGCGCGTTTCAGCTCGATCTGGTGTCGGCGTTCAAGCTCGAGCTCGATCCGTCGGTCACCCTGCGCCCGAAGGCGGGTATCTGGGTGCGATTCGGCGACCTTCCCAAACGGTCGAACTGACGAAATCACAGCGGCGGTGCGTTCACGCCGGTACAGGCGAAACCAACCTGGAGCGCACCGCGCGAGAGTGCTAGAGCCTGGCCGTGCCAGAACGTAGTGACGTGGTCCCAGGCGAATCCGAAGCCTCGAGACCATTGCGGCGATTGACCCCCGAGCTCACGGGGCTCGCGTGGATGGTTACCGCCAACGTCCTGTTCGCATTCATGAGCATCGCGGCGCGGCTCGCCGCACGGTCGGCCAACTGGTCCACGATCGGCGCGAGCCGGGCTTTCATCGGCGCGCTCGTCGCGGTCGTCGTTGCGGTTCGAACCGGTACGTCGCTGCGAACACGGTCCTTCGGCCTCTCGGCGGCGCGCTCTGGGTTCGGCACGCTGTCGATGCTGCTGACGTTTTATGCGCTCGCGCAGTCGGATCTCGCTGTCGGCGATGCCGTCACGCTCTTCGCGACGACGCCGCTGTTCATTGCGCTCCTCGCCCCGGTCATCCTGAAAGAGCGCGCCGATGCTCGCTTGTGGGGCCTATTGGTCATTGCGTTCGCCGGCGTCGCTTGCATCGCAGGCCCCCATTTGAAGATCGACGCGCTCCCGGCGGGTGCCGCGCTCGCGTCCGCGGTCTTCTCCGCCATTGCGATGATGTTCCTTCGCATGATGCGGAGCGGTAGCGCCGGTGGGCCGCCCGAGAGCGCGGAGGCCATTGCGCTGCATTTCGCCCTCGTCAGCCTGACGGTCCACGTCGCCATTGCGTCGTTTTCGTTCCGCTGGCCCGAGACGCGCGACATCGGTTATCTCGCGCTGACGGGCCTTTGCGGTGGTCTCGCGCAGCTCGCGATGACGCGTGCCTACGCGCTCGTGGAGGCGGCACGCCTCGGCGCCGTGAGCTATGTCGGCACGGTGGTGGCGTTCGTCGCCGCGGTGGTGCTGCTCGACGAGCAACCGCAGCCGCTGCAAGTCCTAGGCGCAACGCTGGTCATCGGCGCTGGCGTCGTGCTGGCGCTCCACGCGACGCGGACCGCGCGCGTGATCCGGACCGGTCCGGAAGAGCGGCGTGATAACGTGCGCGCGTGACGACAGCGATCCTCCTCGGTGCCACCGGCCTCGTCGGGTCCGAGCTGCTCTCCTTGTTGTGCGAAGACGCGAGTTATTCGCGCGTGGTGTCGATCGCGCGCCGCGCTTCGGGCAAATCGCACGACAAGCTCGACGAGCGGGTGATCGATCTCGCCGACGAAGCTGCGATCGCGCAGGCAGCCGAAGGCGACGTGCTCTTTTCGTGTTTGGGCACGACGAAGAAAAAGGCCGGCAGCGAGGCGGCTCAATACGAGGTCGACGTCGCCATCCCGCTGCGTGTCGCGAAGGCCGCTCGCAAGAACGGGACATCGACGTACGCGGTCGTCTCCGCGGTCGGGGCCGACGCTCGGTCTTCGCTGTTCTACAATCGAATCAAAGGTGAGCTCGACGACGCGGTGCAGGCGCTCGGCTTCGAGCGAGTGCGCATCCTGCGGCCGAGCATCCTCGTCGGAGAGCGGGCGGAGCACCGCCCGATGGAAGCGCTCGGCGCGACGCTCTCCAAGGGCCTCGCGTTCATCCCGGGCCTACGCAAATATCGCCCGATCCCCGCGAGGGTCGTCGCAATGGGCCTCCTCGCGGCCACGATGGATCCGACGCCGGGCACACGAATTCACGAAGCCGACGCGCTGTTTTCTCTCGGAGGTTCTGCGTGACGAACGCAACGAATGAAGGTGTGCATTGTGGTGTTTGCAAGACCATCGCCGGCGAAGAGGGCCGCCGCGCCGAGGTCATTTTTGAAAACAGCCTCTGGCACGTTCGGCACGGCGGAGCGCCGTACGGGCTGCCCGGCTGGATCTTGCTGATGACCAAACAGCATTTGCCCGGGCCCTGGGCATTCCCCGATGCCGAAGCGGCGAGTCTCGGCCCGACGATCCGACACCTCGGCCAAACGCTCCTGGAAGTGACCGGCGCGCTGCGCATCTACACCGCGTGGATGGGCGAGAGCTGGCCGCATTTCCACGCGCACTTCGTCCCTCGCTATGCCTCGATGCCGAAGGACGCAAAGGCCTGGGGCGCATTCGACCTGCAGCGAGCGGCCGGAGCCGGCGAGATTCAGGTCGATACGAACGAGGTCGCTCGCCTCACGGCGCTCTTGCGCGAGCGGCTCGCCGGGTCGCCCCCGCCGTGATCCGGTCGCGGTGTCTCCCCGCAGCAGGGTTGACCCACCTCCGCCGCGCGGCTCTCATTCGAGTATGTCGTCGAACGACGATGATGATCTCGAGGACCGCGCGGCGATTCTCCGCCGGCGCGCGGTGTTCGTCGTATCCGCCGTCGCCGGAATGACACTCGCCGCGTGCGGTGACGATCCGAAGCCCAAACCCTGCCTGAACATGCCCGCAACGGGGCAGCCCGAGGCGACGGCTCCACAGCCGTGCCTCGACGTCGCGCCGCCGCAGGCGTGCCTCTCGCCGCCGCTTCCCCCGCAAACAGCCGACGCCGGCACCGAGGTTGCGCCCGCCGACGCTGGAATCGACGCTGCCAAGGACGCGGGCCCGAGCGACGCCGGCGCCACCGACGCCGGCCCTCAAGACGCCGGACCGAAGCCGCCCCCGCGCCCGTGTCTGAAGATGGCACCCCCGCCCCCGCCCCCAACGCGGCCGACGGTTTGCCTCAACTTCGTCGCGCCGGAAGACGAATCCGCACCGAAGAAATAGGAGAATTAAACAGGAAGGCGGGAAGACAGGAAGGATTTAGAACAATATCCCAATCATCCTCTGGGCTTCCCGTCTTCCTGTTTATCTCTCTTTGCTTCAGCGACGGCTGGCATATGCCCGAGCGCGCGCGATAACGGCGCGCTCGATGCTGCGCCGATAGGGAATGGCGTAATAGGGAAAGATGGGCGCGATCTGCAATGGATCGCAGCGCCCAGGTGAGATCTCGGCGCCGCGTATGGAGGAGCGCAGGAGGCCGGCCAAAAGTGGCTCCACCCAGCCGCGTTTTCCTTCGATGACGTCGAGCAGCATCGATTCCGCGACAGTGACGAAGACGTCATATTCCGGATCCGTCCCACCGACGCAGTGCCCTCTACCATCGAAGCGCAACGCGAACCGGTCGTCCGGGCCGACGATCTCGAGGACTAGCGACAGGCGGCCCGCATCTTCGCGGCCGCCGAGCGAGCGCCCGAGCGCGGGCGCGAGATCGGTCTCGCACCATGCTCGAGCGGCATTGCGCATCTCCCCCGGATCGCGTCCGTCGAGGTTGGGATCGTACATACGGGCGGGCTCGATGGGCGCGAAGAAGCGCGGGTCGTCGCCCTCTCCGAGCCATTCGATCGGAAGGCTGGCGGGCTCGAGGTCGATATGTCCACCTTCGACCACGATTGCTTGCCCGAGGCGTGGGGCGATCGTGTTCGTCGAAGGTGAAAAGCGCTGCAAATCGCGGGTCGCGCGCGCCCTGGAGACGGGATACACGTAGCGATTGAGGGCGTCGTACGGCTGCGTCAATGCCTCCCCGCAGGCGCTCGGCGCAATGGTCTTTGCGCCGGTCGCGACCGCGCACGCCAGCAGGTGTCGGTGGTCGACAGGCGAAAACCCGACGTCGCCCGCGGTCGACAGAGCGATCTCGCGCAATGTTTGAATCGGGGCGAGCGCGAGGTCGAGCTCCGCGTCGCCCAGGACGGCGGCTCGAATCGCAGCGACGTCCGCGGGGGACGGAAATACGGTATCGATGAGGTTCCAGACCGAGCCGGTCGCGTCTCGATAAAGGGTCCCCCACTCGATCTCCGGTGCGTAGGAAGGCGTCGTGGTGAACGACAGCCCGCCCGAGAGCTCCACCTGCGTGCCGGGAGCGACGACGCGAACCGTCGAGAAACCGAGAATGCTCGCGACCTCCGCGACCAGATCGTCGCTCGTCACGAACACGGTGTCCGGGTCGGCCCGGGCGAGCGCTCCGAGGCTATCGATATCGAAATGGTCGAAATGGGCGTGCGAAACGAATACGAAATCGGCACGAATCGATTTCGGATCGATTCGCCGCCGAGGAACGACCTCGAAGACGCCGCCTGCGTGCCGTTCGTGGAGCAGCGGGTCCAGCATGAGCCGCAATCCCGATGCTTCGACGAGCCAAGACGCGTGCCCGAGATAGTTGAAGCGCATGACGAGCCTGTTGGTCGAGCGGGCTACTTCGCCCGGGCATCCAGGATCCGCCGAACCTCGTCGAACGACACCCCTGCGCCTTGGAGCGCAACGATCACGTGATAGACGAGGTCCGCCGCTTCCTCTGCGATTCGCTCTTTGTCGTTGGCGTCGGCGAGCGCGACCGTCAGCTCCCCGGTCTCTTCGCTGATTTTCTTGAGGCGAAGGTTGCGATCCGCGAGCAGCTCACGGGTGTACGAGACCTCGTCCGGCGTCTTCGGCGGCTTGGTCGCGCGTTTGAGGACGACGGCTTCGAGCTTTCGAATGGCGTCGATCTGCGGCTCCCCGAAGCAGGTCGTTTGCCCGGTGTGGCACGTCGGACCGAATGGCTCCACCCGCGCGAGGACGGTGTCGCGATCGCAATCGGTGAGAAGCTCGACCACGCGCAAGACGTGACCGCTCGTATGGCCCTTTCGCCAGAGGCCGCGCGTACGCGAAAAGAAATGCATCTCGCCGGTGCCGATACTCTCTTCGAGCGCCTGGCGATTGGCATAAGCGACCATGAGCACGGCATTGGTCCGCGCGTGCTGCGCGACGACGGGCACGAGCCCGCCGCCTTTTTCGAAATCGATGGTGTCCAGATCGAGCGGTGTCTTCATCGGCTCGCCTCGCTGAAAGGGACGCTCAACGCCCGCCGGAGATCACCGGCCAGAACGCGGTTCGTCGCAATGACGCCGCGCCCGAACGCCGTACGTTTGCCGTCCCAATCGGTAAACACGCCCCCCGCTTCTTCGATGATGGGCAAAAAACACGCGGCATCCCAGGGGCTGAGGATGCCGTCGGTCATGAGCTCGGCGCGGCCCGTCGCGACGAGGTAGTAACCAAAACAATCGCCCCACGTTCGCGCGATGCGTGCCTGGTTTTCGAGCGTGCGCCACGGCTCGAGGCAATGCCTCGAGTCCAGGAAACGTTCGTCGGTGGTGAGCACGACCGATTGCGCAATGTCGGCAATGGTCGACACACCCGCCGGCGCGCCGGCGGTCACGCAACCACTCCCGGGTGCCGCGGCGACGAGCTCGTCGGTGACGGGGAAATAGGCAGCCCCCGCAAGCACCTCTTGTCCCTCGACGAGCGCGACGAGCGACCCCCAGAGCGGCGTACCGGCGAGAAAGCTCTTCGTGCCGTCGATGGGATCGATGCACCACCGCCGCGGCGCCTCGGGCCGCTCTTCGCCGAGCTCTTCACCGAGGATGCCGTCCTGCGGAAAGTGCCGATGAATGAAATCGCGCGCCGCCTGCTCGGAGGCGCGGTCGGCCGCGGAGACCGGCGACCCGTCCTTCTTCATCTCGACGTCCAATCGCTCGCCACGCGCGTGACGCTTGTAATGGTCGAGCGCGACGCGTCCGGTCACCTTTGCGAGATCGATCGTGGCTTCCAGCAGGCTGCGCGTCATGAGGTGGGTGATGCTACACGGCTTGTCGGTAGTGTGCCTCGGGTCGAGCCGTCATCTGGCGCCGCGACGATGACGGTGGCAAAAGGCCGCGATGCTTTCTGTGCGGAGTGTGGGCTTTGCGGCGCTCGTCGTATTCGGCATTTCGAGCGGCTGCGGCGAGTCGAAGAACGATGCATCGACCGCGAACAACGTCGTCACGTCGGGCACGCTCTCGTCGGCGAGCGCCGTCCCGACCACCACAGAAAAGAGCGCGACGACAGCCGAGGGCTCGGTGATCGCCTTTTATGCAGTCGACGACGAACAGGATTACTTCGAGCCTTTCTTGAAGGAGCCGCCGTCGAACGAGGTAGAGGTCAACCGAGAGGGTGGATCGTACTTTCCGGGCTCCGGCGTTCGCACCTTCGTCATGGTTCGTGCAGGTGCCGGGGAGGGAGCTCGTCGCGAGCAGATTGCGAAGAAGCTGGCGGCGCTCGCGCCGGCGGGGCGCACCCTCGGATGGCAACCCGTCTACCAGCGCGCCCCCGATTCGGATGTGCTGAAGCGAACGGGCGCTCGCAGTTACGTGCTCGCGGATCGATTCATGACGGAGCGAGACGTAGCCCGCGCAGAATTGCAAAAGCCCGAAAGGGAGGGCGAACGAATCGCGGTGCAGCTGACGTTCACGCAAGAGGGCACCGGCACGTTCGAGACGTGGACGCGCAAGCTCATCAAGCGGCGCATGGCGATCGTTTCGAATGGTGAGGTTCAATCGGTTCCGGTGGTGATGGACGCCATCGCGGGGGGTACCGCAATCATCACGATGGGTGGTTCGGACGAGGAGGCCACGGCCAGCGCGACGGAGCTCGTCGGAAAGATTGCGGCGTCGAAGCGCTGAGCCGAGTGGGGCAGGCCACGTCGAGCGAAGCGAGACCAGCCGGGCCGGCTCCCACGAGGCGCGGTGCGCCGAAGGCGAACGCGGGTAAGTGGAGCTTGGTCAGCGAACCGCGACGTCGCCGTCGCGCAATGCAGCTTTCAGCGCACCGACGGTCGTCACGCCGTCGTGCAAGATCCCCGCAACGAGCGCTGCATCGGCCCCTGTCGATTGGAACAGCTCGACGAGATGCCGCGGAGCACCTGCGCCACCCGATGCGACGACAGGAACCTCGACCGCAGCCGCCACCACACGCGTGAGCTCGAGCTCATAGCCATCGCGTGCACCGTCGTGGTCGATGCTGGTGAGCAAGATCTCCCCCGCCCCGGCACGCGCCCCTGCGCGCGCCCATTCGACCGCATCGAGCGAGGTTGGTCGGCGCCCTCCGTGCGTGACGACGCGAAAGCCCGACGGAGACGTCGCGTCCCGTTTCGCGTCGATGCTCAAGACGACACACTGCGCGCCAAAGCGCTCCGCCGCAGCCGTAAGCAAGGTCGGATCGGAGACCGCAGCGGAATTGACGGCGACCTTGTCGGCGCCGGCACGGAGCGCCGTCGCGACGTCATCGACGGAGCGAATGCCGCCGCCGAGCGTGAGCGGAATGAACAACACCTCGGCGGTGCGCCTCACGATCTCGAAGAGCGCCGGACGTGATTCGACCGTCGCGGTGATGTCGAGGAACACGAGCTCGTCGGCGCCTTCCGCTTCGTAGCGAGCGGCGAGCTCGACCGGATCACCGACGTCGCGCAGCCCTTCGAAGCGCACACCCTTTTTCACACGACCGCCGTCGACGTCCAGGCACACGACGACGCGCCGCAGGTTGGCGCTCATGCTTGCTCCGTGTCGTCGGACGCGATCTCTTCGGTACCCTTGAGACTGAAGACTTCGCCGCCGGTGTCGCTCATCGCTTGTCGCAACGCGAGCCCGGTCGCCTTGAATGCCGCCTCGATGATGTGGTGCCGGTCTTCGCCCGCGAGGATACGGACGTGCAACGTCGCGCCGAGCGAATCTGCGAACGAGCGCAGAACGTGGGTGTAGAGGCGGCTCGGGAGCTTCCCCGCGAAATAGAACCGCCCACCGGCGTCGATCACGGCGTGCACGAGCGCGTCATCCATCGGAATGGTGCGCTCGCCGAAGCGCGCGGCCGCACGCGGCAAGATCGTGCGAACGGCGCGACCGGCCGTAATGGCGACATCCTCCATCACGTGGTGCGTCAGATCGCCTTCGGCAACGAGCCTGCAATCGAGGCCCGCATACCGAAATAGCGTGGTCAGCATGTGATCGAAGAACTTGAGGCCCGTCGAGACGTGAACCTCCGACAGCCCGGCGCCGGACGTGCGTGCGAGCGCGATCTCGACCTTCGTTTCTTTCGTTTTCCGAACGAGCTTCTTCACGCAGAGAACTCCTTCGCGATGGCCGGCGCATCGAGCGCCCCCGTATAGAGCGCCATACCCACCACGGCCGCGCGGCACCCCAGACGCGCGAGCGTGCGGAGATCGTCGGCGGAGCCCACACCTCCGGACGCGATGACGTCGACGGGCGAGGCGGCGACGACCTCTTCGTAGAGCGCGGCATCGACACCGCCGAGCGTGCCCTCGACGTGCACGGCCGTTACGAGCACACCCGCGAGATCGAGGCCTCGCAGGGTCTCGAGGAGCGTATCGATCATTTTCCCGCTTCCGTGTGCCCAGCCGCGCGTCGTCACCTCGCGACCACGCACGTCGAGCGAGACGACGACCTTCCCCGGAACGGCGCTCGCGACCTCGGCGACAAAAGCGGGATCTTCGACGGCACGCGTGCCGACGACGACACGAGCCGCTCCTCGATCCACGAGCTCGCGAGCCCGCTCGATCGTGCGGATGCCGCCGCCGACCGTGACGATACGCTCGGGCAGCTTCAAGATGGCGTCGATGACGGCGGCGTTGTCGCCGCGACCGGTCGCCGCATCGAGATCCACGACGTGCAAATGCCGAAAGCCGTCGGCGTAAAAGGCATTCGCCTGCGCAACCGGATCGGGGATTCGAATGCGCTCCGCGTCGTACGAGCCGCCGACGAGCTGGACGCAGGCGCCCTGGCGGAGATCCACGGCGGGTATCGCGATCACGCGGTCACCCGGCGCACCGCGCTCGCGAGGAATGCGATCCCTTCGGTGGAGCTCTTCTCCGGATGAAACTGAATGCCGATCGTGCGCTTCTTTTCGGCGACGCACGCGAACGTGTCGCCCTCGATCGTCGTCGTCGCGACGACCGTTGCCTCGTCCCGCGGCCTGCACGCGAACGAGTGGGCGAAGTAGGCCGCGTGAGGAACGGCGAGCGAACCGGCACGTTCGGTGCCGGCCACGCGGCTCCAGCCCATGTGTGGGCGGCGCGCCGATGAAAGACGTGTCACCGAGCCTTCGAAGAAGCCAATGCCCTTCCCCGCTCCTTCTTCGCTGTCGTCAAAGAGCAGCTGCATTCCGAGGCAGATCCCGATGCACGGCTGACCCCGCTCGAGCGCGGCGCGAAGCGTTTCACGATGCTGTTCGAGCGAGACCGCGGACCATCCACCGACCCCGGGCAACACCCAGAGATCGGCGTGGGACGCGTCGCTCACGCGCGGGGCAATGGTCACCTCGGTATCGGGTGCAATCGACGAAAAGGCTTTCGCGAGCGAGTGCAGGTTGCCGAAGCCGAGGTCGAGGAGCGCGATTTTCACGCGAGCACCTCCTCGAACGACGTGAGCACGCGCTCCATGACGGACCATGGGCCGACCGAGATGCGCAGCGCGTCGCCGAAACGCTCCAGCGCCGGGAACGGTCGCACGGCGACGCCGCGCTCACGAAGGCGTGTCGCCTTTTCGTTCGCATTAGGGGCGAGCACCAGAACGAAGTTCGCCGCGCTCGGCACGAATGTGATGTTGCGCTCGGTGAGCCATTGCTCGAAACGCGCGCGCGCCGCGACGACGTCCGACACGGCGGCATCGACCCACGCTTGATCGTGCTCGAGCACCGCCTCCGCCATTTTCTCGGCGAGGCGCGTGATCTTGTACGGGCCGCGAGACTTTTCGACCTCGAGCACGAGCTCCGGGGCGCCGACGGCGTATCCGATGCGCGCCCCGGCGAGACCGTACGCTTTCGACAGCGTGCGAACGACGAGGAGCCGCCCCGCATCTCTCGCGCGACGGGCGAAGCTCTCGCCTGCGTATTCGATGTACGCCTCGTCCAAGATCACCAGGCCCGGGGCTTCCGACACGATGCGCTCGACGGCGGCACGTGTCGTCAATGTCCCCGTCGGGTTGTTGGGCGAGCACAGATAGATGATGCGCGCACCCGTCGCGAGGAGCGCCTCGGCGTCGACGTCGTAACCACGTTCCGCGCCGAGCAGCGGCACGCCGCAGGGCGCGAGGCCGTTCATGTGACAGAAGTACGGAACCATCGCGAACGTCGGCATCGGAAACGCGAGGCGCTCGCCGGGCGATGCGAATGCACGAATCGTCGAGTCGAGGACGTCGTCGCTGCCGCAGCCCGTCACGATCTCGTCGGCGCCGACGCCGAGCTTGCTCGCGAGGATGCGCTTGAGACCGTCGGCGTAATGGCTCGGATACCGAGAGAGCGCCTCCGTCTCGTCGCCGTCGAGCAAACCCAGAGCCCCCGGCGGCGGGCCGAGCTGGTTCGTGTTGTCGGAGAGATCGATCGGTGCGGGACGGCGATTCGAAGAGTAGAGCGCCATCTGCCCGTAGCTCGATCGAGCGCGCGGGCGCTGCTTGGCGCGCGGGACGACGGCCGCGGAACGAAACGCACGCGCGGCCGCCGCGTGGGCGGGCAGCCCTTCGGAGGTCGCGAGCATGTCGACGTCGGACGACATCGACGAGGCGGCCGCACGGTCGATGCGTTGGTATGTGGTCCAACGAACGAACTCGAGCGACGAGAGCCCCGAGAAAGAACGTGCAGCGCCGGCGGTCGGCAGAACGTGGTTCGCACCGGTCATGTAGTCGCCGAACGCCACCGACGCGCCGTCGCCGAGGAACACCGTACCGGCGTGACGCACGCGCGGGAGCCACGCTTCGGCATCGCGCAACGCGAGCAGCAAGTGCTCCGCCGCATAGTCGCGGGCAAACGCAATTGCCTCCTCGACGCTGGAGACGGCGAGCACCGCCCCGCGCGAGGAGAGCGCCTGCTCGATGATGGATGCGCGGCCCACGTCTGCCTTGGCGAGCGCATCGACGATGCGCGCGCAGAGCTCGGTCGAGGTCGAGAGCGCGACGCAGCTCGCCTCCGGATCGTGCTCGGCCTGCGCGAGTAGCTCGCGCGCGACGTGCTCCGCATCGGCGGACTCGTCGGCGATGACGAGGATCTCGCTCGGCCCCGCAGGCGCATCGATGCCGACCACACCCGCGACCTGCCGCTTTGCCTCCGCGACGTACGCATTGCCCGGCCCCACGATGCGATCGACCTTCGGGACCGACGGTGTGCCGAACGCGAGCGCGGCAATCGCTTGTGCACCGCCGATCGAGAAGACGCGCGATGCGCCGCCGATGGCTGCCGCTGCGAGAACGACGTCGCTCGGCGCGCCGTTCGGCCCGGGCGGAGAGCAGACGACGATGTCGTCGACGCCGGCGGCGCGCGCGGGGACGACGCCCATGAGCACGCTCGACGGATAGACAGCGCGACCGCCCGGCGCGTAGACGCCGACGGCGGCGAGCGGATCCGCGCGACGACCGACCCAAACACCGGGCTCGCTCTCGATCTCGACCGGCGCCGGAAGGAATGCACGATGAACGCGCTCGATGTTGGCCGCCGCACGTTCCAGGGCGAGCACGATCGAAGGCTCCATCCGCCCGAGGACGGCGTGGATCGCGTCGCGCTCGACCTCGAGCGCGTCGAGGGAGACGCCGTCGAGCTCGCGCGTGAGATCGACGAGAGCGGCGTCGCGATTCGTGCGTACGCGCGCGACGATTCCGCGCACGCGCTCTTCGATGATGGGATCGGCATCACGCCTCGCGCGGTCGAGGATCGATGCTCGCTCGTCCGGCGAGAGCGCGGCGAGGCTGCCCGTGAAGCGAGGTCGAATGCTCATGGCACGAGCCTCTCGATCCGCGTGACGAGGATGCCCTCACATCCGTGCGCCTTGAGCGCGAGCGTCGTCTTGTAGACGCTCTTTTCCGGCACCACCGCGTGTACGGCGACGAAGTCCGTTCCGAGCACGTCGACGACCGTCGGTCCGCGAAGCCCGGGGAGCAGATCGCGAACGGCTTCGAGCGCGTGCCGTGGAACGTTCGCCATCAGATAGCGCTGGTGACGCGCGTTCACGACACTGGAGATCGCGAACGCGAGCTCGTTCAGCGCGCGTGCTACCTCGGGCGCGAGTGACGTACGCGGCGCCGAGACGAGCCGCGCCGATGATTCGACGACCGTCGCGACCTCGGTCAGGCCGTTCACCCGGAGGGTCGAGCCGGTCGAGACCAAATCGACGATCACGTCTGCAATGCCGAGGTGAGGAGCAACCTCCGCAGCGCCGCTGATCGGCACGATCTGCACGGTTTTGCCCCGGTCCTCGAAGAACTTCGCGGCGAGCCTTGGGAACGTCGTCGCGACGCGCGCCCCCTCGGCGATTGCGTCGATGCTCGCAGCGCCCGCTCCGGCCTCGCCGTCATCGCGGTTCTTGATCGCGACGACCAAGCGACATCGGCCAAACCCGAGATCGAGAAGCATCTCCAGGTCGCGACCGGACTCGGCCACGCAATCCCACCCTGTTATCCCGGCATGAGCCGCCCCGTCGGCTACGAACTCGGGAATGTCTTGAGCGCGCACGAACAGCGCGACGAATCCTTCACCGATCGAGGCGGTCAGTGCGCGGTCGCTGTCGACGCGCACCCCGAGCCCCGCATCGTCGAGGACCGCGCGAACGGTCTCTGCGAGCCGGCCCTTGTTGGGTAAGGCTATTTTGATCACGGAGATCTCTGGAATGGTCGTGTGGGGTTTTCACGCGAATGCCCCCCACTCATCCTCGAGCAGCTTGATCGCGTCAATCAGGTCGACCGCGACACTTTGCGCGAGCCACTCGTCCGCCTGGCGTCCGGCCGCGATTGCGCTGAACGTCGGAGGAACCAGACGACCTGCGAGTTGCGTGAGCACCTTGCCGGCGCGATGCAGACGGCCCACCCACTCCGTCTCGCGATAGACGCCCTCCGACTGAACCAGGATCGTCTTTCCGAGGCTCAAGAAACGAGCACGTAGCACGTCGGTCGGCTCGTCGCGCTGGCTCACGCTGCGTCGAAGATCGGCCAGCCCGCGCAACACGAGGCCGACCGGCGAGCCCGGCGTCAACGGAGCGGCCGTCAGCGCGGGCCGGACCGATCGAATCGCGAGGTAATGCTCCCCGTGCGGGGCTTCGACGTTGGCGACGAACTCTGCGCCGGTCGCTTCGGCTGCGCGCAGCGCGAGCTCGCGCGCGGTCGGCTGATCGACCGCGATGCTGTCGGGCATCTCCTCGAGGCGCGCGATGCCGACCGTTTGCAGAAGTGGATCCGCCCACGCCATGACGAGGCGCTGCGCGTCCTTCACCCACGTCGCGAGCACCTGTGCGCGCGCCTCGGCGACCGACACCTGTGCCTCGTCGAGCCACACGAATCGGCCATCTTTCGGCTCGAATCGTCGCGTACACGCCGAAAGGCCGAGCTCTTCGATCTTTCGCTCGAGCTGGCGCTCCGCCTGCTCCCAGCGGTGAAGCGGCGAGAGCGGCTCGCGGCCGTCTTCCCAATCGACGTTCTCGAGCGACACCGCAGGAATCGCGATGTCCGGTCGCGGCGTCATCGCCGTGCGCACCGGGATGAGCGGAGGCGATGCGCTCGGCTCGACCTTCTTCTTCGTCTCCGAGCGACCATTCACGTGCGCCTCGCTCACCACGTCCTTCGCGTGGTGCAGGGGGGCACGCTGGCGCAAGCGAGCGGTCGAGGTTCGAGCCTGCTTCTTCTTCAACTTGCTGGTTCCGCGATGAGGTCGGTTCATCGGCCTCTAGCGCCGCCGGCGCGGTCAGAAGCCCATCTCGGAGCAGCCTCACCCTCGCGGGGAAGAGCACCGGCCCTCGTTCCCTCCTTCATCGAGAAGGAGACGATGAGCCGAAGAAGCTTATCGTCCTTTTGACGAAAGAGATCATTGTGTGAGCCCCCCTCGATCACCTCGAGCTTTGCCCCTGCGATACCGCCGGCGATCTCGCGCCCCATCTCGAGCGGGATGAGCATGTCGCGATCGCCGTGCACCACGAGCGTCGGGATCGTCACCTTCGCTCCCTTCGCCAGGTTGTCGAAGCGATCACGCACGAACGTGCTCACTGGGAGGATCGGCATGAAGCGTCCCACCATGTCGACCATCGACGTGTAGGGCGAGATGAGGATCATACGTCCGCCGTAGCCGCGCGTCGCCAGCTCCACCGCGACGCCCGTACCGAGGCTATGCCCGACGAGCACCACACGATCACCGTCGAAGCCTCGAGCGCGCAGCTCGTCGAGCAGACGGGCTGCCGTCGCGTAGATCGTCGCCTCCGACGCCGTGCCCTGCGACGCGACGCCGAAGCCGGGATATTCAGCGAACAAGACCCCGAGGCCCTCGTCGCGCAGCCGACGCGCTAGCGGCACCGTGTCCACGAGCTCGTCTCCATTGCCGTGAAAGAACACCACCACGGGTTGCTGATCTCGCGGGGGCGCGAACAACCCGACCGCCGGCTCACCGTTCGCGTCGAGCTTCCACATCTCCGCGCCTTCAAGCGACGGCTCGAGCCCGCTGTGCTGACGCGGGAAGATGAAGCTCCGATGTCCGAGCGCGACGGCCGCGTAGAGAACTGCATAGAACGCCGCGCCGCCGATTCCCGCGCGCATCACGCGTTGGCGCCAAGGCGATACGGACGACGACGTCGAGCGAGTGAGCGCTTTCGCGCGGGATAGGAGCGTCGAGATCATGGCGGGCCGCAGGTGGCGCGGTCGTCCAGGATATCGAGCATGGCCTTTCTGTCGAGGGGTTCGCTTGGGGGCGCGTCGCGTTTCGGTTCGCTACACGCGTCGGTGGAGTGAAGGCTTGGGGTTCTCGAAGTGAGAAGGCGAGGATTCGCGCGGCGCAGGTATTGGGCGGGGGTTGGGGATGCGGCCGCGGTCGGGGATGCGGTCGAGGTCGGAGCGGCCGTCGCGGTCGGGGCTGCGGTCGGGGCTGGGGCTGGGTTTGGGGGCGAGGCTAACGTCCGACTCGCGTACCAATCCGTCGCGGCGCGGCCCCGCACGATTGGGGCTGACATGGGAGGCGAGGCGCGGGGCGCCCGCACGATTGCGGCGGACATAAGAAGCCCGACGGCGCCGCGTCGCACGATTGCGGCCGACATAAGAAGCCCGGCGCGGGGCCGCCCCGCACGATTGCGGCCGACATAAAACATGTGAGCGCCGACCGTGCGGATTTCGCACCGTTGGGACCGCGATCAGCGGTAAGAGCGCTGCTAAGCAATTGAATCCTGGTTCGGCAATGGGCGCTTCGGTCCCCAAATGCGCACAGAAGGCATGCACATAGACTATGTTGCGTCGTACCGTGCGCCTCTTTCGCGACTCGACAACAAACGCAGCCGAGCAGCGGACTACCGAAGATAGTGAACCGCGGCAAACATCGCGATGATCAGCGGCCAAAAGACGATGATCTTCTGCGTCGTGGGATCGAGCCAGCGCCAGCCGCGTAGCCGGCCGCTACGACAGCTCGAAGCGAGCTCGTTGTCGAGCCATTCCGCGTGCATGGCGGATGGCAGGCTGCGCATGGGAAACGCGAAGGCCTGGCGACCGTGTTTATCGGGAAACACCGCGAGCATTTTAGCGCTCTGCCGGTAGTGATCTATCCGACCGAACGGAATCGCCGGGCTCGTACCCGCACGAATGCCGTCATTGTCGATTCGATACACGATGCGACGTCGTTCCTGCGGAAGGAAGCGCCAAACAACCCCCCAAGCACAACCGGGCTGAGGACGTAGGAGCTCACAGCGATGAAAACCATCGCGAGAAACATTGGGCTTCGGAGCACGTCGGAAATAGGAAGACTCTGCCTACTGCTAACCGCGACAAGCGGCAGCGCGGCGAGACTGGCAAAGTAAATGAGCGCCCGCGAAGCATTCGAGAGACGAACAACCTCGAAGACATCGTCCGGCTCGAGCGTAACAGTCACCTCGAACGGGACTTCTAGCTGAGACCGAGGTTGCACGGTGACCGGAGCCTAACGCAACGTTGCGAACTACCAGGGTGTAGCAGATCCATGCGACTGCGCCCCCGCCCAGTCGGAGGCGTCGAAGAACACCGCCTCGCCCAGCTGCTCTCTCTCGAGCCAGTCGTAGACGGAAAACGTGAGTCCGAGGATCAACCAATCAAAGCGGGAACCGACCAGACGCCGAACGGAGACCGAGTGGAATCGATCCTCGAACCACGCCACTCGCACATGGCTGTAATCCGCCCCACGGGCGGCAGTTTGCGTACGGTAACGCTCGCCGAGCGGCCCTGACACGAGGTAGGCGATGAACTTGTCCACGAGCCCGTCGGCATCGATTTCTAGGTGCGCCAATCGGAGACCGACGTGGTCCCTGTCCCGCCTCCGCACGGAGCTGGGAGGTGCGACGTCGCTGAGGGCGCCCACGCCACACTCTGCGAGGCGACGAATGATTGCAGGGTCGGTGCCACCATACCGTATACACTCGACCTCCGACGCAATCACCGCGCGTAACATGCGATCGACTTCGCGACGGTTCTCCGGCTGACGGCGCACGTAGCAGGAATCGTCTGCCGTCCCGAACAGCTCCGGAGCCTCGGCGTCCGGCACGCCGCAGTGTGTGCAGCAGCCGTCTTCCACATAGAAGGGTCCGCTGACATTGAGATGGTGTCGTTTCGCTGCCACGTGCTGTCGCAACGTATCTACATCTAGGGGCGGCCGCCAGACCGGCCGACCTCTCGGCTCAGCAACAACGCGCGAGGAGACGTCGCCTAGCCGGTCCCCGCGGCGGCGATCGTGCCGACCGTCTCCACGATAAACGCCAGCTCCGTCGGGGCCAGCGAGAATTGACCACCCTCGAGCGCGACCAACTGGTCTTCGACGCACAGCCCCTGGGTCCGTTTCCACATGCCCACGAACGCATCCACCACGGTGCCGGTCAGGAGGCGCCGCAAGTGGTCGGCGTTGCCGAGCGCTACGTATTTGGCGTCGAACTCCGCGTTTCCCGACGGACGCCCGCGCGAGATAAGGCGATCGAGCACCGTCTTGCGGCGGACCTCCACATCGAGCTCCGCAACGAGCTTCGCCTTCGCGCGACAATAGATGACGCCATACTCCCCGAAGGTCCCCTCGATCGTCGCGCGCGCACGACCCGAACCCATGGCCGAAATCCAGAGCTCCACGGTGGCACCCTTCACGGGCGCCTTGACCGTGCAAAATGCCAAGTCGCCCCAGAAGACGTAACCGTTCGCTTTTGCAAAAGAGCTGATGGGCGCGTGCCACTCAGGCATTGGTGAGCTCCGTCGTTGTGTCGGAATGTGGGGACGAGACGCATGTGCCGATCAAGGTGCGAAGCGGCGCATGATTTCTTTGCGAACCCGAGCAGCCACCGTCGCGACACCCTCGCCGCCACCGGTAGCGAAGGCGGCCTTTCGGCAGGCGTCGACAGTCTCGTCGAGTGGACCCGCCAACACACGTGCCGACTGTTCGGAAGAGTCGAAGAACGAGGGGACGAGCGAGGGTGTCCAAAGGATTGAGCGTGCCGCAGAATATATCGACCCCGCGGCGGCAAGAGCGCGGTCGCGTCGCCCACACTCCATTGCTGAGCCGGAGGCCTCATAGACATAGAACGACATGCGCTCGAGCTCGGCGCCCAATTGGTCGGTCGATGCCGAAAGCTCGGGTGGAGGCGACGCATGGCTCGCGAGCCACGTTTCGAGACAGGAAGCCACCTTGGGAACGGCGCGCCCACGATGCCACTCGACAGCGTCGGGGGCGTCATACGACACCCACGCCGAAAGCGTGACGCCGGCCGCTGCACACGCGGCCGTCGCTTGGACGACTTGGCCCCACTGGGAAAGCTCCGATACCCAAGCATCGAACGCTTCGAGCGAGTGTGCTCGAGCAAGGTGGGCAGCGAGGTCGGGCGGAAGCATGTGAACGCTCTTTATCAACCTCAGCAGCCCGGGGTCAGGCGTCGCTCAAACGGGGAGTGCCAGCGTCGTTCGGCCTTCCGGAACACCGAAGAACCATATCGTTCCGGAAGGCGGATCCGGTAGATCACCCCTGACGAGCGCGATGATTGCCTCCCGCAGCTCGACGATGGGTGTTGTGCGAAGCCGCGCCGCGCCGGGCACGAACCAGCTGAAGGAATGTATCGCTGCAAGGCGGACAAGATCCGCGGCGGTCCGGCTCCCAGCCCCGTTGGCGCGCATCGCGAATCACCGACGCGACCACGCCAGGAGTCACTGCGTCGCCCAGTCCTCGGTCCCGCCACTCGATGTGCGCGACGAGCTGCTCACCGTTGGGTGTGGCGACCGCCTCCACCACCAGGAGGAGCTCGAACAATGCGCCGTAGTCGGTCTCTTTGAGCATCCATCGATAGTCAATGCCGTCGACGGTGAGCGGCCGAGTGTACTTGCGTGGTAGGGTCACGGCAGTCGGTCCAACGTAGCCGAGCTTAGCGGTGTGCGCCGTACGACCCCGACAAAGCCGGCGGCCCGTTCCGGTGTGTTAGCCCCCACCGTCCACGCGTGACTCCCTCCAGCGAGAGAGCTCACGGACAATGAAGAAGCGGGCCGTATCGAGCGGCATATAGCTCGCCT
>JABFXY010000141.1 GCA_013361525.1 Polyangiaceae bacterium | reverse complement strand
CGTCATCGCTGCCGCGGCCGTCCCTGCGATCGCGAATAGCATCGCAGCGGGTGCTCACAACACGACTCCGCCGGCGCCCACGAATGGGGACGCGACCGCGCTGCAAGTCGACGGTCGCGGAAACCTCGTCGTTGTCCAAGGAAAACCGTCGGGGGACGCACGCGATGCTGCGTCGGTTAGCACTTTCAAAGCGGTCGCGTCGGGAAATATCAAGAATGCGGCGGGGAACCTCCTGAGTCTCGAGGCTCTACATGCCGTGAGCGCTGGGACGGTCTACCTCTGCCTAGTCAACAAAACTTCAACTCCGGCGAGTCCGGACCCGATCTTTTGGCGAATGAAAGTGGCTGCGAATGCGATCTATAGACTCGATCGCGCGATGCTGTCCGATGCGGGTATTCGCTTCACAAGCGGGATTGGCTGGGCATTTTCGACCGACCCAACGACGGTTACCCTTGTGACCACGGTCACTGATGTTTGCGTCAATGCCACCTATGCCTGAATGGCAGAAGTGACCCGGAGCGGGCGACAGCCTGCACCGCTGCACGGCGCTCGGCGCCGCTCAAAAGGCTTTATTCGATTTGCGGAAGATTGAGAGGAATACGATCATGAGTGTTCACAGCTACAACGGGACCGTCATCGACAACCAGAGCCAGGCGCCTGTCTCCGGAGCATGGGTTGAAGCGCTCGCGTGCGGGGGAGACGAGCGCGAGGTCGTCGCTGCAGCGCGCACGGGCTCACGCGGTGAGTTCACCCTCGCTGTCACCGACGACCAGCTGACGAAGCTCTTCGGCGGAGCGGTTCCGAAAGTGTTCTTCCGCGTCCGTCTCGGGTCGAACCTCCTCGCGTCCACTTCCAGAACTGCGCCCTGGGACCCGCGAAGTGCCGGCTCCGGCGTCATTGCCGTCGACATTGCGACGGTCGCCACGAGTGATCCATCTATGTACAGCGTCCACGGGACCGTTGCCCATGTCGATGCTGGGCCGCTCGAAAATATGCAGGTGGCTGTCTACCGGCAACGACTCACATTCGCCGGTGTGACTGAGGACCAGCTCGCCGTCACGACGAGTTCCTCGGATGGTCATTACCGCATCGAGTACGAAGCTCCGACCGGCCGCGAGACGGACCGCGATATCATCGTCAAGGCGATCGACGAATCGTCGAACGTGCTCGCGAGCGTGACGCTGAAAGAAGCGCCCCCGCGAGCCGTCGTGGACCTCGTCGCCGGCGGGGAAGCAGGCAAGAACTACCCCGGCCCGATCCGCTTCGCCGACACGCTGACCCGCGTCACTTCGCATCTGGGGCTCGATCCGGGGCCGGCGCTGAAGGACCTGAACGCCGACCAAGTCGACTTCATCGCGCGTCAAACGCGGACGCCGAAAGCCGGCGTGCAGAGCCTCGTCGACGCGGCGAAGCTCGCCGATCAGAGCGGCATCATCACCACCGAAACGTTCTATGCGCTCCTCCGCACCGGCCTGCCGGCGACGATGGACGAGCTCTTCCTCCACAAGACGCCCGACCTCGTCGCGGCTGTCGAGCGTGCTGTCGCGAGTCGGCTTGTGTCGCCTGCCGTCATGGCGGACCCCGTCGCGCTGAATAACCAGCTACGAGACGCGGGCGTCGCTGTGCTTCGGACGCCTGTTGCGGGCAGTTTGCGGCTTGGGACCCTCGTGGACAACGCGGCCACGGCGACCATGATCTCACCGACCGAGGCGACGGAGTTCCTCCGACTCGCATTGAGCCATCAGGGCTCGATTGCGTCGTTCTGGGAGGCCGTGGATGAATCGGGCGCGTTCACGGCCGACAGCCGCAAGGGCTTGCGCTTCGCCGTCGAAGCCGGCGCCATCTCCGGCGCCTTCTTGCCGGTCGTGCAGATCCTTCACGCGCGCGTCGCAGATCCCGGCAATCCGCTCACCGCGGACCCGGTGGGGCTCGCCGAATACGACGTTACCGCGTGGCGAGCGCTTATCGACAGCGTCCCCAGCGGGCCGCGCTACCCCGATGATACACCGCCTGGCACCGACACCCAACGCCGGGATGCTTACGCGAAGCAGCTCGCGCGCAATGTCGAGCGGCGCTTCCGGACGCCGTTCATCAGTGCCCGCATTCGGCAGAGTCAGCCGACTTCGCACCTCGCGACGTTTTTTGCCGACAACGCCACGTTCGACTTCTTCACGGCGCGCGTGGACACCTACCTCGCTGAGCATCCCACAGCGCTCGCGAACATCCCCGCGCCTAACCGGGACGTGGCGGTCGAGGACCTAAAGGCGATCGAACGTACCGCGAGGATCACGGACAACTGGGACGAGACGAAGCTCCTCCTCGATTCGGATTACAAGAGCTCGTCCGCTATCGAGGACGCAGGCCGAGAGGCATTCGTTGCCAACATCGTTGGGCCGACGTTTTCCGCCGAACGGGCGGAGCAGGTCTATGACAACGCCTGTTGGACCGTGGAGTCCGCGACCGCGATCATCGCGGCATATGCGCCCGCGACGAACGTTGTCGGGACCGCGTCCACGCCGGACCTGGTGAAGATCTCCACGCAACCGGTCCATCCGAAGCTCGCCGACTGGACCAAGCTCTTCGGTGCGCCGCACGCATGCAGCTGCGAGCACTGCCGATCCGTCTATGGCCCTGCGGCCTACCTCGCCGACGTGCTGCAGCTCTTGAAGAAGGTGCCGGCGAGCCCGTCGGGAAACGCGCGCGATGAGATCTTCGATCGCCGCCCCGACCTGCCGATCCTCGCGCTGTCTTGCAGCAATGCGGAGACACCGCTGCCTTACGTGGATCTCGTCAACGAGATCCTCGAGGTCAAGACGGCAGTCTCGACGTGGCCGACGACGCCCATCCGCGTGGACACGAGCCATACCGCGGATGAGCTGCTCGCAGAGCCCGAGCTCATCTATCCCAATGAGCACCTCGCTGCGTACCGCACGCTCAGGGACGCGGTCTACCCGTTCTCCTTGCCGTTCCACCTCTATCAGGAGGAAGCGCGGATCTACCTCGAGCACCTCGGCGTGCGTCGTGCGGATCTTCTCACCGCGCTCGCGCCGCTCGGAGGCTCAGCCAATGCGCGCGATCTCGCTCTCGAACGCCTCGGCACGTCGAAGAACCAATACGACATCATCACCGGCCCGCCAGTCTCACCGCCCGGACCCGCGGCGCAGGCCTATTGGGGTATCACGTCCAATTACCCGGCGGCCCTCGCCAGCGCGAAGACCTTCCTCGAAAAGAGCGGACTTTCCTTCGAAGAGCTCCAGGAGCTGCTCAGCACCAGCTACTGCAAGACCAACAACATTGGCTTCGCCGGCAATCCGCCTCCGTGTGATCTCGAAGAGCTTACGCTCACGAACCTCGGTGGCCCGAGTGATACGCACCACCGGTTCCTTCACCGATTCCTGCGCCTGCGAAACGTTCTCGGCTGGTCGATTTCCGATACGGACAAGGCCATCACTGCTCTGGGGCAGCCGGATACCACGACGCTCTCGAAGCTCGGCGGCATCCGCGAGCTCCAGCGTGCTTACGACAAGGACCCGGCCGAGTTTCTCGCGTGGTACGCGAACGTCGATCGCAATGGCGATTGGAAGCCGTCGCTCTTCGAGCGCGTCTTTCTCGACAAGCGTGTCGCGGCTCCCACGGATGCGACGTTCAAGACCGTGTTCGATGATGGCTCGCCGACGGCCGAGATTCAAAGCGTGCGCGCGGGTCTCGCCGCCGCCCTCCGCGTGAGCGCCGCCGACCTCGCCCTCCTGACCGATCCGACGGCAGCCGACCTCGCGCTTCGGCTATCACCCATCGCGCCGCCGACCGAGATTGTCTCGATCGAGAATCTGTCGCGGCTTTACCGCGTGGTGTCCTTCGCTCGCGCGGCGAGGCTCTCGCTTTCCGAGCTGATGCTCGTGCGTGAGCTCTCGGGCGAAAACGTCCTCACCGGCGACAGCGGCACTCCTGCGACGCCGGATGGCACGCTGGCGTTCCTCGACACCGTCGAGCGGACGAAGGCGTTGCCGATGCCGCTCGAGGAGGTCCATTACCTCCTTCGCCACGTCGCACCCGAAAGCAGCTCACTCCTCCTCGACGCCGAGGAAGATCTCAAGCTCTGGCGCGAGGAGCTCGAGGCGCTCGTCAAAGCCGCCGCCGAGGAAGCCACCCAGCTCGTGGATACCAATGGTTCGGTCCTACACCCACTCGCCGAAAACCTCGTCAAGGCTGGGTTGCTGACCGCTGACGACCATCTCTACCTCAAGATGCTCGTTAATTCGCCAGCGAGCATGGGTACCGCCCCCGTCCCCACGGCAGATGCGTTCATCACGAACACCCTGGCGCCGTTCCTCGCTGGCGCCGCGGACCCCGTTGCGCACGCCAAGACGTTCCTCAAAATCACGCCGCTGCCCATCCCGGCCATTCCCGCCGAGGAGGTGCCGGCCCGCTACACGTACCTCGCCCA
>JABFXY010000048.1 GCA_013361525.1 Polyangiaceae bacterium | reverse complement strand
AGCAGCAGCGCGCACAAGAAGCTTTCGGACAGCAGCAGCGCGCACAAGAAGCTTTCCGACAGCAGCAGCGCGCACAAGGCGCTCGCCGACAGTGGCAGGCACAAGGGCGTCGATGCGCACCTCGACGACGACATGGCGGAGCAGTTCTTCTCCGTCATTCCGCCTCCGGTCGCCGATCATGATCACGACGACATCCTCCACGATTTGAACCCGCCGCCTCCGCCGGTGTCGGCCGCGGTTCTCGAGCGTCAACGAAAGGCGCGCAAGGTCGTCGGCGTCGTCGTCGCGTTTGCCTCGCTCGTCGTGCTCATCGGTGTGGGCCGCTGGCTCTTCGGCGGTAAGCCCGCCGACGCTCAGCCGAACGCGCACATGCCGCTCGCGCAGACCCAATCTCAGACGCAGTCGCAGCCTGCGCCCGAACCGCCGAAGCCCGCGGAGCCTGCTCCGACGGCCGAGGTCGCCGCGGTCGCGCCTGCCCCGACGGCGGACGCATCCGCGTCCTCGTCCGCCGACACCAAGGCCGAAGAAGACAAGAAGGCCGAAGAAGACAAGAAGGCCGAAGAGGACAAGAAGGCCGAAGAAGACAAGAAGGCCGAGGAAGACAAGAAGGCCGCCGAGGCCGGCTCGGGCGAGAAGCTCTCGCCGGAGCAGCTGAAAGAGCTGAAGAAGAAGGCCACGTCGCTCATCAACCGCGGCGACAACAAGGGCGCGATCGAGGCGGCTCGCGAGGTGCTGAAGAGCGACCCCACCGACGGCCTCATGTACCTCTACGTCGGCTCGGCCTACATGAGCCTCGGCAAGATGAAAGAGGCGAAGGAAGCATTCAGCGAGTGCGTCCGCAACGCCAAGGGCGGACACGTCGGTGAGTGCGCCGCCTTCGGCGGTACGAAGTAACTTCGAGCGTTACTTCGGCAGTACTTCCTTCACGGCTCGACCAGGAACGGGCACCTCGCTCAACAGAACGAGGTGCTCGATCTTTTTGTCGGCATCCGCCGCGCGGATCGCGCCGCCGATCATGTGCGCGTAGTCCCAGGTGAGCGTGTCGTCGGCGCTGAAGAACGCGTACTTCGAGTCGCACTTCTTCAGCTCTTTTTGGAGCGTCTCTCCGGCGAGTGTCATGTCGGGGCCCGCGAAGCCCTTCGGACCTTTCTTCGCGGTCGTCCCTTGGATCGTCCACACGTCGCTCTCGAACGTCTTCGTGATGATCGCGACGACGGAGCAGGGCGGGGGTGTGCCCACCATTTTGGCCTGCGGAACGACGACGATCTCCTTCGGCAGATCGCCGCGTGAATCGGCGGTGATGCGCACCGTCGGCGCGCCCTTTTCGCCGAGCGCGTCGACGAGCGCCACGACGTCTTTGAGCTTCGCCTTCTTCTCGATCGTAATCGGCACCTCTTTGCCGTCGATCGGAAGCTCCGCGACGTCCTTCTTCAGCTTCGCGAGGCCACCTTCCTTGTCCGGGAACGATCGTTGGCCGTGCACGACCGGTCCCTGATCGTCGACGAGCACCTGCGGAAACTTCGCCGAGCCTGCCGGAGCCGCGGATGCGGTGGGAGCCGGCGTCGTCGCCGTCGCTGTCTGGGCGCTCGCAGATGTCGCGCCTGCCTTCGGCTCGTCGCCACACGCGACGAGCACCAGCAGCGCAGAGACAGCCCAAACGTTCGACGACGCAATCCTCGCGGTGCCTGCGGACCCGTTCATGGGGCGGAGTGTACCCGCGAGGCCCCCGCGGCGATAAGTTTCAGCGCGGATGACGAACGAGCCGAACCACCGCTCCCCCCTCGTGCATCGAGTTCACCTGACCGCCGGCTCGTCCGAACGACGCCTGCTCGAGGTCGAGTCGGGGGCCTCGGCCTCCTTTCGCGACCTCGTCGCCGGCGCGGCGTCGTTCGGTGCGGCTTTGCTCGCGCAAGGACACATCGAGCCCGGCGATCACGTCCTGATCCTCGCGCCGCCCGGGATCGCTTGGGCGCGTGCTTTTCTCGCGGTGCTGTTCGCGGGTGGAGCCGTCGTCGCAGCGCCGCTCGCAGCGCCGAGAAGCGAGCTCGCGTACATCACGACGGACAGCGGCGCGCGGCTCGCCATCGTCTCGAACGAGCTCGCCGACGAGCTGCCGGCCCACCTATCGAAGATCGATGTCGCCTCCGCCATCGAGGCTCCGCCCGAGCTGCCCGTGATCGACGCTGCCGCCGCTGCGCTCGTCCTCTACACGAGCGGCACGACCGGCAAGCCCAAGGGCGCCGTGTTGACCCACGAAAACCTTGCTGCTCAAACGAGCTCGCTGCGAGACGCTTGGGGCTTCGCGCCGAACGACGTGCTGCTCCACACGCTGCCGCTGCACCACCTTCACGGCGTCGTCGTCGCGTTTCTCACGGCCCTCACGACACCGGCAGAGATCCACATGCTCGCCAAGTTCGACGCGGGCACCATCTGCGACGAGCTCTCGCGCGTCACGGTCTTCATGGCGGTGCCCACGATGTATCGACGGCTGCTCGACCATGCGGACGCGCTCGACGCCGGCCGACGCGATGCCTTCGAGCGAGCGTGTCGTGGGCTTCGCCTCGCGACCAGCGGATCGGCCGCGCTGCCCGTGACGCTCGCGGAGCGCTGGCGCACGATCACCGGCGCGATTCCGCTCGAGCGATACGGCATGACCGAGATCGGCATCGCGCTCTCGAATCCGCTCGACCCCGCCGGCCGAAAACCGGGCATGGTCGGGACGCCGCTCCCGACCGTCGAGATCCGCATCATCGCGGAAGACGGCACCGACACCGACGGTCCCGGCGAGCTCTGGGTGCGCGGCCCATCCGTCATGAAGGGGTACCTCGGCCGCGAAGAGGCCACGCGCGCATCGTTTCGCGACGGCTGGTTCACGACCGGCGACATCGCCGTCCGCGACGAAGACGGTCACGTTCGCCTGCTCGGCCGATCGAGCACCGACATCCTGAAAACCGGCGGCGAGAAGGTCTCCGCGCTCGAGATCGAAGAGGTCCTGCGCGAGCACGAAGCCATCGCCGAGGTCGCCGTCGTCGGCATCCCCGATCCCATGTGGGGTGATCGAGTCGTCGCCGCCATCGTTCCGAAAGACGGCGCAGCGAGCGCGTGCACCACCGATCTCCTCCGAGCGTGGGCCAAACAACGCCTCGCCGCCTACAAGGTGCCGAAAGACTTCGTCACCATGCCCGCGCTCCCCCGAAACGCCATGGGCAAAGTCCTCAAACCCGACATCGTGCGGGCTCTGTCGCAAGACAACTGAGAAGAGGGGTCGCCAAGGGCGCCAAGGGCAGAAGGAGGAAGAAGAGAGAGGGGAATTTGACGACGTCGCGTGGTGCGGCCGCCCTCTCATCAAACCCTCTTCTTTCTCTCTCTTCCCTTGGCGCCCTTGGCGACCCCTCTCCCTCTCTCGTCCGGCGAGCGGCGATCCGAAAACTCGCCCTTTTGATCGGTTTCTGGCACGGGTGGCTCGGCATGACGACCGAACTCCTCGCCGCGTCCATGGCTCCGGCTCCGGCGCCGATCGACACCGACGAATCGCCGTCGGACCTTCCGCTGGTGGCTGCGCGCAAGCGGGAGGCGGCGACCCCGCGGGCTTTGCCGCCCGTGGTGCGCTTCTCCAGCGACGCGCAGCGCACGCGCACGGTGCGTGACGCCGAACGCGCGCGCGCCATCGTGTTGTTCGTTCCTTCGATCGAGGCGGGCCGGCTCGGCGCGGCGATCGATGCCGACATGGAGGCGGTGCTCGCTTCGCGCGGTGCGCTCCCTTCGTCCCTCGGTGAAGGTGCGCCGCTGCGCTCCGTCGTCGAAGACCAGGTGAGCCGCGCCGCGAGCCTTCCGGTTCGCGGGATCTGCGTGTGCCTGCCGAAGCTGTCGACGATCGCGGAGGGCGGGCTCCTTCACGACGCGGACGCTGCCGCCTTGTCCTCGTGGATCGACGTCGCGCGCACGGAGCGTCGACTTCGGCTCGTGGTTCTCTTCGACGAGAGCGACCGCGGTGTTTCCCTTCGAGTGCCGGTCTCGCTCGAGACCTTCCTCGGTGCTTCGCAAGCGGGCGCCGCGTCGCCGCTGCCGCCTGCCGTTGCGATGAAGATTCCGGCGCTCGAGGTGCCCGAGCGCTCGGCTGCGCCTACACACGCGGCTGCAGAAGACCGACCGTCACCGCCGCCGATCGCGGAGACGCTGCGTCCGCCGCCGCCGCCCGCGCCGAGCTTCGACGCGGATCTTCCCGTCGAAGCCGCGGGTTTCGGTGCGCTCGCGAAGCGAACCTACCGCGTCGACGAGGGGCTCGAGGACGAGGAAGCCCAAGGTGGAGGTGTCGACGAAGCCGCCGCAGCCGTCGAGGCTGCGCGGGCGGCGGAGATTCGCGCTTCCGAACGCGCGGCGGCTCGTCGTGAAGCGGAGCGACAAGCGGCTGCGAAGCGCGAAGCGGACCGCCTCGAAGCCGAACGTGTTGCCGCCGAGCGTGCCGAGGCGGAGCGACTCGAGGCCGAGCGCGCGGCGCGCCTCGTGCTCCAGTCCACGTGGCGAACCTACGCGATGGAGCTCGACGCCGCGCGCGGTCCGAAGCCGGTCGCCGCCATCGAGAAGCTCTTCTCGACGCGCTACATCCCGCTGATCGGCGCGATCGCGCGCGGTGAAGCGGACGCCGCGGTCGAGAACGTCGTCGCCGAGTGGCGCTCGAGCTTCGCCGAGAGCTACGAGGCATCGTTCGGCTCGGTGAAGGTGACGGCGAAGCGTCCGCCGATGGTGATGGACGCGCACGAGAATGCGCATCGCGTGGCGCGCCTCGCGAGCGCGCGCTCGGTGAAGCTGATCCTCGTCGACTCGATGAGCTTCGACCTCGCCGAGCGCGTCGGCGCACGGATCGGGACCGCCCTCGACAAGCGCGCCGTGCTCGTCGAAAAGTCCGTCCTCTGGGCCGCGCTCCCCTCGACGACGCCGGTGCAGATGCACTTGCTCGCGCGCGGCACCGAAGGTCTGAAAGACATCCCCGGACCGGCGAGCGAACCCGAGGTCGCGCGAGGTCGCACGGTGAATGCGATCCGCCGCGAGCGCCTCGGCGCGCGAGAGGTTCTCAAGCTCGACCTCGTCGAAGCTCGCCTGCGCGGTCCCGGCCCGGGCTACGACGAGCGCCTCGACGCGATCGCGGAAGAGGTCGCGGGCATTCTGGTGCGCCTGTTCGAATCGTTCCCCGCGCGCACGCTCGCCTACGTGTTCGGCGATCACGGCTTCACCCTCTCGCAGGGGTCGAACGGCTGGGCCAGCGGCCCGTCGAAGCAAGGCGGCTCGAGCCCCGAGGAAGTCCTCGTCGCCGGTCACGGCTGGCTCGTCGACGCCGTGCAGTGATTCCCTGTTGGCGCGCGCGTCTCAGCGCGACGCAGGCCGTTTGAACACGCGCAACATCCAATAGAGCGACGGCAGCAGCAGGACCGAGCCTGCAATCAGCACCGGCCACACGACCTTCAGCGTGGCCGGAGGCGCTGCAGCCTCCTGCACGGTGAGCGACGGGCCGATCAGATAGGGATATTGCGCCGCGCCCCAACCCGCGATGACGAGCGCGACCTGCGCCACTGCGAGCACACGCGCGACCCTGTAACGGCGCGCCTGCAGACACACGATCGCGCCCACCGCGGACACCGTCGTCAAAACGGCAAGCGGCGCCGTCCATGTCGAACCGATGAGACGCGACGAGAAATGCGCGGTGCTCGGACCGGCCGTCAGCGCCGATGCACCCGCGAGGACGCCCGAAACGAGGCTCGCGCCGATCCCGCGCCATCGAAAGTCGTTCTGAAGCTCCGGCGTTTCCGCTTCGTTCGTCAGATACACGGCAGCGACGAACGCGAACTGCGCGAGGGTGAAGAGGCCGACGAGGATGGGGAAGGGCCGCAGCCAGCTCGTGTCGTACGTCGACGGAACGCGCAACTCGTTGGTCGGCAGGTCGATCGCGGTGACTGCTCCGACGGTGATGCCGATGAACACCGGCGTCACGGTGCTCGCGATCGCGAAGACTCGACCCCACCGCGCCGTCGCTTCCTCGCCCCCGCCCCCGTATTGGCGAAAGACGAACGCGGATCCGCGAAAGACGATCCCGACGAGCAGGATGACGAGCGGCACGTGGTACTCGATCGCGAGCGTCGAAAATGCCGGTGGAAATGCGGTGAACAGCAGCACCACCGCCAGGATGAGCCAGACGTGGTTCGCCTCCCACACCGGCGCGATCGCCCGCTCGATCAGGGCGCGCTGCTCTTTCGCGCGCGGGCCGGTCGCGACCAAATCCCAGACGCCGCCGCCGAAGTCCGCGCCACCCAGCACGGCGTAGAGGACGAGCGCGATCAGGATGAGGCCGGCGAAGATCTCGGGTAGCCCCATCACGAAGGCTCCGTCGTCTCACGCACCTGCCGCACGAGCACGCCGGTGACGATCACCGCGAGGCCTGCGTACACGAGCCCGAAGATCACGAAGGGCAGCCAGAGCCCGGTCACCGGCGTCGCAGCTTCCGACGTACGCATCACGCCGTAGATGGTCCACGGCTGGCGGCCGACCTCCGTCACGATCCAGCCGGCCTCCATCGCGATGACGCCCGCGGGGCCGAGCGCCACGGTGCCTCGGAGCCACCAGCGGTTATCGGGGATGGTCCGCTTTCGGAGAAAGAACAGCATCGTGAAGGCCGCGTAGGCAGCAGCAGCCGTTCCGAGCCCGACCATGATCTGAAACGACGGTTTGACGATCGGGTGCGGGCGATCCTCCGGCGGGAATTCCTCTAAACCGGTGACCGTCGCGTCGAAGTCGTTGAACGCCATGAACGAGAGGAGCCCGGGGATCTTCACGGGCCCGACCTCGATCGGTGCGCCGGGCTGCGTCTTCTCGAGCTGCTCCATCGAAGCGAGCTTCAGCGGCTGGTGCTCCGCGACCACCTGCCCGGCGTGGTGACCGACGAGCGGTTGCGCGAGCGACACCGGGATCGTCACGACCAACGCGATCGTGAGCGCGCGCTTGTGGAAGGTCGAGCCCGGCTTCCGCAAGAGCCCGAACGCGTGGATGGCGCCGACCGCGAGCGTGGTCGCCATGTACGCGGCGAGCACCGTGTGCAGGATCTCGTGGAACGCGAACGGCGAGGCCATCGCGGCAATCGGATCGATGTCGACGAGCGCGCCGTTGTCGACTCGAAACCCGGTGGGTGCATTCATCCAGGCGTTCACGAACGTGACGAACACCGCGGACAACGTTCCGCTCAGCGCGACGACGACGCCGGCGCCGACATGTGCCCAGCGATGAACCTTGTCCCAACCGTAGAGGTACACGCCGAGAAAGATCGCCTCGGTGAAGAACGCGAAACCTTCGAGCGAGAATGGCAGACCGACGAGCGGCCCCGCGTGTTTCATGAAATTCGGAAACAGCAGGCCGAGCTCGAACGAGAGCACCGTGCCGGAGACCGCGCCGACCGCGAAGAAGACGGCCGTCCCCTTCGCCCAGCGCTTCGCGAGCTTCAGGTACTCGTCCTCTTTCGTGCGGAGCCACATCACCTCCGCGATCACCATGAGGACCGGCATCGCGATGCCGATGGCAGCGAACACGATGTGAAAGCCGAGCGAATAGGCCATTTGCAGGCGCGCGTAGAGCACCTCGCTCATGCTTCGCCTCGTCCTCGCGTCGTCATCGCCCGCGCTTCTCCTCTCGCAACACGCGCAAAAATGCGTCTCCGTACGCCTCGAGCTTGCGTGGCCCGACGCCGCTCACGTCGAGCATCTCCGCCTCGGTCGTCGGGTGGCGCTTCACCATGTCGGCGAGCGTCGCGTCGCTGAAAACGACGTACGCGGGGACGCCCTTCGCTTCGGCCAAATGGCGACGAAGCGACTTGAGCAGGACCAGCAGCTCTTCTTCGCGTCCGGATGTGGGCTCCGATGCGACGGAAGTCGAGCGGCGGCCTTTCGAATGTCGTGTCGCGAGCGGATTCGGCGCGCCGCACACGTCGCACGATTCGCCGCAGGGCTCGATGTCCTCACCGAAATACCCGACGACTGCTTGATGCCGGCACCCTTGCCGCTCGGAGAAGCGGTACATCTCGCGTGCCTGGGCCGCCGCGCGCATCGCGACCTCGTCGGATGCGTCGGAGGTCATTCGGTCGTACGCGACGACCTCCGACCACGAATAAAACATCACGCAGTCGCTGGGCATCCCGTCGCGCCCGGCGCGACCGATCTCTTGGTAATAGCCTTCGATCGATCGCGGCATGTCGCGGTGCACGACGTAGCGGACGTTGCTCTTGTCGATGCCCATGCCGAACGCGATCGTCGCGACGACGACGTCGATCTTGTCGTTTCGAAACTCGTCCTGCGTGCGCGCGCGCCGCTCGGGCTCCATCCCCGCGTGGTAGGGCGCCGCGCGGACGCCGTTCTCGCGCAGGTATTCGCACGTGCTCTCGACGTTGTTGCGCGACAGGCAATACACGATGCCGCTGTCGCCGGCGCGCGCGCGAATCACTTGCAGGATCGCGTCGCGCACCGGCGGGATCCGTTTGCCCCCGACGTCTCCGCCCTTCTTGAAGACGTGGATGTGCAAGTTCGGGCGGAAGAACGAGCCGCGTTGGATCGCCGGTGCGCGCATCCCGAGCTGCGCCAGGATGTCGGCCGTCACCGCGTCGGTCGCGGTCGCGGTGAGCGCGAGGATCGGTACCGCCGGAAAGCGCCGCTTCAAGCCGGCGAGGTTTCGATACGCCGGGCGGAAATCGTGGCCCCACTGGCTGATGCAATGCGCCTCGTCGACCGCGACGAGCCGGAGGTCGATGCGCGAAAGGACACGTCCCGCCGAAGCCTGGAGGCCTTCCGGTGCGACGTACACGAGCTCGATCTTGCCGGCCTCGATCTGCGCCATCTTCTCGGCGCGATCCTCGGCGGAGAGGCTCGAGTTGAGGTACGTCGCCGGGACGCCGAAGCTCGTCAGCGCGTCGACCTGGTCTTTCATCAGGGCGATGAGCGGCGAGACGACGAGGGTCGTGCCCCCGAGCACGCGCGCCGGGATCTGATACGTCAGCGACTTGCCGGCGCCGGTCGGCATGATGCCGATGCAGTCGCGACCCGCGAGCACGGCGTCGATGATCTCGCGCTGCCCCTTGCGGAAGTGGTCGTAGCCGAACGTCTCCTTGAGGACCTGCTCGGCGGTGGGGCGATTTTTCGGCGGCCGCTGCAGCTCCTTCGCGAGACCACGCAGGAGCGTCAGCATCTCGCCGTCGAACAGCCCCGCGTCGCGGCGATAGGTGTCGCGCAGCTGGTCGAGCTTCGCTCGGCACGCACGATAATCCGCCCCCGACGAAACAGCCGCCGCGACCTCCTCTTGGAGGGCTGCGACCGCTCGGCGCACGCCGCTCGCGGTGGTGATTTCGTGCTCGAGCGTGCTCACGATCGGCACGCCTCGTACCACTCGGCGCACGTCGCGGCGAGAGCATGCGCCGATGCCAGCCGATGTCGGCAGGTCGTCCGCGCCGGCTGCGATGGGCCCGGACGACGGCGAGGGGGTTAAGAGCGTTTACGACCGATCCGACACCGGTGTGAGGGGCTGCACGAGCCGTGCTGGCCGTGAAAGCGATCGCCGATGTACGACAAGACTTCCTGGTGGGCGCGTAAAGAGACCGTAAAAGGTCCCGCGGTAGGTATTCGTGAGAGCCTCGGTTCGCCGGCGGCGAACCCGGGAAAACATAGCCTGCCGCGCGCGCATCACCGCGTCACTCCCACGCTCCGCGAGACGGCCGATCATCTTGACGCATCTGGCAGGTCTGTAGTGTCCTGCGAGGTTCGAGGCACATTGATGAGCGTTCGCGTCAAGGGTTTGAGCATGGTGGCGTTCGAGCGCACGCTGACTGAGCTCAAGGGAGACGGCGCGATCGAGCGGCTCTTTCCCGGTGTTCCCCCCGAGGTAGCGCACGCCCTCAGACACAAAGAGATCCTCACGGTCGGCTGGTACCCGATGGAGTGGTTCGCCTCTTTGCACACGGCCGCGCAGCTGACGTACGGGCCGGAGATCTCGCGCGAGATCGGCAGAACGGCGACGCGTCACGACGTGACGACGCTCTACCGTTTCATCCTCAAGTTCCTGTCGCCCGAGACGATGGTGAAGCAGCTCGGCCGCATCTTCACGCTCTTCTGCGAGACCGGAACGGTCCACATCGAAGAAAATCGCAAGGGATTCGCGCGCGTGAAGTACGGCGGTTGCGAGGGATCGAGCCGCGGCGTCTGGGAGGACATCCTCGGCAGCACCGAGGTCCTCATCGAGCTTTGCGGCGGCAAGTCGCCGTCCGCGCGCATCATCTCCGGCGGGGGCAGCGGCGAGGGGACGATGGTCTGCGAGCTCAGCTGGACCGATCGCTGACCACTCCCCTCGCGCCGTCTCCGCGGGCGCCCCCGCGATTACAACCCGAGCTTCTTTCGCAGCAGCGAGTCCGCGTCGTCGAATGCTCCGCGGATCCGCGTGAGCAGCGAAGGCTCTTTGTCGGCGTCCTTCGCGCTCGGTTGCATCGTCATCACGGCGGTCGCGGCGAAGTCGCGAAGCTTGGTGAGGCGTTTCACGCGGTCAGCCGCTTTCGCGTCGTCGCCTTCGAGCGCCTTGGTGAGCGACTGCTGCAACCACGCCACATAGCCCCTCGGCCCCGCGCCGCGCTCTTGCCAGGCGCGCACGTCGTCGTGCGACAGCGCGTCGATGTCCTTCTTCAGTGACTCGAGGACACCCAGCACTTCGTTGAGCGGTTTGTCCTCACAAGGCGGGGGCGCCGCCGCCGGTTTCGCCGCGGGCGCGTACGCGCGCAGGTGGTTCTTCCGACCGAGGCTGTCGGCCAGCTCGTTTGCGACGTACCGGCCGGAGATGATCGCTCCGTCCATGTAGCCGAGGCTCTGGCGGTAATCCGAATAGTTGGTGGTGAAAGGCGGCTTCGAGCTCGAAAGAAGGATGCCGTCTTTCGTGTACTTGGGGACGTTGTCGTCGTTGAAGAGGTCGTAATGGGGCGACTTCGATCGGGGCGATAGGTTGCGCGCGTTCTCCGCCGAAGCGAAGAACACCTTGTCGTCCCAATGTTGATTCATGATCTTCCCCGGGTCGCCCGTCAGCGCGCCGACCTTGAAGACCGTGTTCGGTCCACCACCCACGAACTTCTCGTTCGAGTCCCACCGATACCAGCGCAGCCCGACGTATTCGTCGGACCCGGCGAGCGCCCGATCGTCGTCGAACATGTCGCGCAGCGCACCGGTGACGTGCGTGATGATTTGTTCCTCGCTCGGGTTCGGGCCGAGGGCGTCGAGCTGCGCACCGACGGTGAACGTCATGAGCACGTGCGTCTTGTCGTCGACGCCGGGCAGCGGCGAATTATCCATGACCCAGAGCACAGGGTAGTTGGCGCCGCCGGCATATCCGTTGAAGTGCGTCCCGTTGCTGTCGCGCCACCATTGCGACTTGTAGAAGACTTGGCATTTGAGCGTCCGGCCCATGGGCATGTTCATGAGCGCTCGACGCGCCGAGGACGGCTCGGGTGCGTATTCGATCCGGCCGGCCGAGTGTGGTGACGTCGCGACCAGCACCTTCTTTGCGCGAAGCTCCTCGCCGGTGCTCGTCGTCACCTTCACGAGCTCTCCGGTCAAATCGATCTTCGAGACGCGCACGCCCTGTCGAATGTGATCCCGAATCGGATCGGCAAAGCGCTCCGCGAGCTCGCTCATCCCGCATTTGAGCCAATATTGCTGCGGGCCGCCGGCGTCGTCGTTCACCTCGGTGATGAGGCCGTTGTTACACGCGGTGTACCAAAGAAGGTAAAGCGGGGATATCTCGCTCGGCTCGATCGAAAGGAGGGCCTCGATGCTGATGCGCATGAGGTCCTTCACCGTCGGGTTGACCCACTCTTTCTGGCCGAGCCAATCCCATATCGAGATTTGGTCGAGCTCGAGCATTTCGTCCGAGGCTTTCCACGGCTCGAGGACGTTCACCTGCATTTCGACCAACGTCATCTCGGCGAGCAAGCCGATGACGCCGAGCGCGGAGATGATGCCGATCTGCGGCGGGATACCGGTAATCCCGAACAAGCTTTGATCGAGCCGGAAGACATACCGCTCCCCGGCGAGGATCATGATTTGAGACGGGTAGGGGTGGCGCATGTGCGCGCCGTTCACCAGGCAATCGGCCGGCAGCAGCTCTTTGATGAGCTGCATGATCTCGTTTTGCGTATCCCCGATGTATTCGGCGCCGTGGTCGAACCGCAGGTTCGCGCTCGGGGGCGCGCCCGGGTCGTAGCTGTAGGCTCGCCCGCCCAGGTGATCGCTGAAGCTGTCCAGCACCCGGAAGCTCACGCCGAGATCGGCGAGCTCTCGCGCGGCGGAGATACCCGTGAAGCCTGCACCCACGATGACGACGTCGACGACCTCGTTCTCCTCGGACGGCATAGTCGATCCTCCAGGACAACAGGCGAAGCGATCCGCCTGCAAATAGCAAGGAGGATTAGGTGGCTATCGTGATGCCGAGCGGATGATGTCTTCGGACCGCACTCCATGATGGATGGGCAGAAAGTGATCGATGGCCGGAAATGACGAACGGGCCCGATATCGGGCCCGCGAGGTCTGCTCTCTTCGATTCGGCGACTACTTCTTCGCTTTCTTGCGACGCACCGTCTTCGAGAGCGAGACGACCTTCTTGTCCTTCTTTTCGTCCGCGGACGCGACACGGTCGTCACGTTCCTCGACGTCCTTTGCGTCCTTCTTGCGCACGTCCTTCTTCGAATCGTGCTTCTTCCGGTCGTCCTTCTTGGCCGCGATCTTCTTCTTCGTCTTCTTCGACGTCGAGGCGACCTTCGACCCGCCGGGGCGCTTGGCGCGCCCCTTCTTCGCGTCCTTCTTGGCGGGCTTCGACGCCTTTTTCTTCACCGGCGCCTCGTCCTCGCTCTTGGCCGGCGGCGCGACCTCTTCTTCTTCGGCGAGCGGCTCGCTGTCCTCGACGGCGTGGGCGTCACGCGAAGCCATCCACGGGGAGAGCGCGATGGCGGCGGCGAGCATCCATTTCAGGAAACGGGGCGTGTGCACGCACATAGCAAGCCATACGCCGCTCCGAACGGACAAATTTTCCCCCGCCGTCTTTCGACCCCCGGCGCGGCTCAGTCGAGCACTTCGTCGAGGAACGCATACGTCTCGGCCCAGCATTTTCGCGCGTGTGGACGCCACATCAGCGCGTGAAATGCGTGCGGCTCTCCGGGATAGATCCGCACGTCGGCGCGGACGCCGATGGTCGCCAGTGCCTTGCCGAGCCGTCGGGTGTCGTCGAGCAGCGGGTCTTTCGTCCCGCAAGGGATGAAGAACGGGGGCAGCGCGCGTGCGGGCGGGCCGCTTCGCTCGATGATGCACAGCGGGTCCGCGAGCTCGCACGCACCCGCCGCCGAACCGAGGGGCAGGTACACCGTCGAGACCTCGAGCAGGCGATCCAAGATGAACGGTGAGATCCGTCGTCGCCGCGCGAGCCGTTCGACGTCGGACACTTGAAGAATGCCGCATGCGGGGATCGTCGCCTTCGGCACGATGCCGGTCTCGAGGATGCGCCGTGCATATGGCTCGGGCCGATCGTAGGCAGCGGCGACCGTCATCGACGTGACGAGATTCGCGCCGGCGCTCTCCCCCGCGAGGAGAATGCGTGAAGGGTCCCCGCCGAAGCGCGCCGCGTTCTCGACGACCCAAGCATACGCATCGGCGCAATCCTCGATCGCCGCGGGATAAGGGTGTTTCGGCGCGAGGCGGTAGTTGATGTTGAAGACGACATATCCGCGCCGCGCGAACGCGAGCGCCATCAAGAAGTGCGACTCCTTCGACAGAATGCGAAAGCCGCCGCCGTGCACGTAGAGGACGACCGGCCGCGCGCCCGACCGCGCGTGCCGCGCGCGCAGGCCGTCATGTGCCGCGCCATCGATCGGACGGTAGACGTCGAGGAGGTGCTCGCTGCGCCCCGAGGCGCCGTACGCGACGTCGGCGACGAGCTCGACGCCGTGGCGCTCGGGTCGAGCGAGCGGGTGTAGCTTCGCGAGGCGTGAGCCGTTCGTGAAGAAGCCGTCGACGAGGAAGGCACCGAGCGCCCTTCGGACGCTCCGCCACTCGACGTCGACCATCGTCCTCATCTCAATCGCGCGAGAGCACCAACGTCGCGTTCGTCCCGCCAAATCCGAACGAGTTCGAAATTGCGTAGCTCAGCTCGGCCTTCGTCGGGGCGACGACCGGCGGAAAATCGGTCACCTCGGGGTCGAGCGGTTCGGCGTTCACGCTGGGGGCGACCCAACCGCCGCGGATCATCTCGAGCGTGAAGATGGCCTCGATGACGCCGGCCGCAGAGATCGTGTGGCCCGTGTACCCCTTCGTCGACGAATAGAGCACGCGACGATCACCGAACACTTCGCGGATCGCTTTGACCTCGCTCACGTCGCCGAGCGGCGTGGAGGTGCCGTGCGTGTTCACGTAGCCGATGGCGTCCGGTTCGACGCCCGTTCGTTCGAGCGCCATCGCCATCGAAGCGACGGCGCCGCTTCGAGCCGGCGCGACCATTTCGCCTTGGCCGTCGCTCGAAATCCCGAAGCCGCGGAGCACTCCGAGGACCTTCGCACCGCGTGCGTCGGCGTCGGCGCGCCGCTCCAGGATCACCGTGCCCGCGCCCTCGCTGAAGATGAACCCGGCGCGATCGGCAGCGTAGGGTCGGCTCGCGCGCTCGGGGCGATCGTTGTCACGTCCGTTGTACGCGCCCATCGCGTCGAACCCGGCGAAGAAATGCGGGTCGCAAACCTCGACGCCGCCTGCGATCGCTGCCTTCGCGTGGCCGCTCTGGATGAGCGAGCTCGCGAGCAGAAGGTTGTAGGCCCCACCGGAGCAAGCCGCGGTCGCGGTGAACGACGGGCCCGACGTGCGCAGCACGTTCACGAGGTTCGCGGAGACGGTCGATGCCATGAGCCGCGGGATGACGGTCGGGCTCACCCTCTTCACGTCGCTCGTCTCGTCGAGCTTCCGACGCACCTCGATGTGCGTGTCGACGTCGCCCGTTCCGGAGCCGTAAACGACGGCGACCTCGCGCCGCGCGAGGTGCGGCAGGCTCGACTCGAAGATCCCGCTTTGCGTGATCGCATGCTGCGCAGACTTCAACGCGACGCGCGATCCGCGGCCCATGAAGCGTGACAGCTTTTTGCTGATGCCGAGCGCCGCATCCGAGACGTCGCCATGGTATCGCCCGATGACTTGGCAGCGGGCCTGAAGGTCCAGGGCGACCTGCCAGCGTTCGAATGGAACGTTTCGACCTTCGCGAAGCCGATCGAGGATCTCCGGCAGGTCGTCCCCCATGTTGCAGCACACCCCGACGCCCGTAATGACGACGTCGTTTCCTGAATCCGAGCGCACGGACCCTCCATTCACAGCTTACGAAGTAGCACGGCCGGCCGCGCAAAGGCTGTACAAACTGGGCGGTTTGCTCCACCCTTTTGTGCCCCAAGATGTCACGCCGAATCGAGAGCCAGGGCGAGATAGAGACGATGCTTCACGGCGACGTGACCTGCACGATCGGGGACCGCGTCGCGCTCGTCTTTCACGCCATCGACGATCCGGTTCCGCCCATCGAGGTCGTGATTCAATCGCCCGCCGGGCTGAAGATCGTTCAACGTGTCCTCGGCGAGCTTCCGACCGGCCTTCCGCAGAGCGCCCCCCCGGTCGAGTTCGTCCCGTCCTCGAAGGGCCTCTACCAGATTCAGGTGAAAGAGCTTCGGGGCAAACAGCGCGGCACCGCGACCCTGCTCGTCGGATGAGGTCGACCTACCGAATGATGCTCGCGAGCGTATTTCGATGAAGGCTTTCGCGCGGTTCATCGTCCGGCGAAGCGTCGCGTGGGTGGTCGTCGTGGTCGTCCTCGGCCTGTCGGCGGCGGCGGCGCTGTATGCGAACCGCGTCGTCCAAGACGATGACATCCTCGCGTTTTTGCCGCGATCGAACCCCGAAGTCGACGGCTTCTACGAGGTGAGCGAGCGCTTCGGCAGCATGGACGTCGCCCTCGTCGGGATCGAGACGGACGACGTCTTTCAGTCCGATTTTCTCCAGCGGCTACAGACGCTTACGAAGCGGCTCAACGAAACGAACGGCATCGAATACGCGCTCAGCATCACGAGCGTCGAAGACTTCGCGGAGGACAAAGCCGGCGGCAAGGTCGAGCTCGACTACCTCGTCCGGGAGATGCCGACGAACGACACCGAGCGCGAGGCCCTTCGGGAGAAGGTCCTTTCGCGCGATCACATCGTCGGCACCCTCGTCTCCAAAGATGGCCGGGGCGTCATGCTCTATTGCTTCGCGACGCCGGGCGTTCAGCCGCGCGTCACCGCGAAGAAGGTCAGCGACCTCGTCAACGAGCTCTTCCCCAAGGAAAAGAAGTACTGGGGCGGGGCGCCGTTCATCTCGACGTACATCTACGACGTCACCCAGAACGACCTGAAGACGCTCGCGCCGTTCGCGTGTCTCGCGATTGCGCTCATCGTCCTGTTGTCGTTCCGCGATCTCCTGGGTACCGGCCTATCGCTGTTGTCGACGCTGCTCGGCATCGTGATTCCGCTCGGAATCATGGGCTTTTCCGGCGTTCACACGAACATCGTTCTCGGCTCGATGCCGGTCATCCTGTTCGCCCTCGGCAGCGCGTACGGCGTCCACCTGCTGACACGCTTCTATTCGCTCGCACAGATCCGCAGCGGCACGACGCCGCTCGCCCGCGAAGAGGCGATGCGCCTGGCGATCGAAGACGTCGGGCCGAGCATTCTCGGCAGCGGTCTCACGACGGTGTTCGGCCTCCTGTCCTTCGTGATGATGGACATCAAGCCGATGCGCACCTTCGGCATCTACACCGCGCTCGGCCTCACCGTCGCGCTGGTGCTCGCGATGACCTTCATTCCGGCGGTCATCGTCATCTCGCCGGTGCGTGGCCGCGTCGGTCCGACGCTCGTCTGGGTCAGCGACTGGATGGCGCGGCTTTCCGTTTGGGTGCAACGAAACCGCCTCGCGGTCGGCATCGCCACGGTCCTCGTCGTGGCCGGCTCCACGGTGTACGCGAGCCGCGTCGATTCTCGCATGGATACGGCGGCTTTCTTCGACGAGGGTAGCCCCCCGGACGAGGCGTTCGACTTCATGCAGCGCGACTTCGGCGGCGCGCAGTTCATCCAAATCCAGGTCGAAGGCGACATGACGGACCCGGCCGTCCTTCGCGAGCTCCAGCTGCTCGGTGATCGCATCTCGACCGTGGAAGGCGTCAGCAGCGTTCAACACGTCGCTTCGGTCATCGCGCAGATCAACGAGGCGATGGGCGAGAAGGTGCGGCGCATCCCCGACACCGCCGACGGCGTGCGGCAGCTGTACAGCCTCGTCACCGGCAAGCGCATCATCTCGCAGACCATCACGGACGACCGCAAGTTCGCGATGATGCACGTGAAGGTCATGCCGGCGCGCGCCGTCGAGGTCGAGGCGATCCTTCGCGAGATCGAGCGCATCACCGCCGAGACGTTGCCCGGTGATCTCGCGGTCTCGGAGATCCGTCCGGGAGCGCCGTCGGCCACGTCCGACGCCGAGCGACGTCACCGCGCGGAGATCGTCGCGGCCCACGTGGGCGCGCTCGCGGTTCAATTCGGCACGCGCGTCGAGTCCCCCGACAAGCTCCGCGCCGCTCTCGAGATGGGCCCGCCCGAGCCCGCGGCCAAGGTGATCGAAGACGCGATCGTCACCTTCATGAAGAGCGACGCGTTCGATGACCCGATCCCGAAAACGCCGGATCACCCGGACGGGGACGCGACCCATCGCATCGCGAAAGCGGTCGCCGCGCTCGGCGCTCCTCCGAGCGAAGAAGCCGCGCGAAAAGCGTGGCGCGCCAAGGTTCCGGTCGCGATCGGCGGCGTCCTCGAGCGCGAGCCGAGCGACGGCGACGTCGACAACATCTCGGTCACCCTCGAGCAGAACGTCCCCGACTTCTGGACGTTGTCGCGCGCCAAGGCTCTGTCGGATCACGTCGTCGCCGAGGGCGGTCTCGCGATCCCCGAGGGGCCGCGCGGTGAGCGGCTTCGGACCTTTATCGGTCACTCCCTGCTCGATCTCGACACGAGCCGCGTGTTGCTTCCGCCCTCGGAGAGCACGGGCGAAAAGGTCGCGCTCAAGCCGCTCGTCACCGGCCTGCCCGTTCTGTACCGGGGCCTGTCACAGAGCGTGTTCAACAACCAGTGGAACAGCCTCTGGTTCGCGCTCGTGCTCGTCATCGGCCTGAAGGCGCTGCTCTTCCGTTCGCTGTCGACGGGACTGCTCTCGTCGATCCCGACGCTGCTCACGCTGCTCGTCATGTACGGCGGCATGGGCCTCATCGGCGTTCACCTCGATATCGGCACGTCGATGCTCGCGAGCCTGATTATCGGCGCGGGCGACGACTACGCCGTGCAATACCTCTGGTCGTGGTCGGTCCCGGCGAAGGCCTCGCTGGAGCGCGCTGCTGCCGCCGCCTCGATGGAGAACGGCGCCGGCATCTGGACCAACGCGATCATGGTCGCGATCGGCTTTTTCGTGCTCACCCTCGGCGACGCGCGCCCGCTGCAAAACGTCGGTGGCCTGACCGCGGCCGCGATGATCGCAGCCGCCCTCGCGACCTTCATCATCTGCCCGCTCCTAGCGCGCCGCCGCCACTACGCCCCAGTCCCGGCGCCCGTCGAGCAACCCGAAGAAGACCCCGCGATCGACTCCGGCACCCCCGAAGGCCGCCCCGGCTGAGGGCGTCGTTCGAAACCCACGAGAGGGGTCGCCAAGGGCGCCAAGGAAAGAGAGAGGAAGAGGAGTCAGAGGTTTTTCTCGTCCTTTATCCACCCTCTTCTTCCTTCTTTGCCCTTGGCGCTCTTGGCGTCCCTTCTCTCGTCTTCAATAAAGCGCGGCGGCGCCCGTCAAACGCGTCGGCGACGCGATCGTCTTGCCGCCTTTTCTTCGCTCGGCGGCTCCGTTATTGCTGTGCGTGGTTCAACGAGGAGGATTCGGGCATGAAGCGTGACGCTTCCAATGGGCCGGGCCGGCGACAGGTCCTTGCTGCGGGGTTCATCGGCCTGAGCGCGCTCGTGGGTGGCGCGATGCTGCCTTCCGAGGCGCACGCCGACGAGAAGGGTGACAAGGCCATCGCTGCCGTGGACGGCGCCGTCTTCAAGGCGAAGACGCAGTACTTCGAGTACGACGGCACCATCAGGACGCCGGACAAGTCGGACCGCAAGCTGTCGCTCGCCGTCTACATGAAGGGCGACAAACGCTTCAGCGAGTTTCTCGCGCCCAGTGACGTGAAGGGCACCAAGGTGCTCGTCCTTTCGCCATCGCAGATGTACGTCTACCTGCCGGCCTTCAAGAAGGTGCGCCGCATTGCGAGCCACGTGACCGACCAGGGCTTCATGGGCATGAACTTCGCCCAGGACGAGATGTCGATCACCAGCTACTCGAAGATGTACACCGGCACCGTCGCGAGCGACGACGGCAAGGTCATGAAGATCAACATGACCGCGAAGAAGGACAGCGAGGCGCCTTACGCGAAGGTGGAGATGACGGTCGAGAAGGCGCGGATGCTCCCGACCGAGCTCAAGTACTTCTCCGACTCGGGCACGCACGTAAAAACGGAGACGCGCACCAACTACACCTGCGAAAAAGAGTTCTGCTCGCCGACCGAGCTGAAGATGGTCGACCACACGAAGAACAACCAGTCGACCACGCTCGTCCGCAAAGCCTGGAAGGTGAATCACGACATCCCGGATTCGCGGTTCACGAAGCGCGCTCTCGAAGAGGGCAGCTGACAGCTGACGCATCGCGCTGAGCGGCGTGATTCAGGGGGCGCGAAGGTCCGAGGTTCGGCGGGCGACGAAGGCGCGAAGTGATCTTCGCGCCTTCGCTCGTTTGGATCCGTTGACCGTTGGACCGCAAGATTCGCGAAGTAGTGGCTCGTTTTGGTAGCCTCCGCGAGACATGCGCTGTTCTCGCTTCCGTACGCTCGCGTTTACGCTTGCGCCGCTCGCTTGCCTCGCCTCGTTCACGTCCGTCGCCTCCGCGCAGGACGGCCCGCAGTGGGAGAAGCAGATCAAGATCGAGAGCGACTTTCGCTTTCGGCTCGAGGACGAGTCGCTCGGCGATGTGTTCACGAAGCGCACGCTCGAGCAAGGCGTCGAGCGCAATCAGAATATCCTCGGCACCAAGCTCTCCGTCGGCTGGGAGAATCTGCGCGCTGTCGCTCAGGCCGACCTCGTCCTCTTCGGCTACCAGAGCCAGATCGACGGTCTCGAAGGCCTCACCGAGATCGAGCAGCTGCAGCCCTACCGCATCGACATCAACGAGCTCTACGTCCAGGTGAAGGATCTGCTCGTCGACGGGTTCCAGATCCGCGTCGGCCAACAGATCGTGCAATGGGGCGTCGGCGATCAGTTCAACCCGACGAACAACCTCAACCCCGAGGACCTCATCGACCCGCTGCTCTTCGGCAAGCAGCAGGGCAACTTCATGATTCGCGGCGACTTCTGGGTCACCGACGAGTTCAGCCTCCAGGGCGTCCTCGTGCCGCTCTTCAAAGCCGCGCGTCTACCGGTCAGCTCCCAGCTTCAGCTGCTGGCGCTCGATCGAATCCCGATCATCGACGACAAGCTTCGCTGGCGCATCAACACGGAGCGCTCGGTCGCGCTCGGCGCGCTCAAGACGCCGACCGCCGTCGACACCGTGACGGTCATCCAGCCCGAGCCCGAATTCGAGAACATGCAGGTCGGCTTCAAGATGGGCGGCACCGTGGGGGAGCAGGATTGGTCGCTGTCCTACTACAACGGTCGCACCGACTTCCCCGTACCGCTCAAGAACCACACTCGACAGAGCGATACGCCCATCTGTACCGAGAAGGGCAATTGCTCGAACGGCGCGCTTCTCACCGATACGACGCTCCATTTCCCGAAGATGCACGTCTACGGCCTGAACCTCGCGGGTGAGTTCAACCCGTTCAAGGCGGTCGATCCGAACATCGGCGGCATCGGCTATCGACTCGAGGGCGCGCTCGTGGTCCCGCAAGAGGCGGAAATGATCCTGAGCAACGATGCGATCTCGCTCGGCGGCTTCTCGATCCCCGAAGGCGAATACGACTACGACGGTGATGGCAAGCCGGGTGGCAAGCGTCCGCTCGTCGTCAGCGACCAGCCCTATTTGAAGTGGACGCTCGGCCTCGACTACACCTTCGGGCAACACCTCTACGTCAACACGATGTGGGTCCACGGCTTCGTCGACGAGTACGGCGCGGGTGATTGGATGTTCGAGGGCCGAACGCCGCGCCTCGGCGACACCGTGGGCGATCGAGCCGACCTCGCGACGCTCGCTCCCTGCGCCCTCGCGCAGGACGGCAGCCAATGCGCGCACGAGATCCTGCGACCGCGCCAGGGCGACTATTGGGTCATCGGCATGGACGTGAAGTTCCTCGACGACCAAGCGCTCGCGCGGCTCTTCGCGATCCTCGAGATGAGCGGCTACATCGAATCCACCGTCCTCGACGGCGTGCGCGTCGAAAGGAAGCTCGACTGGTTCACCCCGGAGGGCTTCTCCGCCGCGATCTTCCCGGAGTTCTCCTACAACTTCGGCAACGGCCTCGAGCTCGGCCTCGGCGCGCTCTTCAACATCGGCAAGTCCTATACGAAGTTCGGCGACCCCGCGGCCGGCGGGTCGCTCACGTTCGCGCGCGCTCGGTACACGCTCTAAGTCCTCGGCCTGACAGGCGGATCTGCGGCAGCATGGATATCGCGATGTCCATGCTGACAGCGCACTTAGTTGGCGGATGTCTGCCGTCGGATGTCCGTTGTGGGTAGCGGAGCGTCTCGCTTCTCCCCCAGAATAGGACATGCGTTCCTTCCTTCCTGGCCGGTCGCGATATTTCCTTTCCACCTTCCTGCTCCTCGCCGGGTGCGGCGATTGCGGTGCTGGCAATACGACGGAGGACGGCGGCAACAACAGCGGCGGGTCGGGATCGGGCAATGGCAATGCCGGGGGCTCGACAGGCGAGTTCATGACCGGCGGCGGGAGCGAGGGCGGCGGTGCACCCGTCGGCGGCGATCCCAAGACCTGCGAGCAGGCCAAAAACGCCAAGACTTACCTCGGTTGTGAGTTCTGGCCGACCGTCACGGCGAACAACGTGTGGTCGATCTTCGACTTCGCGGTCGTCGTCGCGAACGCGGGTGATCAGCCGGCTGAGGTCACGGTCGACCGCAACGGCGGGTCGGTGACGACTGCGACCGTGGCGCCGAACTCGACGGCCACGCTTTACCTCCCCTGGATTCCCGAGCTCAAAGGGCCCGACGCCGACGCATGCGGCTCGGCGACCCCGCTCAACGCGAGCGTTCGCTCGACCGGCGGCGCTTATCACCTCACGAGCTCGATACCCGTCACGGTCTATCAGTTCAACGCGCTCGAATACGGCCCTCAGGGCGGGCCGCCCGGGAAGGATTGGTCGTCGTGCCCTGCGGCCGGCTGCTTCCTGGATTGCTTCTCGTATTCCAACGACGCATCGCTGCTTTTGCCGACACCTGCGCTGACTGGCAATTACCGCGTCATCGGGTATCACGGCTGGCAGCTAGCCAATATCGGCTCCACCGTCAGCGTCACGGGCACCGAAGACAGCACCAATGTGACGGTGACGCTCGGCCCGCAAGGCAACCTGATCGCGGGCGGTGGGGTCAATGCGGCAAGCGCCGGGCAGACCGTGACCTTCCCCCTCCAACGTGGTGAGGTCGTCCAACTCTACGGCTCCCCCACCGGCGACTTCTCGGGCTCTTTGGTTCAAGCAGACAAGCCGGTTCAGGTCGTGCACGGGCTGCCTTGCATGAACATCCCCGATGAATACGGCGCCTGCGACCATATCGAGGAAAGTGTGTTGCCGGCCGAGACCCTCGGTAAGCACTATTTCGTGACGGCGCCCTCCCACGCGAACGGTGGCCCCGCGCCGTATGTCGTCCGCATCTACGGCAACGTCGATGGCACGACCCTCACGTACTCCGCGGGCGCTCCGGGCAATGCGCCGGTCACCATCAACGCCGGTCAAGTCGTGGACATGGGAATGGTGAGTCAGAACTTCGAGGTCACGGGCGATCACGAGTTCGCCGTGGCGCTCTTCCAGGTCGGCGCGGAGGCGACGGGCTCCACGCTCGGTGACCCGGCGCAGAGCATTGCGACGGCGGTCGAGCAATACCGATCGAAATACGTTTTCCTCGCGCCGTTCGACTACGACGTGAACTACGTCGACATCGTGATGCCGCTGAGCGCACAGGTGACGCTCGACGGAAGCCCCATCACCGCCTCGCCGGAGCCGATTTCGAGCGACTTCGGCATCGCCCGCGTCACGTTGGCCGACACGGGAAATGGCGCCCACGTCCTCACCTCGACGTTGCCGGTCGGTATCCAGGTGTCGGGCTATGGGCAATACACGAGCTTCCAATATCCGGGCGGCCTGAACCTCGAGCTCATCGCGCCGCCGCCCCCGCCGCCGGAATGATTCATTCGAAGCGGCGCTCGAAAGACGGCGGCACCGACACGATGAGCGCGGTGTCCGCCGTCAAATGACGTAGCAGCGCCGTCTCCTCCGGCATCAATGCGCGGTTTTCCTCGAGGTGGTCGTAAATGAGGTACGCGAGCACGAGGAGGCCGGCGTCCGCCTTTGCGGCTTCGTCCTCCGTGAGGAAGCGATACCGCTCCCAATCGCATCTCTTGTAGAGATATCCCCCGCGCTCGAGCGGCTTCATTTCGGCCAAATCGGCCAGGATACGCGGCCCTCGACCGCAGACCCGCTCCCACTCGTCTCGTAGCTTGCCGTCCGCCATGGGGGACAAGACGACGACCATCGTGCCGCCGCCCCAACGCGCATCCGAGACGTCGAGCAGCATCGTCCGCAGGCTCTTCGGCAATCGCTCGCTCTCGAACTCGGCGAGCGTCTCGGCGGCGGCGACGTGCCGCATCTCTTTCGGTATGTGGCCGAAAGCGTCGAGGCCCTCGCGAACCGTCTCGATCGCTCGGTCATCGGGCGTCGGAAGAAGGCTGCGCTGCGTGCGCCACAATACGAAGCCGCCCAGCGCCAACACGATTGCGACCCCCAATGCAATCAAAGCTCCGCGCCGTTGATTTCTTTTGATCGCGGCCGTGACGGCGTCGGTGCTGTCCGGCGCGCGGTCGGCTCGGGGCACGGCGACCGGAGCGGGCACCGGCGCCTCCATTGCTGCTTCCATGGCGGGCGGTACGGCCGGCGCCGGTTCGGCGGGAATCTGCGCCGGGGCTGCCTCGGCTTGGGCCGGGGGAAGCGGGTCGGCGAGGCCCGGAATGACGAACCTCGCCTGCTGAGAATCGGGGTTTCTATCGTCGGCCATGGGCTCGGTAGCCTGAAATCGGCGGAGCCGTTTCAGAACGAGCCCACGATAGCGGCCCCCGTCCCCATTGGCACCACGGATACCCGCGTCTCGCCATGATCGCGCTCGAAGGCATAGAGGCCTGCGTCCACCGCCGAAGCCGCGGAGACGATCCCGAAATATCCGAGCGCCATCAGTCCCGGATGGGGGTCGTCCGGGCACCGATCCAACTCGGCGACGACGGAGGCATTGAAGCCGCCGATCGTCGCAAGCGCATTCACGGCCATGCTCGAGCCGCCGGCGCCCCATTCGCCGTGCGCTCCGTGGATCCCGAGGGTACCGAAATGCCGTCCGCCCATGCCGGCCAAGATGAAACCCAAGGAGGTGACCCGATCCGTCTTCCAAAGCGCAAATCCCACCGCCGCCAAGGCGTCGGCCGCGCCGTTCGACAGGAGGATTTGCCAGCCGTACCAGGCCCCGATTCGAGACCGTTCGATTTTTGGCTCCTCCGCGGTGCGATTGTGGAGCTCGGGCTCCGATACCGCGACGGCGAGAGGAGGGCGTGGTGCGGGATCGACCGCGACCGGCGTCTGGCCCGATGTTGCCAAAAAGATAAGGGCGGAGAGCATCTCGACACAACGGCGGGCGAGCCCCGCCCCTTACACCCCATCGGTGGGGTGCCCATTGGGGGTTCGCTTCGCGTTCTGCACGAAAATGAGTTCCCTCGAGACGCGACCTTGAAGACGATAGGCCGATGGTGCGCTCGTTCCTGTCTCGCGTGCTTCCTTCGGTGGGTCTCGCAATCGTCTCGATGCTCGGAGCCTCGTGCGCCGAAGAGCGCGAGCCGATCAACCGTGTCCAAGCGGATGTGCTCTCGAAAGCCTTCTTCGTCGGGGACCTCGACGATCCCGACGACGACCCCGAGTTCTACATGCGCAATACGGTGGTCGATGTCGCCGCCGGGGCCGGTGCGGACGGCCTGTTCACGAGCTCCGACGCGCAGCCGGTCGCGCGCGTGCGATTCGAGATAACCGAGTCGATGCTCATCGCTCGGCTCACCTACGAGCTCGTCGAGAACACGGATGGTAAGGGTGTTCGCCGCACGGCCGATGGTCAGATCGTCGCGGCCTTCGCGATCCAGAGCCATTTCGATATCCGGCGCGATTACAACCCGACCACCGGGGAAGAAACGAACGTCGTCGTCGAGAACACGACGGATCGCGTTTGGAACGACCGCGAGTACTTCCGCGTCGATTGGTCGCGGAACCTCGTCACCGACGCGTACGACCTCGATACCCTCTCCCAGCTCGGCATCTATTACGGAGTCGCGTGGGACCCCGTCGCCTATTACGTGAACGACCCGGCGCACCCCGATGCACCGGTGTTCGACACCGAAAACGGGTACTTCGATGTCACGCACAAAGCGCTCGCCTCGCCGGAGACGCTCGAGGACGAGTGGGGCACCTATCCCGCCTGTTGGCTCATCGGATCCTGGCCGACGCTCAATTGCAATCCGAGCGAGATCACGCTCCGCCAATCGTTCCGCCGCGTCGAAGATCACGATTACGAGCCGCTCGCCATCGACGGCACGATGATGGACATGTTCGGCTACTTCACATGGGACCGGTTCGGTTACGACCGGCGCTACGGGGTTGTCGACGACGAATGGCACCGCTTCGCGACCCGCTGGAACTTGTGGGAGCGCTCGCACGCGGAGCCCGCTGTCGAGTGCAATAGCGACGAGACGACGCCCACCGGTGCCGACCCTCATCGCGACGAAGACGCCGACGGGACGGAGGACGAGTGTGCTTCCGTCGGTCGAGGATCGAAATGCGACGCCGTCGTCGGCGAGTGCACGATCCCGCTTCGAGACCGCACCATCAAGGCCATCCCCTGGCACGTGAATCGAGAGTTCCCCGCGGATCTCTACGAGGGGACGGCCGAGGCCCTCGAAGCGTGGAACCACGCGATGCGCGTCGCCATCCTCGCCGGGCGTCTCGCCGAGTGCCGTCGCTCGGGTGAGACCAATTGCGAAGCCGAGATGGGTTGGCCCGAACATTGGAGCGACGACTACGATCCGCCGAAAGGCACCGAGTCCCTCGCCGAGGTGCCGGATGTGTTCGTCCTCTGCCACAACCCCGTCGCCGAGGACGATCACGAGGCGTGCGGCGCGCCCGGAACGTCGCCGCGGCTCGGCGACCTCCGGTACAACATGATGACCATCATCGACGACGTCGAGCTGATGTCGCCGTGGGGCATCATGATGGATGCGGAGGACGTCCTCACCGGCGAGAAGATCTCGGGCAGCGTCAATCAATGGGCATACGTCCTCGACCGCGCCGCCTCGAACCTCGTCGACATCCTCGCGCTCTTGAATGGTGAAATGTCGCCCGAGGACTTCATCGGCGGGGAGAACGTCTCGTCGTGGATCGAAGCGAACCGCCCGGGCGGAAGCGCCGAGCGATACCTCGCCATGGATTCGCAGGAGCTCGCATCGCGCTTCGGCGCGTACGACCCGTCGGTGATGGAGCCGTATTTCGCCAACATGGCAAAGCCGAAGGCCCATATGCCGCCGGCTGGTCGCCACGCGCAGAGGCTCGAGGGGCTCGTCGAGCAAGGCCGGCTCGGCCCCGGCAATGCCGAGCTCGCGGCGCGCGTCGCGGCGCTCCGCGATACGCCGATCGAGGCTGCCCTCGCGACGCCGGAGATGGTGCAGGCGGTCGGCTACGATCCGACGGCGGTACCGACGGACGACGCGATTCGCCGCTCGTCGCCGTTCCGAAAGATGAACCCCGCATTCCGTCGCGCGGAGCGACGTTCGCGCGCGTTGGCGACGGCGGCGCGGCATTCGTGCCGTTACGACGCGACGTCGCCCGATTACCTCCTGGGCCTCGCGAAGGTGGCGCAGAAGCTGTTCCCGCCGCCCGCGGATCCGACCGATCTCGACGCGGTCAACGAGCACCGCAAACAGGTTTACGACTGGGCCCGACGTGAGACGAGCAAAGGCGTCATGGCCCACGAGATTGGCCATTCGATGGGCTTGAGGCACAACTTCGCCGCGTCGTTCGACTCGCTCAACTACGACAAACGCTACTGGCAACTTCGAACGAACAACGGCACCGCTACCGAGGATTGCGTCGACGGCGAAACGGACGGCGCGAGCTGCATCGGCCCTCGCTACCGCGACCCGATGAGCGACGCCGAGGTCGAGAACAACCTCTCCCGCTACGCGACGACGAGCGTGATGGATTATCCGGGTGACCAGAACCAGGACATGCTGGTTGCCGGCACCTACGACCGCGCGGCCCTCCGCTTCGGTTATGCGGGGCTCGTCGACGTCTGGAACGGGGAGGGGGTATCGACGACGGGCAGCGGCGCGGGCAAAGCGAAGGCGTACGAGCTCGCGGCGTTCACCGTCAGCCCCGGCCTCTTCGGCGTCATGTATTTCCCGCCGGTGTCGGTAGAACAGCCGTACATCTACCATCACTATTCGACCTACCAGCGCGAGTTCGACGTCCTCGGTGAATGCACCGACACCGACGACCCCGACGCGGTGCTCGGCAAGTCGTGCGCAGGCGCGCCGATGGATGTCGTCGATTACCGCGACATGAGCGACTTCGCTTCGGATCCGGATTACGCGAAGTTCAGCTGGGGCGTGAACTCGAAGGCCGTCGACCCCGCGGGCCGGGTTCGTCGCGGATACATGTTCTCGTCCGACGAATATGCGGACTCCGGCAATGTCCCGTCGTTCTCCAACGACGCGGGTGCCGACGCCTACGAGCAGATCGCGTTCCTCGAGGCTGCTTACGAGAATCGATACATCTTCGATTCGTTCCGCCGCAATCGTGTGCAATTCAATTCGGGGGACGTCACCTGGCGCGTGCAGGCGCGTTATCTGGACAACCTGCAGATGATCGCCAAGGCGTTCTTCTTCGGCGCGGTGTTGGACGGCGACCCCACGGCACCGACCGAAGAGTTCCTCGCGGACGGAGCGTATGGTCCGCTCGCCGTCGGAAGCTCGATGGCGCTCGATCTGTTTGCGCGAATCCTGACCCGCCCGGACCCCGGCTATTATTGCTGGGCACCGTATTGCGGTGGCGTGCAGCCGTGGGGCGTAGAGGAAGACGTCTACGTCGCGGATTGGGCGCCCCTGCCGGAGGTCTACCTTTACGACTTCTCCGTGGGCCTCGGCGACGGTCGCTACCTGCACAACGACTACGACTATTCACAAGGCTACTTCTGGGGTGACTACCAAACGCAGGTCGGTGCCTATTACGACAAAGTCTGGGCCGTGTATTACCTCGGCGAAGCGTTCGACTTCTTCATCTCGAACTCGAAAGAAGACTTCGTCGACTCCCGCTACAAGAACGTGAACTTCGCGACGGTGTATCCGAATCAGATTCGGCGCCTCTTTGCGAACGTGCTCACGGGCGATTACCGCACCTACGCGCCGTGGGCGACGCCGCCGTCGAACCCGGACGATACGCCGGCGATAACGCTCGAGTATCCGCAATGGCACGCCGAGCACCTCGGCTCACGCCCGGCGGGCTCGCTGCTCGTCGACCCGAACTACGGGTGGAACACGCAGATCAACGCGATGGTCTGGGGCACGATGTTCTTCCCGACCAACTGGTCGACGCAGTGGGTCCACGATGCGCGCATCGCGTTCAGCCAAGACGACCCGGAGTGGCCCGAGACCGAGACGTATCGTTTCTTCGATCCGAAATCGGGGCTCCTGTACCGGGCGCACATGATCGGCACCGAAGATGTTTCCGGTCGTAACGTGCAAAAGGGAACGGCCGCACGCGTCCTCGAGTGGGCGAATCACCTCGTCACCGTCGCGTACATCGTCGAGCGCGACGACAACGGCGACCCGATCTGGAAGGCCGACGGACAGCCGCTTCTCACGCTGGACGCCAATGGTGCTCCGCAGCTCGATCCGGCGAACGCCGGTGCCGAGATCGAGCTCGCCAAATATGTCGACACCATCGACCTCTATCGGCAACTCATCAAGACCTTCGAGCATCCCATTTCGGATTTGCCGGAGCCTTGAGGGAGAGAAAGGACGAGCGAGCGTCCCGCAGGGATGCTCGCCGGCGCCCGCCGGTTGCTTCGCGCCTCCTCGCGTGACACACGCGTGCCGTGGATCTCGACAAAGTCATCGGCGAGCGCCGAAGCGTGCGTGCGTTCCTTCCCAACGAGGTTCCGCGCGACACGCTGCGAAGCATCTTCGAGCGCGCGCAGCGAGCGCCGTCGTGGTGCAACATTCAACCGTGGCGCGCGTTCGTCGCATCCGGTGAAGTCCGCGAACGCCTGACCACCGCGATCGCGCGTGAGGCTCGCGAAGGAGCTCCTCGGCCGGACGTACCGTTCCCCGTCGATTACCCGGAGCCGTACGGCAGCCACCGCCGCGCGTGTGGTCGCGCGCTCTACGAAGCCATGGGTGTCGAGCGCCATGACAGCGAAGCTCGCCAGCGCGCGTGGCTCCGGAACTTCGTTGCATTCGACGCCCCACACGTCGTCATCTGCGGCATCGATCGTCGATTCGAGCTGTGGGCCGCGCTCGACGTCGGCTGCTGGCTACAGACCCTCCTGCTGCTCGCGACGAGCGAAGGTGTCGCAACCTGCGCGCAAGCGAGCTTGTCGCTCTACCCCGACATCGCCCGGGAGATCCTCGGTATCCCCGAGGAGGTCAAAGTGCTCTTCGGCATCGCAATGGGCTACGAAGACACATCGGCCGCAGCGAATCGCTGCCGCACGGCTCGCGATCACGCCGAGATCAATGTGACATTCCGCGGTTGATGCGCCGCGCGGGTGATCGACGACTGGATTGCCTACTTCGTACCGAAGAGGCGATCCCCCGCGTCACCGAGACCCGGAACGATATACCCGTGATCGTTCAATCGCTCGTCGACGGCGGCGGTGACGATCGGTACGTCCGGGTGGCCCTTTTGGAAGGCGGCGACGCCCTCGGGACAGGCGACGAGGCAGACGAGCTTGAGCGACGCCGGGCTGCCCTTCTTGATGCGCGACACGGCGGCTACTGCGGAGTTGCCCGTCGCGAGCATGGGATCGCAAACGAGGACGTCACGGTCCTGAAGATCGGTCGGTACTTTGTAGAAGTATTCGACCGGCTCGAGCGTCTTCGGGTCGCGGTACATCCCGACGTGACCGATGCGCGCGTTGGGCATCAGCTGCAGCATGCCGTCGACGATGCCGAGGCCAGCGCGCAGGATGCCGACGAGCACGATCTTCTTCCCGTCGAGCGCGGCGCCGACCATCGGTGCGACCGGCGTCTCGATGGGCTCGTCGCGCAGCTTGAGATCGCGCGTCGCCTCGTAGCCGAGCAGCAGCGAAATCTCCGCGAGCAATCGCCGGAAGTTGGCCGTGCTCGTGTCGGTACGACGCATGAGCGTCAGCTTGTGTTTGACGAGCGGATGATCGACGACGACGACGGAGGCTGCCATGGCGCCGGCGGTCTTAGACCCAGCGCCCAGCTGGGTCGACCCGAAAACAACGAACCCGGAGCTCACACTCGCGCCAAAGGGCCGAGCGACCGACGCGCCACCGCTATTTCTTCTGCGGGATGCGCGTCTCGAGCTCACGCGCCAGCCGCTGGTAGTCGCTGCCGCGCTCGATGAAGCGAACGTCGGTCTTCAAAGTCGCGGGATCGACGAGCTCGTGGAACGGCACGTAACGCAGGTCCAGCTGGCCCGCGACGCTGACCATGTGACCGTCGACGCGCTCGTGGACGATCGCGCGGAACGCACCGACGCCGAGCTGCGACCCGAGCATGACGTCGAACGCGTGCGGCGCGGAGCAGCGCGACTCGTACCCGAGCTGCACACCGACCATCTTGCGCGTCTTGCCGGTCCGGGCCTCGTATTTCTGGGATGCGACCTGCGCGACGACCTTGCCGATGTCGATCTTGCCGAGCGAGATGTGACCGTGCTCGTCGCGCGCGACGCCGCGCAAATACGACTCGGGTAGAAGCTCGGCGAGACCCTCCGCGAGGACGACCGTGCCGTAATGTTTGTCGCGAGATTCGCGGGCGACGGCGAGGTCGACGATGCGCTCGGCGAGCGCGTCCAGGTTGAGGCGCATCTCCTTGCGCGGCGGCGCGCCCTTTTCGCCCGGGATCTCCTCTTCGATCGCGAGCTCCCCGACGACGTCCTCCACCGCGACGACGAGGTGCGCTTCGCCTGCGACGGCCACGCCGTACGCGAGCCACCCCGCCTTCCGGCCCATTGTCTCGACGATGAAATAGCTGCGCGTCGCCATTGCGTCGGCGCGGAGGTTCAAGAGCTCCTTCGCCATGACGTCGACCGCGGTGAAGAAACCGAATGTGAAGTCGATTCCGCGATAGTCGTTGTCGATCGTTTTGGGGACGTGCACGACCGAGACCCGTGCCGAGCCTTCGGGCAGGCGCTTCTGGTACTCGTAGAGGAAGTTTGCCGTCTTCAGCGTGTCGTCACCGCCGATCGACACGAGAGCGCTGATGTCGAGCGATCGGAGGCCTTCGTAGACGCGCTTCAGCGGGTCGGTGCGCTCGGTGTCCTCCAGGTCTTTGGGGCCTCGGACCTTCTTGCCCGGGTTCGCGCGCGACGTGCCGATGATGATGCCGCGTGCGTTGCGAAGGCCGCGCAAATCGGCGTCCGTGAACACGTGGTAGTCCTTTTCGGCCACGAGCGGGCGCTTGGCTGAATCGAACTCGATGAGGCCCGAATACCCGTGAAGGAAGCCGACGACCTCGACACCGGCGCGGCGAAACGACGATACGGCAGCGGAAATGACCGCGTTGGCCGCAGGGGCGGGACCGCCGGAAAACACGATCCCGACGCGTTTCGGGAGCGAAGGGTTGCTCGAGGTCATATGCGACGAGGCCTGCCACGGTTGTGCCAACGAAGGAAGCTGTGGCGTTTGTGCGTCGGACCGAAACTGGAAGGCGGCTTGCTGCGTACGTCGCGTGTGTATCGGCTTAAAGCGGACCACGTCGCGTATGCTCGCCGCGAACCTTCGATGACACGAACGTCGGGCTCGATAGCCGTACCAGGAGGGAGCGCCGCCCCGCCGAGCTCCAAATCCGGGCGCGACGCCGCCATGCCGCGCACCATCTCGGGCACGCGCACCGACGTTTCGATGCTCCGCAGAACGGACACGACGCGAGCTAGCTGCGGGGCTCTGCTCGCCCGTGCTCGACGCGGCGACTCGGCGCATTTCGAGATCGTCGACGATGCCGTCGACGGCGTCGTCGACTACGTCGCCGCGTCGATGTGCGAGTGCCCGTCGCGCCGCGCCCTTCACGGCCGCATGCGCCACTTCGACACCGGCGGTCGACGGCGGACGGAGGAGCTCGAGCGTCGCCTTCCGACGGACGCCGAAGAGCGCGCCCGCGTGAAGATCGATCTCGTCGTGCCGAGTGTGCTCCTCGATGCGGGCGCGGGGCCGCGGTGGCGTTATCGCGACGACGACGCGCAGCTCGCGCGAAGCGAAGGTCTCGCGGTCGCCAGCTTTCGAATGTTCATGGCGGGCGCGTTCGCCGCGGACGGCGAGAGCCTTCGTACCGACGCAGGTGGCCTCGCCGCGCTCGACGAGGATTCCCTCGGGCGCGCGCTGCAAGTACGGGACGATAACCCCATCGTCGGGCTCGAAGGGCGGGCCCACATCCTGACGGAGCTCGCCAATGCGCTCCGAAGCGATCGCGATCGTTTCGGCTCGGCAGGCCGTCCCGGCCACCTCTTCGATTGGGCCAAACGGCAGGCGCGTAACGGGAAGATCGCGGCGACCGATCTCCTCGAGGCGCTCCTCGACGGTCTGTCGTCGATTTGGCCCGGCCGATTCGAGATCGGCGGCGAGAACATCGGCGACGTGTGGCCCCATCCCGCTTTGGGGGCCGGCGTCGATGCCCTCGTCCCGTTTCACAAGCTGTCGCAGTGGCTGACGTTGTCGTTGATCGAGCCGATGCTGGACGGCGGAATCGAGGTCGTCGGCCTCGAAGGCCTCACCCATTTGCCGGAATACCGCAACGGCGGGCTGCTCATCGATCTGGGCGTCATCTCGCTGCGCGATCCGGCCGAGCGAACGCGTGCCCACCGCGTCGACGACACGCTGGTGGTGGAGTGGCGCGCGCTGACCGTTGCGCTCCTCGACGAGATCGTTCCTCGCGTGCAAGCGCGCCTCGCTGCGCCCGGCGACCCCGTTGCGCTCGCAGGCTTCCTCGAGGCGGCGACGTGGCTCGCCGGTCGTCGCATCGCGGCGGATCGACGGCCGGGTGGCGGCCCGCCCATCGCGATCGAGAGCGACGGCACCGTCTTTTGAATCGAGATCACACGCCACGCCGTGCCGACGATAGGGCGTTTGACGATGGTTGCCTCTTGGGTTAACTATTGTCGGACCAAGGCAATCAAAGGAGGCACCACCATGAAGCCGACACCCAGAGGTTGGCCGCGCATCTCGAGCGCGGTGTTTTACGAGGATGCAGCAAAGGCCATCGACTGGCTGTGCGCCGCATTCGGGTTCGAGGTTCGTCTCAAGGTCGAAGGAGACGGCGGCCTCATCGTGCATTCGGAGCTCGTGTACGGCGACGGCCTCATCATGGTCGGCAGCACCGGACGAAAGGCCGAAGAGCGCGATCGCTCGTTCTGTGTGTCACCGCGTTCGGTCGGCGGCGCCAACACCCAATCGCTCTGCATCATCGTCGACGACGCGGATGCTCACTGTCGCCACGCGCGCGACAAGGGCGCGACGATCGTCGTGGAGCCGGCGACGAAAGACTACGGTGACGAATATTGGGCCGACCGGTCGTACGAAGCGGTCGATCCCGAGGGCCACCATTGGTGGTTCATGCAGCGCGTGCGTGAACAAGGCGAGCGTGCGAAGTAACGCCACCTGGATGAAGAGCGTATCGCGATGACCCGCGCGGCCCGCCTCGACGACACGTTCGCGGCGCTCGCGGATCCGACCCGCCGCGCGGTTGTCGCGCTGCTTCGCGACGAGCCGCGGCGCGCGAGCGACGTCGCCGACGCGCTCTCGATGAGCCGCCCCGCGATGAGCCGTCACCTCCGCGTGCTGCGCAAGGCCGGCCTCGTGGAGGAGGAGGCGCTCGACGACGACGCGCGCGTCCGGATCTATCGCCTCCGCCGCAAACCCTTCTCGGAGCTCCGGACGTGGCTCGACGAGGTCGAGTCGTTTTGGGCGGATCAGCTCGATGCGTTCAAAGCGCACGCGGAAGCGCGCGCTCGGAGGCGATCATGACCCAAAAGGGCGCGCCCATGGTTGGGGATCAAGCGAAGATGTCGGTGACCGTCGCGGTCGATCAAGCCGACGCCTTTCGCATCTTCACCGAGGAGATCGACCAATGGTGGAGGCGTGGTCTCCGGTACCGCGTCGCCGGCGCGCGTCGCAGTGTGCTCGTCCTCGAGCCCCGCTTGGGGGGAAGGCTGTTCGAGGCGTTCGAGGACGACGCAGGCAGCCAGGCGGCCGATGAATCGTCGCGGCGCGTCGTCGAGACGGGTCGTGTGACAGTTTGGTGTCCGCCCTCGCGCTTGGTCTTCGAATGGCGCTCCGTGGCATTTGCGCCTTCGGAGAAGACCGAGGTCGAGGTGACGTTCGAGCCTGCCGCGAAAGGAACGCTCGTCACCGTCGTCCACCGCGGTTGGAGTCACATTCGCCCCGATCACCCGGCGCGTCATGGGATGGAGGTTCCGGCGTTCATCCGAACCATGGGGCTATGGTGGGCGGATCTCGGTACGGCATTTCGCGAGCACGTTCAGGCAGATTTCACTTCCTGATAACTGCGCTAATCGCTAATGCTATCGGGGCTTCGCGACCGGCGAAGCGACTTCGCTTGAGCCGCACCATCCGAAAGGATCGCAGCAATGAATCAGCACCGTCTCGGTCTGGGCTTGGTTCTGCTCCTTCTCAGCGCCTGCAAAGCGGGATCTGACGATAACGCCGGCGGCGACACCGCGACGGGCGGCACATCCGCCCAAGGCGGTGCAGCGACCGGTGGCGGCGGCTCGGCGCAAGGTGGCGCGCCGGGGAGCGGTGGCGAAGGCGCCGGCTTCGCTGTCGGCGGTTTCAACGGTGAAGGCGGCGGCATCATTTGCACGCCGGGCGAGCTCGACGACGACATCGACGGCGACGGCTTCACGGAGAACGACGGCGACTGCGAGGACTGCGATCCGAATCGCAATCCGAACGCGATCGAGGTCCAGACGGAAGAAGGCGACGCGCCGTACGACGAGAACTGCGACGGCGTGATCGACGAGGCGCTTCCTCCTCCGTGCGACGACGGCATCGTCGTCGACGAGATGGATCCCATCGCGGCAGCGCGCGCCATCGAGCTCTGCAAGCTCTCATCGGGGTTGAACGACTGGGGCGTCGTAAGCGCCAAATGGGTCATGGCCGACGGCGGTGATCCGCCCGCCGATCCGACGGTCGCGCAGCGCTATCACCTCGGTCACGGCTTCGTCGACGACTTCGGTCCGAACGTCAGCGTCCGCCAAGGTACGCGTATGCTCGCCCTCTCGAGCGGCTCGGCACGCCGGCCCAGCGACCCGGGCTACCACGACGTCGGCGGCTTCGACAAAGGCTTCCAGGGCGGTTTCGCCGAAGGCTTCCCGAAGGAGTCGCCCGCGTGCCCCGGCGACGTGACGGGCGAAGTGCACGACGCTGCCGCCGTCGAGATCGTTCTACGCACGCCTTCGAATGCGCGCGGCTTCTCGTTCGACTTCGACTTCTACACCTACGAGTGGCCCGGCTACGTCTGCAGTACGTACAACGACTTCTTCATCGCGATCCTCGAGCCGTTCCCGGCCGGACAGACCGACGGGAACATCTCGTTCGACCAGGACGGCAACCCCGTCAGCGTCAACAACTCGATGCTGCAGGTGTGCGGCTGCGAGGGCAACCCGCCCAACGCCTGCGTCGCAGGTGGCAAGATCTTCGACTGCAACATGGGCAACATCGAGCTCATCGGCACCGGGTTCGGCTTCGACACCGCAGGTGAAGACCACGGTGGCACGAGCTGGCTGCGAACGACCGCCCCCGTCGGCGGCAACGAAGAAGTGCACCTGCGCTTCGCGGTTCACGACTCGGGCGACGGCTCGCTCGACTCGTCGACGCTCATCGACAACTTCCTGTGGACGGCGAAAGCCGGCACGACGGTCGGCACCAATCCGGTCCCTGAGTGATTTGGCCGTGCCCGAGTGATTTGGCCCGGCGCGATCGGCACTCTCAGAGCGTCGATCGCGCGAGGATCTGAACGATCTTCCGCTCGAAGTCGGCGAAGTCGTAGGGCTTCGTGATGTGGGCGGCGACGTCGAGCTCCATCGCGCGCCGATGAAGATCGTCCGCGGCCGACGCGATCATGATCGGTGCGCGGACACCTTCGGCTCGAAGCTGGCGAACGACCTCTCCACCGCTCAACAGCGGCATCATCAAGTCCAGCACGATGAGGTCGAAGGGACGCGCTTTGGCTTGCGCGACCGCTTCTTCTCCGTTCGTGACGCCGATGATCTCGTGGCTCTCGCCGAGGACCATTTGGAGGCAGTCGAGGACGTCTTGATCGTCGTCTGCGATGAGGATGACGCTCATGCTTCGGCCCTCGCTGCGGGAAGACGGACGGTGACTTCGGTGCCTTGGCCGAGCGCGCTCTGCACGCGCAGGCTTCCACCGTGTGCTTCGGCGATCTCTCGGGCGATCGCGAGCCCCAGCCCGATGCCGGGGTAGTTCTCGGGCGAAGCGTTCTTCGCGCGGTAGTACGCGCGGGTGACGTCCTCGAGGTCGGAGTCGGGGATGCCGATCCCCATGTCGCGAACGCTGATGACGTGCTCGAACGGCGAGCTCTCGACCTGGACCTTGATGGTGCCCCCGCGCGGGCTGAACTTGATCGCGTTCGTGATGATGTGACGGAACAGCTGGCGGATCCGCGTGGCGTCCGCGTTCACGATGCGTTCGCCGTCCGGCGCTTCGAGAACGAGCTCGGTGCGGCGGGTGATCTCGTTCGTGTGACCGTGTCTCGACACCAGCTCGCGCACGACCTCGGTGAGATCCACTTCGCCCATCGCGATGCCGATCTCTTTGCCGGCGTTGATACGGGCTGCGTCGCTGAGGTGCTCGACCAACGCCTCGACCCGATCGAGCTGCCGCGCGAGCTTCTGCACCATCTCGATGAACACCGGCTCGCCGCGGCTGATCCGGCGCTCGAGGTGCTGGATGTACCCGTGCATCGGCGTCAGCGGCGTCCTCAGCTCGTGGGCGAGCATCTCGAGGAACGCCGTCTTCTGCTCGTCGGCGCGCCTGCGCTCGTCGATGTCGACACACGTCGCGACGAACCCGCCGAACGAGCCGTCGTCGTTCGTGAACGGGGCGACGTGCATCGAGACGTAGCGGTAAAGGCCGTCGTAGCGACGCATCCGAACGACGAGATCGAAGGCTTCGCGTCGCTCGAGATGTTGTTGCAAGAGGGTTCGATCCTGATCGTCGACGCCTCCGTCCAGCGTCGACCAGAGGCCGTCGCCGCAGAGCTCGCGCGCGAGCGGTCTGCCCGTGAACTCGAGCAGCGCGTCGTTCACGAAGTCCACGCTGCCGTGCGCGTCGGATCGCCAAATCAACGAAGGCGAGTGCTCGACGACGAGACGAGATTGTTCTGCGGAGAGGTTCGGCGTCTTCATGCCTCGCTCGGTCCGTTCGGGTTTCGCTATCCGATGCTAGCGCGCCGCGCGCCCCGAGGCGCCGACGCATCGCCTCCGAACGTCGCAACGATCGGGGCTGCGACAATGCGCCTCACCCGTGAGCGGAGCGATCATCGCGTCGCGATCGCCGCCGGTTGCTCGGGCGGATGCGCACAGCGAGGAGCGGCGCCTCGCTCGAACGACAGCCTCCTGTGGCGGGGTTGTCGCTGTCGGAATTCACGTTTCATGCCGGTCGCATTGACGGGCATGGGGGCGGGTGATTAGGTTCGGCCCATCTGCGAAGACGAACCGGCTGGCGGGGCGTCAACTAGTTGAGTTTATTGATGTTCCGACCTCGGTCGGAGTGTTGATCTTCCGACCTCCGGTCGGAGTGTTGATGTCCCGACCTTCCGGTCGGGATCCAAAGAAACGACAGTCGCATGTTTCGCTGGCGCGGGGCTTCGCCCGCGCGTGTTTCCGCGCGGCACGCTTGCCGCTAGTGGGGACCGCCGCGGTGGGTGCTGCTCTGCTGCCGCGCAACCGAACCAACGAGGACATCAGTCATGGGCAAGATCATCGGGATTGACCTCGGCACGACGAACAGCGTCGTCGCCATCATGGAGGGCAAAGAGCCCAAGGTCATCGTGAACGAAGAGGGCTCGCGCATCACCCCCAGCGTCGTCGCTTGGGACGACAAGGGCGAGATCCTCGTCGGCCAAATCGCGAAGCGTCAGGCCGTCACGAACCCGACCAACACGGTCTACTCCTCGAAGCGCTTCATGGGCCGCCGGTTCGACGAGGTCCAGGAAGAGTCGAAGCGCGTCCCGTACAAGGTCGTCAAGGGGCCGAACGGCGACGTTCACATCGAGGTTCGTGGCAAGGCGATGGCGCCGCCCGAGGTCGCGGCGAAGGTCCTGCAGAAGCTGAAGAAGGCGGCCGAGGACTACCTCGGCGAGAAGGTGACGGAAGCCGTCATCACCGTGCCCGCGTACTTCAACGACGCCCAGCGACAGGCGACCAAAGACGCCGGAAAGATCGCCGGCCTCGAGGTGAAGCGCATCGTCAACGAGCCGACCGCGGCCGCGCTCGCCTACGGCCTCGACAAGAAGAAGGACGAGGTCATCGCCGTCTACGACTTCGGCGGCGGTACGTTCGACATCTCGATCCTCGAGGTCGGTGACAACGTCGTGCAGGTCATCTCGACCAACGGCGACACGCACCTCGGCGGCGACGACATCGATCACGTCGTGATGGAGTGGCTGCTCGCCGAGTTCAAGAAGGACACCGGCATGGACGTGTCCAAGGACAAGATGGTCATCCAGCGCCTGAAGGACGCTGCGGAGCAGGCGAAGATCGAGCTCTCCAACGTCCAAGAGACGACCATCAACCTGCCGTTCCTCACGGCCGACGCGACCGGTCCGAAGCACCTTCAGAAGCAGCTCACGCGCGCCAAGCTCGAGCAGATGATCCGCCCGCTCGTCGAGCGCTCGATGGAGCCGGTGAAGAAGGCGCTCGCCGACGCGAAGAAGAGCCCCGAGCAGATTCAAGAGGTCGTCCTCGTCGGCGGCTCGACCCGTATCCCGCTCGTGCAGGAGACGGTGAAGAAGTTCTTCGGCAAGGATCCTCACCGCGGCGTGAACCCGGACGAGGTCGTCGCGATCGGCGCGGCGGTCCAGGCCGGCGTTCTCTCCGGCGACGTGAAGGACCTCGTCCTCCTCGACGTCACGCCGCTCTCACTCGGCGTCGAGACGCTCGGTGGCGTGATGACGGTCATGATCTCGCGCAACACGACGATCCCGACGCAGAAGAAGGAGATCTTCAGCACCGCGAGCGACAACCAGCCCAGCGTGGAGATCCACGTCCTTCAGGGCGAGCGCACCGAGTCGCGTTACAACCGCACCCTCGGCCGCTTCCACCTCGAAGGCATCATGCCCGCCCCGCGCGGCGTGCCGAAGGTCGAGGTCACGTTCGACATCGACGCGAACGGCATCCTCAGCGTCCACGCGAAGGACCTCGCCACCGGCAAGGATCAGAAGATCACCATCACCGCCGCGTCCGGTCTCAAGGAAGACGAGATCGACCGCATGGTGAAGGAAGCCCAGAGCCACGAGGCCGAGGACAAGAAGAAGCGTGACGAGATCGAGCGTCGCAACAAGCTCGACAACCTCTGTTACACGATTGACAAGACGCTCACGGAGAACAAGGACAAGGTGCCCGAGGCCGACGTCAAGCAGCTCCGCGAGATCATCGACGAGAGCAAGAAGGCCATCGAGAAGCAGGACGACACCGAGGTCCAGGCCTGCCTCGAGAAGCTCGAGAAGGAAGCGCATCGCCTCGCCGGCGTGATGTACGGCCAAGGCCAGGGGCCGCAGGGCCCCGGCGGCAACGGCGGTCCCGGTGGCGGCGGCGGTGGCGCGGAAGGCGGCGGTACCCCCTCCGGCGGCGGCAAGGGCAAAGACGGTGTCATCGACGCCGAGTTCGAAGAAGCGAACTGACGCGCATTCCGACGCATTGAAGATGGGCGGCCTGGGTGACCAGGCCGCCGTCGTTTTGTCGATTGCACGCTCGCGCTCGAGCGCGGCAGTCTGCTCGTTTTCCCGGTACCGATCGATTTGCTGCAATACTTCGTCAGTCACGGCGCGCGGCCCGCGAGCACTCGAGTAGATGAGCGAGACGAATTGCACGACGCGGGGCCGGCGAGCCATTGAGGTTTGGCACGTAACGGCGACCACGCTCGTCGCCGCTGGAAACGAGCACGACGATCACATGAATGGTGCGAGGTGCTCGAGCCTCGCGGCCGTCTTCGGCGTCGGGAGGAATTCCTGCCCGTCGAACAGGAATAGCAGCGTCTCCTTCACCGGCTCGCCCAACAGTGGTGCGACATCAATCGGCACCGGCATCGGCGACGGCTCGTTTCCCCGTTTGCCGTTTCGCGCTCGGGCTTCGGCGCACGCGTTTTCGATGACCTGCTCGAGCGAGGCCGAGGCCGGTGTCGCTCGATGGGTAACGTCGACCACTATGTCCTGTTGGCCGTCGTGGTCGGTGTCGTCGAAGCGAAAGCCGAGCACGCGACCTTGCACGACGCCATCGTTTTGAGACAAGGCCCAGCACACCGCATGAGCGTTTTGCGCGACTCGGACGAGATCGAGACGGGCCTTCGAGGGATCGTCGGCGGTGGCGCGCGCGAGATCATAAGCGGTCACATAGGTGGAGTGCGCATCGAACCACGTTACGCCTGATTGGCACACGAGGAGCTCGCGGCCGTCGTGGCGACGATAGGTATCGCAACGCTCCGTGACCTCTCCCATGAGGCTCGTCATCGCTCGCCAGCTGCCCGATGCTTGCTCTGCGAATACGATCACGTCCAGGCCGTGCTGGGCGCAACCCTTGACGATGGCGGCGACCTCATGTGCGCCGGGCTTCGAGAAGGAGCCGTGAAAAAGGGCGTGGATGGGCCAAAACTCATCAGGGTCGACAACGACGCTCGAGTCGGGCCTCCCCGGATCCACGTTGAAGGGGCATGCGCGGCAGCCGATGAGCACATCGCCGTCCTTGCGCTTGATCGCGGGGGAGCAGAGCGAGCGCGCGATTGCAAGGCGTTCTGCGAGCGGATCGACAGCCGTCGCCGACGCGGACGGTGCCCCCGATGTTTCGCTGACCGTGCGGGCCGACGGTGACGGCCATGGAGGCGTGTGGGGCGTGGGCGGTGGTGCATCGCAACCCAGCGCCGCGGCGACGATAGCGATGTAGCGCCTCATGTCGCGCATCGAACCGCGGAATCCGCATTGACGCAAGTCTGCAAAGGCCGTGGCGCCGACGGCTCTCGCGACACCGGATTTCGGCCTCACCGGTTCCGACGTCACGTTCGTGTACAACGGCGCAAATCGACTTTTCGACGCCAACGTCCCGATCACCGACATTCATATCGGTGGCGGAACGGGAAGCGCGGCTCAAAATTCGAGGGGCGACTTCGTTCACTGCGCCGCAGTGGCTTTGCCCCCCTCGTAACGCGAAAGAAGCTCGCGCTGCGACGGCGAGATGCCGATTCGGCGCCGGCTTCGGACGAACGCCTCGGCTTCGACGACCGTCCGCCACGGTCCGCGGCGCAAGAGGACGGCGATGACGACGCTCGCGGAGCGACCGCGGCCCGCGGCGCAATGCACGTAGACGGCGCCGTCGTGACGAGCGACGCGCTCGACGACGGCATCGAATTGTTCGACGGTCGGCACCGAGCCGTCCAGCGTCGGAACACACCAATAGCTGGGAACTTCTTTCGCGCAGACGTTGGGCAGCTCGGCCGTGAGATCGACGAGAAGCGTCACCGAAGCCGGGAGCTCTCCCGGAAGAGGACGCCGGCCGAGGTACAGGTTCGGCAGGATCTCGTGCGCGACCGGCTCTCGGGATGCGCCGCGGAGAATCCGCCATGCGACCCACGTCAATGCGATGTACGGGAGCATCACGATCATCGAGACCGTGGCCAGCCCTCCGTCGGGTCGCTTGCCGAAGACCGACGGGCTCTTTCGTAGATACGCGATCGCAACGAGCCCGAAGCTCAGGGCGGGCCAGACCGCGACCCACGCGAGGCCGCCGATCGACAGCGCACCGAGCACGCAGATCCCTGCGAAGGCTCCGAACGCGATGGCGATCTGAAACGACTTTCTCCTCACGTGGGCCAAGCCTGACACCGCGGGGGCGATGATTCACGCCGGTCGGAATTCCCGAACCAGAAACTCCCATAGCGCGGCCACCCGCGGCACGCGTCGGAGCGCGACGTGCCCGACCAGCCAGAGCTCCGCGACGGGGAGCTCGGCCCAAGCTTCCTTGAGCGCACGACCCGGTCGAACAGGGGCGAGCTCGAAACGCTCGAGAAATGGCTCCGGTGCGAGGAACAGCCCCAAACCACCCACCGCCGCGGCGAGCTGCGAGGAGAACGAGCTCGTGCGCAAAACGGGCGGCGCGCCCGCGTGTTTGGCCAGCCACCGCGCGTCGGGGATGTGGGCCAGATCGTGGCCCCACACGATCCAGCGCGCATCGTTCGCGCGATTCAGCGGGCCGAGCTCGGTCACATACGCGGGCTTTCCGGCCGGAACCGACCGTACGTCCATCAGCCGCTGCGCGACGAGATCACCGCGCTCGGGCCGGCTGAGCCGCAAAGCGAGATCCGCTTCGTGTCGTGTGAGATCCGCATAGCCGACGCTCGCGTCGAGATCCAAGCGGACCTTCGGATGGTCCGCGTGAAAGCGCGAAAGTGCAGGCGCGACGAAACATTCGGCGACACCTGGCGGTGCGGACAGCCGCACCACGCCTTCTGCTTCCGCCTCCACGGCGTCGAGCGCAGCCGAAAGGCTACCGACTGCGTGCTCCATCTCCTCCGCCGCGGGCATCAACCGCTCCCCCGCGGCGGTGAGGATTGCTCCACCGGCTCCTCGCTCGAACAGCGCCATACCGAGCTCGTGCTCGAGGCGATCGAGGCGCCGGCTCACGGTCGAGACGTCGAGCCCCAATCGGTCGGCGGCCGCCACGAGGCGGCCGGCTCGCGCCACGCCGAGAAAGACCCGAAGAAGGTCCCAATCCAGCCGTTCGCCCCGAGCATGGGCACTTTTTGCCACGGAGTGAGTTTTGCGATTTTGCAAATGGTCCTTGTAATCATGGGCCTATTGTTGCGTCTGAGCAAGAATCATATTGAGCCGCATGGACCCCGCGAAACACATCGAAACCCATGCTCCATTGCACGTCGTTCTCGGCGCAGGCCAGATCGGGCCCCTCGTCGCCGCTCGCCTCCTCGACCGCGGTTATCGGGTGCGCATGGTGCGCCGAGGCCGGTTCCAAGACGTTCCCGCAGGCGTCGAAACGATGTCCGGCGACGTCAGCGACCCGAAGGCAGCTGCCGAGCTGATGCGCGGCGCGGCGGTCGTCTACAACACGGTGAACCCGCCTTATACCGATTGGCCGCAAAAGCTCATGCCGCTCGTGCGTGGCGTCGTGTCGGGCGCGGCGCGAGCCGGCGCGCACCTCGTGTCGCTCGACAACTTGTACATGTACGGTCAGGCGCCCGGCGGCCGAATGACCGAAGATTGCCCCATTGCACCTTGTTCGAAGAAGGGCGAGCTTCGTGCAAAAGCAGCGGCAGAGATGATCGCCGCGCGGGACCGCGGCGATCTCGCGCTGACGATCGGCCGCGCGAGCGACTTCATCGGACCGGGCGCGACGCTCAGCGCGGTGTTCGGCGATCGATTCTGGCCACGCGCGCTTTCAGGCAAGGCTGGGGAGGTGAACGGCGACCCGGATCAACCTCACTCCTATTCGTACGTGCCTGACGTGGCCGATGCATTGGTGACCCTCGGCACGGACGACCGCGCGAAGAATGGGCTATGGCATCTACCCGTCGATACTGCTCTGACGACGCGCGAGGTGATGACTCGCATCGGCCTCACAGTCGGTAGGGACCTACGCGCGAAGTGCATTCCCAATTGGGTATTGCGCGGCCTCGGGATCTTCTCGCCGATTCTCACGGAGCTCGCCGAGATGTCCTATCAATGGCGCGCGCCGTTCGTCCTGGACGACACACGGTTCCGGTCGACGTTCGGCAAGGGAGCGACGCCCTGGGACGAGGTCATTCCGGCGACCGTCGCGTGGGCGCGCGGGCACTATGCTCCCGCCATTCCGCGCGCTGCTTGATCAGCCTCGCCGAGGCGCGGCCCTTTCGACGGAGCCAACCGTCCCGACGGGCAAGTAGCCTTCAGCATGTATGATTGACCGATGGCCGCGTTTTCGGATGACATTCGGGCTCGCGTGGACGCATTGTCGAGCGACCGCGTGGTGAGCGCGGACCCGGTATTCCGAGGGTACAGCCCAGCGGGACGCTGGCGCTTGCGGCTGCAGTCCGGACGCAGTGCGTTCGCGAAGATCGGCGCGACCGCAGGCACGGCCGAGGCGCTCCGACGTGAACGACACATCTACGGCGAGCTGCACGCGCCGTTCATGCCCGAATTGCTCGGTTGGGAGGATCACGCGCTCCAGCCGATCATGATCCTGGAAGACCTCGGCGCAGCACATTGGCCGCCCCCCTGGGACGCGACGACGATCGACGAGGTGCGAACGACGTTGAATGCGCTGCACGCAATGACGGTGCGGCTGCAGAGCACGATCGATCTGCACGGGAGCACCAAAGACGGATGGCAAAACGTGGCGGAAGATACCGAGCCCTTTCTGCAATTGGGATTGGCGACACCGGCGTGGTTGGATCGAGCGCTGCCACCACTGATTCAGGCGAGCTCGGAGGTCCAGGAGGAGGGCAGCGACGTGGTCCACCTGGACGTGCGCAGCGACAACCTGTGCAGGGCGGCTAGGGGAATCGTACTCGTCGACTGGAACTGGGCGTGTTTGGGGAATGGTGCGCTCGATACGGGATTCTGGCTTCCGAGCCTGCAAGCGGAGGGCGGGCCCGAGCCGGAGGCGATCCTTCCTGGTCGTCCCGACATTGCGGCATGCGTCAGCGGCTTTTTCGCCGCCAGGGCGGGCCTACCTCCGATTCCGGATGCTCCCCATGTGCGGGCGGTTCAATTACAGCAATTGAGGCCCGCTCTGCTGTGGGCGGCTCGTGAGCTCGGGCTGCCGGCACCGTTCGTCGGTGAGCTCTCGGGTCGAGCGATCTGACGGGATCCCCCGCCGGCGAGCGTGCGCGGCGGGGGCTCGGAACACGTCACTTCACGGCAATGCTTCGAACGTCATCGTCAGGTTCCAACCCTCACCGTTTGCGTCGATCATGCCGACGCGCGTCTCGAGCGTACCGGGAAGCGTCGTCATCCCATCGAACACCTCGACGTCGAAGATCGGAAAGTGGCTGTGGCCGTCGACGTCGAAGGGAGGATCGAGCTGATCGTCCAGCGCCGGGACGCCGAAGCCGTACGAGTACCCATCCAAAAGGACGCCGTCTTGATAAGCGTCGAACGTGACCTCGATCGGGAACACCGCATTGGGAATGATGGGCCCCGAGGCGAAATCAGGTGAAGAGCCGGTCGGCGCGCCTGCCGACGGCACCGCCATCCAGATCGAGAAGATGCCGTTGGGGAGAAGCCCCTCCGCCTGCGTGAATGCTGCCTTGTCGACATAGCCCTGCGTGAGCACGCCCGCGCCGAGCTCGCCGTCGTACGGCCCGGCGTGCGGATCGCCCGGGCCGATGCCCAAGTCCGGGTGGAATGCATGATTGGGAGGCGGCAGAATCCCGGACATGATGGTGCTGAAGTTCTCGAACTGATTGCCGATGTTCACAGAGAATTGGTGATAGTCGACGATCTCCCAATCCGGCGTGCCGACCATTTGGACCAACTGCTGCGGCATGTTGGAGGAGGAGCCGCCGGCGCCGCCGTCGCCGCCTGACCCCCCTGCGCCGCCGGTCGAGGGCGTACCACCCACGCCGCCTTCACCACCACCGCCCGAGGCGACGCCGCCGGTGCCCCCCGTGTCGCTGCCACCCGTGTTGCTACCCCCATTGTTGTTACCGCCGTTGCTGCTGCCACCGTTGTTGTTGCCTCCGGTGTCGCTGCCGCCCCCGCCGCTGTCGTTGCCGCCCGGGCTATCGGAGGTGTCGTCCCCGCAGCCGATCGAGGACAGGAGTGCCAAACATGCGCCCGCGGCCAACGCCGCACGCAAAGATAGGGAGTTGATCGTTGTCATGCCGGTGAGTTTTCAGAAATCAGAATCGGGATTCAATACGCAATCAGTGCTCCTCGGTGGATTGTTTGTGCCGGTAAAAAAATAAGTGATAACGTGTGGTTGTCGACTTTGTTGGGGTCGTCGAGATTTCGTGAGCCGATTGCTGTGCTTGCTCTGCACTACGAGGTTACGGGCGTCTTATCTGGGCTCGGGTGGAGTTGCATGCAACGCGGCTCCGTTGCGAAAATGCGCCTGGAGCTCGGCATGGTCCTGAAGAAATTTCTGGATGACGGGTCGTACGACGCGGCTGACGGCTCGTCGCGCTTGTGGTGACTTCAGCTTGTCTCGTGTGGGGGCGGCGAACTCCGGGTCTCGCAGGCGCACGCAGATGACGGCGCGCAGGCCCGAAGTGGCAATCTCTCGAATATGTTCGGCGCGCTCGCCGCGACACTCGGGCACGGTGGACCAAATCGCTGCTCGTAGCGCGTCGATGAAGCCTTCGACGTGCGCGCCGTTTCCCGTCGTTCGCTCCACGTTTGCGAAGCTCTCCACGGAGCTCCAATGCGAGCCGGGAGACCACTCTGCAATGGCTTGCACCTGCACATGGTCGTCGACACCTTCCGCACGCATGGGCCCGATCACGGTCTTGGCGGCCGAGTGGCCGCGTTCGAAGAATCCCTCGAGCCCGCGCGGCTCGAAGAAGCGCTGCTTTCGATGGTCGACCAATCTCAAATCGAGCGGCGCGTTGAGCCAAGAGAGCTCTCGCATTCGCAACGCGAGTGTGCCGGCGTTCAGCCAGGAATCGCCGAAGAGGCCGGGTCGGGCAAAAAGGTAATCAGCGTGCCCTTGTTCGGCGTGGAACCCATCCGTCGGAGCGGTGCCTGCGGTTCGCCTCGCCGGTAAGACTGCACGTGCTCCAACCCGTTCCGGCGGGTGCGGAGCTCCAAGTGTTCACACAGCGCGTTGATGGCGCAGAGTCCGACGCCGTGGAGCGAGATATGTTCGTGCGGTTTGTGTCCGTCTCTAGTCGGGGTGAAGTGCGGACGAGTGAACACGAGCTCCGAGAACGGCACCCCGTCGACCTCGTCGATGGAAATGCCTTCTCCGTCGTCCTCGACAGCGATGGTGCCCTCCGCTCCGAGCGTGATGCTGATGCTCGAGCTCTTCCCGGCAAGGAACTGATCCAGCGAATTGGCCAATACCTCGTAGACCATGTGCAACAGACCCGACCCGTCCCGTACGTCACCGACGTACATGCCCGGGTGCCGTCGGACTGCGGAGCGAAACGAAGCGGCGTCTTCTGCGGACATGATGACCTCCGAAATCGGCGACCCCATCATCGCTCAAAGCGAATGGAAGGCGCGGACATCGTCTTGTATAGAGGCCAATCGTTCGGCTCGTCACCGGTCGGGCGTGGACGGCCCGATGAATGCGAATGGTTGGCGCCGACATGGTCTATGTCGTGGCTAGTTATGCGCCCGCAGCGCTCTAGGGCTGTCCCGAGCCGAACGCCGAACTCTGGACAGCCCCTTCCTTGTCCCTTGGCCGCCCTTCGGGCGGACTAGCCGCGGCTGAGCGTCGCTAAATCCGAACGGGAGCGCAGGACATGAACGATGTGCCGACCTGCCGTTCGCCCGCGCCCCGCGTCAGGTCCGCGCCCCGCACCCGCTCCGGCGCCGTTCGCCCGCGCCAAGCGCCACGCCCGCGCCGTCTCCTCGTCCCTCAGACGATGGGATCGATCCGCTCGATGCCTTTGCGCGACACCACCACGCGAATACGTCTCCACGCTCGCTCTTCGGTGCGCGACGCGAGCCGGTAGACGACATTGATGTTGTAGACGCGTCGAGCGGTGACCGAGCAAATGGCGCCTTCGTCGGGGTCGGCGAAGGTGATGGTTCGGTTCGGGTCGTCGGTGTGGGCGAGCCAGGATCCGATGTTGAGGCGGAAGATCTCCGTCATCATCGGGGAGGGAAGCTCACCTTCTTTGCGCGGGACGAGCTTGAGCTTTTTGGTGTGCCAGAGGACGGTTTCGGGGCGCGCGTATTCCTCGATGGCGTGCTCGCGGGTGACGCGGCGAGCATCCAGGACACCTTTGGGGAGGTTCTCGAACTCGCGGAAGCCCGCGTTTTCGTGCACGACACCGACGGCGTCGGGGCGCTCTTCACCGCGAATGGTCCACGCTCGGTCGGGAAAGCGCTTCTCCGCCCAACGCGCGAAGACGGTCTGAAGGATGGCCTTCATGCGGTCTTTCACGGCGTACGAGATGACGAGCAGGATGGCGTACGGCATGAGGTACGCCTGGAAATCCATCGCCTTGATGGTGGCGAGGACTGCGAACGCCATCGCGAGCGCTGCGGCGCCGGCGTAGAGCAGATGCAGCATCCACGTCGCGCCTTCGCGGACCTCGTTCTTCAACCAAAGGACGCTCGAGGTGAAGCGCTTGAGGACGTGGCGGCGAAATTCGAAGTGCTCGATGTCGCGCGGGGAGGCGTCGTCGTTTCCGACGGATTCGTAACCGCGTGCGCGCCGGTACCGCGCCTCGATGACGGCCTCGGCGGCGAGGCGGGAGGCGACGTCCCCCCAGCGATCGCCCTCGGATTGCGCGCGTTGGTGAACCCGCACGCTCGCCGTCGCGACGAGCGCTTCGAGGAACAGCGAGAGGTCCTCGTCGACCCACTTGAGCGCGACTCGACACTCACCCGAAAGATCCATCTTGGCGCTGTCGTCGATGACAGCGCGGTACGCCGCGGCGATGCGGTGCGCGAGCTTCGCGAACGATGCGGTCGCGTGCGCCGCCTGTTCTGCGGTGCGTGCATCGTCGACGTCCGCCAACATCACGCGTTGGGCTTCGAGGCCCGATGCGCGGATCATGCAAGCGAAGATGCGGAGCGTGCGGACGACGGTCTTGGAAGGCGGTGATTCGTCGGGGAAGCCTTCGGCCTTCCGCAGTGCCTCGCGCAGATCGGCGATGGGCGAGCCGGCGTCACCCGACTCGCACGCGCGCGCCGCCGCCTCGAAGGGCATCTCGGGCACGGCGAGGCGCACGTACGAGAGCAGGTCGTCGTAGATCTGTTTCTTGTCGTACGTCGTCTGCTCGAGGCGGAAGCTGTCCGGAACGAAGAAGTACGCCTCCCAGCGGTACTCGACTGGATCGGCGCGGAACGGATAGTCGATCGCAAACTCGAGGTGCGTCTTGTCGTGGATGCGCCACTCGATGTCGCTCTGCGGCTCTAAACGTGACGGACGGGCGAGATCCCCGAGGAGCGACCCCCACTCGCTCGGCGGTGCATCGTCGGTCGACGCGTGCACCCGGATCGTCGGCCGCTTGGATGCGCGCTCGCGCTGCAGCTCCAAGAGCGGTCGGGGAGGGAGCTGCATCGCCATCGTCTGTGACAGTATTGTTACGTTTTCGTGACGACGCTAGTGTTTCCCCTTGCGCGGCCCGCGGTTCTGGGCGCGTCGAGGTGACACCGCATCCGATTGGCTTCAGCGGCGGCCGTCGGCGTACCAGGTCTCGATGCGCCAACGCCGCGACTTCGCAAGCCTGCGGAGCCGCGGGTCGGGGTTCACCACGACGGGCTCGCCCACGCGCTCGAGCAACGGCAGGTCGCTGAGGCTGTCGGTGTAGAAGGTTGCCTCATCGAGGGACAGTCCACGCTCGGCTGCGAATGTCGAAGCGCGCTCGAGCTTGCCCTCGCCGAAGCAGAGCGGCGGTACGGCGCGGCCGGTGAAGATCGCGTCGTCGTCGACCTCGAACACGGTGGACACGACATGCGGGATGCCGAGCAGCCGCGCGAGAGGTCGCGACGCGTACGCCGAAGCGCCGGTCACGATCGCGCAGACGTCACCGCGCTCGCGATGGCTCTTCACCGCGCGGCGGCCGCCGTCGGTGACGTACTTCTCGACGGAGCGACGGAACCAATCGTCGCATCGCGCGGCGACGACGATCTCCGGAACGCCGCGCAACGTCCGCAGCGCGCGCTCCGCGACCTTCGGCATGTCGAGCGTGCCGATGGTGTACTGCGCGACCCAACCGAGCGTCCGAAGCAAATCCATCGTGGAGGCTTCGCCGATCTCGCGCTGGTACCGGACGTAGAGGCTCGCCGTCTCCTTCTCGAGGAGCGTCCGATCCATGTCGAACATCGCGAGGTGCGGCATCGAGGTGCTCGTCGATCAGTGCGCGTAGCCGCGCGCGAGCGTCGCCGTGAGGAGGTTGCACGCCGCGTGCAGAAGCACGGAGGCACCGATGCCGCCCTCGCGCGCGCGCAAGGCGCCGAAGAGCAGCGATGGGAAGAACACGGCGAGGCGGGCGGGGTTGGTGATGGTGAGCACGTGGCAGACCGCGAACAGGATGGATGTCACGACCAGCGAAAGGGTCAACGGCAGCGACAAGATCGTGACGCGCCCGGGGACGAGCTCGTCGAGGCGCGACTGCACGTACCCTCGGTAGAACGCCTCTTCGGGAAGCGCGATGACGAAGATCTGCGCGAGCACTTCTTCTGCGCCGGGCATCGCCGCACGCCACGCGAAAGGCCGCGTGAAGTGGTTGTACGAACGGTAGCCGTACCAAAACGGCACGACGATCAGCGTGAACACGATGGCGGCGACGACGAGCGCGCGCACAGTCGCTTTCAGCACGCGACCCAGATCGATGCGCTCGGGCTCGAAGATGCCACCGAGCGACAGCCCGTGCGCGCGGATGACCTCGGCATCGTGACGAAGGACGAGGATGTACGTCGCGCCCAGGAAGATCGCGGCGACCGCCGTCGTCGCGTACGCGTCCGGCGCGACGTAGCTCGCGACCGTCACGAGCGCGGTCACCACGACGATCACGATCGCGAGGCTCGCTCCGCGCGAGAGGGGACGCTGCACGGCCGAACCATACCCCTCTTTTTCTGGCCTTCCTCGAAGATCAAACTAAGGTGGCCGCCGATGCACGGACGCACGAAAGGCATCGCCGCCGGGATTGGCCTCGCCTGCGCCTTGCTCACAGGCTCGGCCTTCGCAACTTCGCCCTTCCTCGAGTCTCCGCCGCCCGAAGAGGCGATGGCCACGCCGGCGTATCGCTACGCGAACATGACGAACGAGCAGGCCTTCGCCGAGCTCGATCGACGCGGCATCTCCTACGAGCGCGTCGGTCCCCACGGCACGGTCCGCGCGCCCATTCGCCTGACCGGCAAGCTGCACGACGTCGACATCCATGGCGCTCTCCCCGCAGAGCAGCGCAAGGACAGCATGTTCGAGATCCTTGACGCGCGCCTCGCGCTCGCGCTCGACGACTTCAGCGTGATCTTGAAGCAGCACGACGTCGTGGAGGTCGTGCACTACACGATGTACCGCCCCAACGTCCCTTCTCCGGAGGAGCGAGCCGCTGCAGAGAAGGCCGCGTCGGAGAAGGTCGCTGCGGAAAAGACCGCCGGCAGCAAGGCGACCGGCAAGAAGCCGGCGAACGACAAGGTCGCGACGAAGAAGGTCGACGCGGAGCCTCATGGCGCAGGCAAGGCACCTGCGACCGAGACGAAGAAGTCGAAGCGAAACGCGAAGCGGCGCGCACAGGCGGGCGGCGCGAGGCTCGACGAGAAGGCGACGAAGGGCTCGAAGGCCACGCGACGAAGCGGCGGCGGGCGTTCGGGATCGAAGCTCGACGGACCTTCGCTCGATGTGGATCTCGACGACGAGGTCGACGACGCATTCGATATCGACGACGAGCTTTCGACCGACTTCGCGCCCGAGGGCGCGAAGACGACGCCGAAGAAAAAGGCATCGGCGCCCGCGCCGCGAACCGCAGGTCCCGGCACGAAGAAAGCGCGAGGGGACGCGAAGGTCGCGAAGAAGTCACTCCCCGAGCCCCAGCGCAAATGGGCCCCGCCCGGCACGCGTCACCCCGCCGGACTCGCGATCGACGTCGGCGCAATGAAGAAGAGCGACGGCACGTCGCTCGTGATCGCCACCGACTTCGGCGGCAAGCTCGGCGATCGCACGTGCGGCGCCGGCGTGTCGCTCGACGGCAAACCTTCCGATGCGCGCGAGCTCCGCGCGATCCTCTGCCAGGCGAAGGACAGCGGCATCTTCACGTACGCGCTCACGCCGAACTTCGACGCCGATCACGCGGACCATTTCCACCTCGAGATCAAACCGGGCGTGACCTGGTTCCTCTACCACTAGGGGCTGCACGCTCGACGAGCGTGAGACGGTTGCGCAGCGGTCGGTTTCATCGCCAAGCGCGCGTTCAGCTCGAAAGAAAAATCTCGAATCGACGCAACTGAGAGCGTCGCCTCACGACAACGTTGTCGGAGGTGCGACGCATGATCGGGATCGGGCACGAGGGGATCGAGCGGGAGGACGTCGCGCGCGAATGGAGCGCGGCGCGGAAGATTCGGGTGCTGTCGCGGGGCGCGGGGGCCGACGTCTTGGAGGTCGAGGAGGGTGGCCGCGCGTCGGTCGTGAAAGTGCTCCGCCGTGGGGCGAGCCTCGTCGAGCGAGCGAGGTTCGCGCGCGAGATCGATGCGCTCGCGTCGGTGCGCCACGCCAACGTCGTGCGCATCGACAAGGTCGTGACCGATGCCGAAGGGGTGCGCGCGATCGTGATGCCGCGCCTGGTCGGAAGCTCGCTGCGAACGTGGCTCGCTACGTTCGGCCGCATGCCGGCGCCGTTCGTCCTGACGGTGTTCTCCGACGTGCTCGACGGCCTGTCGGAGCTGCACGGTCGAGGCGTCGTGCATCGTGATCTCAAACCTTCGAACCTGTTCATCGGGCGGGAGGATCACGAGCGGCCCAGTGATGCGCGCGGCATCGTGCTCGACCTCGGTCTCGCGTCGACGGCATCTGGGGCCGTGACGACGGGCAGTCATCTCGTCGGCTCGGTTCGCTACATGTCACCCGAGCAGTTGCTTGCAGGCGGGATCGACGCGCGTTGCGACGTGTGGGGCACCGGCGTCTGCTTGTTCGAGGCGCTCACCGGCGGGCCCGCATTTCCGACCGACGATCCATTGGAGATCCTGCGGCACGATCCGGTCGAGAGGTTGGTCGCGCCGACGAGCCCCGACCGCCGAGGTTGGTCGGCCATTGCGCGCGTCCTCGCTCGCGCGCTCGCGAAACGTCCACGAGACCGCTTCGCGTCCGCCGCTGCGATGCGTGAGGCGCTCCTCGAAGCACGCGGGGAGGTGGCACGATGAGCACCGCGACGATCTTGTCGGGGCCGCTGTCGTGGTACCGCGCAGCCAACGAAGGCGTGTCGACGGACACGTTTCGCGACGGTGAGCTCGTGCCGGAGACCCCGTACCGCGTGTGCTCACTCCTTGCGCGGGGCGGAATGGGCCAGCTCTTCGAGGTCGAAAACGAGAGCCTCGGACGGCGTTGCGTCCTCAAGACCGTTCATCCGGGCGAGGCTGCCGTCTCGACGGCTCCCGCGCGGCTCCGCCAAGAGGCGAACATTCTCGCGTCGTTGCCCGCTTCGATCGCGCCCATCGTCTTCGATTTGCGCGAGCTTCCCGACGGCCGTCCCTACTTCGTCATGGAGCGGCTCGAAGGCGGCGACCTGCGAAAGGAGCTGCGGCGCTTCGAGGAGCTCAGCGTACGCGCAGCGATCCGCATCGTGCTGAAGCTTCTCGCAGCGCTCTCGGTCGTCCACGACAGCGGCATCGTCCATCGCGACGTGAAGCTCGAGAACGTGTTCCTCACGTCCGGAGGTGAGCTCAAGCTGCTCGACTTCGGCGCGGCGTTCCGAGACGACAGCACTCTCCGAAAGACAGGGTGTGGCGTGGCGATCGGCACGCGTCGCACCATGGCGCCCGAGCAACATCAGGCGCTCGATACGGACGCGAGGACGGATCTCTACGGCGTCGGTCTCGTGCTGTACGAGCTCGTCGTCGGCTCCGGTCCTTTCGACGAGTTTCGCGGAAACGAGACGACGCTCGCGCTCGCCCATCTGCACCTGCCGCCGCCGGCGCCATCGGCGCGAGCGAAACAGCCGCTGTCACCCGCCGTCGAGCGCGTGATCCTGAAGGCGCTCGAGAAGCGACCGGCTGATCGGTACTGGTCCGCGGGCGAGATGGCGGTTGCGCTCGAGCGAGCGGGGCTCGGCTGGGACGATGCCGACGAGCCGACCGACATCGACATGTGGCTCGAGCCGGCGTAGTGGAGCGACTTCACGTTCGGCGCCTGGCTATACGGATGGCGCGAAAATGCCACGGCCTGCGCGGCTCGATCCCCGCGTAGGCCGTCGCTGTAAGCTCCAGGTGCGCACCGCCGTTGTTCGAACAACGGCGGAACGAGGAGGAATTTCGATGAACGGTCGGTCGCAGACGGGGTTGTGGGCGGTTCTGTTGGCGGGGCTCGTCGGGTGCGCTTCGGACAGCGGGCCGGCGAAGACCGCGGCGGAGGCCCCACCTGGCGAAGCCACCCCGACGACCGCCGGTGCGTCCGACGGCATGAGCGTCAGCGCCCGTGAGCGCGCCGCCTCGGCGGAAGCGCGTCCCGGTCTCGGCACCACGTGGGGCGAGAGTCGAACCTCGCACATCACGAACTCTCCGTTCCAGCGCGCGGATTCTGCGTCGCCCTTCGCAAGCTCGTCGGTCTTCTACAACGACGAGGCGGGCGCCAAGCAGATGGCCACGATGAGCGGTGTGAAAGACTTCTCCGAAGGGAGCGTCGCCATCGGCGGCGGCATCGCGACGCTGCGCTTGAAGGACGGCGCCGGCCGCTTCCTCAACGGATTCGAGGCGAACGGCAAACACTTCGTCGTCGGCACCGAGGGTGATCGCTACTCGATCGTGATTCAGAGCAACGTTCCGGCTCGCATCGAGGTCGTGGTCTCCGTCGACGGTCTCGACGTGCTCGACGGCAAAGAGGCGAGCTTCACCAAGCGTGGCTACCTCATCGACCCGCACTCGATGATCGAGATCGACGGCTTCCGCCAGAGCATGGACAGCGTCGCCGCGTTCCGCTTCGGCGCGGTGAAGGAGTCGTACGCGCAGAAGAAGCACAGCGACACGCGCAACGTCGGTGTCATCGGCGTCGCCCTCTTCAACGAGCAGGGCACGAACCCGCAGAGCTGGCCCATCGGCGACGCGAGCCAACGCCTCAACGCCGATCCGTTCCCCGGCCGGTTTGCGACGCCGCCGGCGAACTAGACAGAAAGAGCAGAGAAGAGGGGGTCGCCAAGGGCGCCCAGGGGAGAAAGAGGAAGAGGAGAGAAGGATTTTTTGGAGCGATGCGCTCACCGCTCTGCTGACGCTGCGGAAGCGCCGAGCACAAA
>JABFXY010000215.1 GCA_013361525.1 Polyangiaceae bacterium | reverse complement strand
CCGAGTGGGGCAGGCCACGTCGAGCGAAGCGAGACCGGCCGGGGCGGCTCCCACGAGGCTCGGTGCGCCGAAGGCGCACGCGAGAAAAACAGAGGCCTACTTCACGTGGGGTGGGACGGCGTCGCGCATTTCGATAATCAAGCCCGATGCCGTTTCGATGCGGTTCATCAGGTTGACCTGCTCGACGACCGGCGAAGGCGTGACCGGGTTCGGGACCGAGCCGATGATGAGCGGCCGATCGGGATCGCCGTCCATGAACACGATGAGGACCTCCACACCCGGCTTCAGCGGAAAGTGAATGCCGTAGTGGGGACCGGAGTGCGGCTGAATCATCCGGACCGGATGCGAGTGTTTCGCCTTGCCGGTGATGTCGCCCGCGTCGAAATAGAACTGCACGGTGTAGCGCCCATCGACATCGATTTGGGCGAGCTCGCCGACGATCCCCGAGGGATCGGGCTCGACGAGGGCGGTCACCACGCCGTCGATTCGCGGACGCGGCGTGATGCGCGGCGGCCGATAGGCCATCTCGAGATCGATGACGCGGAAAGAGTTCACGTACGGCTCCACCGCGCCGGCGGTCATCTTCACACCTTGAACGGCGCGGTGGACGACCTCCACGACGAGGAACGCCGGGACCTCGATCTTCGGGTGATCGACGAGGGTGAACCGACCACCCGGGTCGAGCTCCGCGACGTCGCTCTTTCCGAGGAAATACCGATTGGCGATCGCCTGCTCTTCGGCGCGCAGGCGCGCGAGCGCGACGCCGTCTGCCGGGACTTTGTAATGGGCACCGTATTCGACGACACCGCCGCCGAGACCAACCTCCGTATCGAACGTGCTCGTGAGATCGATCGTCGGAATTCGGTAGTTGTAGTCCTGCATCGCGAAGCGCGAAGGGAAGGCGCGACGCCGCGATTCGATGTCGAAAACGTCGACGCGCTGCCCCTGCCGAACGAACGGGATCTCGGCGCGCTCGAGCGGCGCGAACCCGGCGTTGTCGTCGGAGAACACGAGCTTGTCGACGCCGCTTCCGTGCTCGAAAAAGAAGCAGATGCCGAGGTGCTCCGCGAGGCGCGAGATGAAAGCGACGTCCGTCTCCTTGTATTGGACGATGAGCTCGCGAACGGGGTACGTCCCGCGCAGACGCAGCTCGAAATCCTGACCTTCCTCCAAGCCGACGAGCTCGAGCTTCTGACGAATGAGATCCGGCACGCTGATGTTGACGTGCACCTCCTGCGTCGAAACGAGCGTCGCCCGCCACAAGCGGGGAGCGATATGCAGGCGATAAGAGCGCCACTCGGACTCCGTCTCGAGGCGATCGTCGATCTGCGTGATCATCCCGTGGACGGTGCGGGCCGGGGCCCCACCCCGCTCGAAGACGATTGCGATATCGACGCCCACGTGGTCGTCACCGAGCTCGACCTCTTGCGGGCAGACGATCAACACCTCGAAAGAGAACAGCTGCGAGATGGCTTCTTTGCCGTCGAGGCTGCGCACCTCGATCTCCTCGCAATCGAAGGCGTCGGCCTGGATACGAATGTGGACGTTTTGCCGGCGGGCGTCGTTGCTATCGCGCAAGAGCGCGTCCCATTGCGATCGGTCGAGGCTCTTCGACCCTTTGGCGATCGCCTCGCGATCCGAGCGGAACGTCCCCGCTCTCGTGTAGAAGCCGTCCTTCGCCGCTTCGGAGCCGGCAGCGCCGGCAGCCCCGGCACCTGCGGCGATGTTTGCCAGACCGATGGCGGCCTCGGCGCCCGTCTTCGACGCGGCCGCAGCCTTCGAGGCGTCGATGGCGGGCGCGCGGCCGATCTTCGTCGTCGCGCCCTCGATCGATGCGGGCTCGTTCGCCGTGCGCGGCTCCGCGCTCGGACCGGACACGGTGCGCGTATCTCGGCGGCGCCGCACCTCGGAGCCCGTCGTGCGGAGGAATTGGTCCCAAGACTCCTCCTCTTGGCGATAACGCGTCAGGACCTTGGGGCTGACCCGCGAACGGACATCGTCATAACCACAGGCCCAAGCACCGAGCCCGAACCGACATGCCTCACAAGGCTGAGACCACATTCCGCCGGTTTGACGGGCTCGATCCGGCGACAGCCACGACTCGGTATATCCGAGCGGGACACGGGAGAGATCGTCGCGCGTCGCCGGGCGCGATGCATCGCGCAGGCGGTCGGCGGAAAACGCCCCGGCAAGGAGCTTCGGCGGCGGACAATCACCGAATCGATTGATGGCTTCGTCCCCGTGCGGGCGACCCGCTCCCTTCAGGTATTCGCGATAGCCATCGGTGATGCGATCGAATGCGAGCTCCTGGCGCCGGCCATCGCGCGTCACCGCCATTCGATGCGAGCCCACCATCGAGGTCGGACGAAAGCTCATCTCGGCCGGTGATTTCGGCGCCCACAGCCGTCCCGTCGAAAATGACGGCGGCGCATTTTCGAGACCTTCCGTCGAGACGACGGCTTCGCGCGAGGTCGCGAGCTGAAGATCGAAATCGTTCCCCTCGTGGTGATAGACCATCGCGCCGAGGCGCGCGTCCGAGCCCTTGCCTTCCAATGAATCAGCGCCCAGCGAATCGACGCCCAGCTGTGTGCGCGCGACCGCGCTGTCACCCGCGAGCCAGAGCCACGGCGTGAGCTCCTGAACGAGCGAGTTCGCGAGCCCGTCGTTCGCGAAGCCGTGCGCCTCGCCGCCGTGCGCTTCGCAACCGACACCAGCGCGTGTCCCGGTCGATTGTCGCGTCTGGCCACCTCGATAATAGAATTGGCTCGACGCCTCCTCTGCGCGACGGCCCTTGGCCTCGGAGACCTGACCTTCGATTTCTTCGTAGGCACGGTCGAGGGAGACGACCACATCACGGAGCTCGGACAGCTTCATGCGACAGACCTTCTGCGAAAGAGGGGTGGGGATCCTATCAGGTTGCCGAAGGAGGAGCCGGCAACGATTTCGGGTTCGCGGTAGGCTTCGCCGCATGATCTACGACCATGCGATCCACACCCTCGACGGAAAGCCCGGAAGCCTCGGCGACTACAAGGGCAAGGCTCTGCTCCTCGTGAACGTCGCCTCGAAATGTGGCCTGACACCTCAGTACACCGGTCTCGAAACGCTCCACGAGAAGTATGCTGCACGTGGATTTTCGGTCCTCGGGTTTCCGTGCAATCAGTTCGGCGCGCAAGAGCCCGGCTCTCCCGAGGAGATCGCCACGTTCTGCAGCGCGACCTACGGCGTCACGTTCCCGATGTTCGAGAAGATCGACGTCAACGGCGCGAACCGTCATCCGATCTACGCCACATTGACGACTACCAAAGACGCCCAGGGTGAGGCGGGGGACATTCAATGGAACTTCGAGAAGTTCCTCGTCTCTGCCGACGGTAGCAAGATCACGCGGTTCCGTCCGACGACGAAGCCGGAGGATCCGGCTCTCGTCGCCGCGATCGAAGCCGCGCTACCGAAGTGAGTCGGGCACGACGCCGGAACCCTGGATCGAGCGACCATCCGGCAAGATGACGTGCCCGACGGTGCAACGAGCGAGGGCGCCGCCCGACGGATCGGCGGCGATCGTCTGCACGGCGCCCTTGCCGTAGCTGCGGGCACCGCGCACCCGAGCCCTTCCGTGCAGCTGCAAAGAGGCCGCGAAAAGCTCGGCTGCCGAAGCGGTTTGTTCATTGACGAGCACGGCCACTGGCATGCGCCACGGCTCTCCCGGGCGCGCGTGGAACTCCGTCGAGTCGCCGCATTCGTCGACGAGCGTCGCGAGGTGTGTGCCCGGCTCCAAGAAATCCCCGGCGAGCTCGAGCGCAGCGTGAAGCTCGCCTCCGGGATTGTCGCGCAAGTCGAGGACGAGCCTCTCCATCCCGCGATCGCATAGATCGCGGATTGCCCCGTAGGCGAGGGACGGCGTCGCGCCCGCGAAGGCGTCGATTCTGTAATAACCAACCCCACCCTCGAGCAGCTGACCCCGGGCGGCCCCTGTCGTGCTGTCGGATAGGCGCGTCACCGCGTCCACGAACTCGGCGGTCAACTCCGCCGCCTGCGTGCCTTCCGGTCGAAACATCAGAAAAACGAGGCAAGGGCTCGGAATGGTGACGGCCCCACTCGTTGCATTGCCGGCGTTGGAGATCGACGGGCAGCCGACGGCGAGCGCCGGGTTGCCGTTGATGAGCACCTTCGCGATGCCCATCGGAAAGATGCACGGACCGATCGTCGGCGCATACAGGGGCGTGTCGGGCTCGTCGCCGTGACTGATGGTGAGCGTGGCTGCCATCGTGACGGCATTGCCGCCCGTCCAATACGTATTGGGCGAAAACCCGACAGCGTCGGTCATGAAAGCGAAGTTCACCCACGTCGCAATGCACGGATCGGGGTAATTGATGGTTGCGCCGCCGAGGCGGTTGGCTCCGACCTGCATGGCGATTATCCGAGGTGAATCTGCTTGCCGTTGATCGTCATGACCTCTTTCGTGAGGATCGTGCCGCTCTCGGCTTGGGTGAAGGAGGCACCGTCGACGACCGTGTGGCTCTTGCCTGCGTGCGTATTGAGGAGACCACTGACGCGCTGGTAGACGGAGTTGAACTTCTGAATGACGCTGTCGGCCATCATTCGAAGTTTGCCGGCGTGCACCTCGACCTCGGGCGCGTCGACCTGCACACCGCGATCGCCCGAGAGGCGGAGCGTACCGTCCACCGCGTGTACGTCGACGTCGCCGTGAAACGCGAGGACGGCTTTACCCGTCGCGTGGAGAACGCCGATGGCGTAGTGCGCGTCGGCGTTGCCGATCAGGAGCAATACGTCGCCGGGGACGGGCTCGTAGAGGAACGCGAGGGCGAGTGTGGCGACGACGGTGCCGCCGGCCGGCAGCTCGATGGTGACCTCGCGGCCGCGCACCTCGGAGACGAGCCCGGGACCGAGGTACGTGGCGCCCGTCGCGATGGACCGCTCGCCGATCAACGTTGCAACCTGAGGGCTCATATTTCTACCTCGACTCCCGTGATGATGGTCGCGCCGGCGGATGCCAATTCTCCGCTTCCAGTCGGTCCATGTCGGTGCGCCGCGTCGTCGCCGCGAGCGACCCACCCCATTTGGTCCCCTCCTCGCGCGCGGCGTGGAGGTTGGTGAAATCGAGATTTGCGCCCGAAAAGTCGGCGCCGCGCAGGTCCGCGTGCGAAAGATTGGCGTAAGCGAGATCGGCGTTGATGAAGAGCGCGCGCTGGGCGTTCGTGCCGGTCAACGTCGCCATACGAAGGTCGCAATCGTAGAGCAGCGCGTCGGACAAGTCCGATTGCACGAACAGCGACGAGCGCAGCTTCGCTTTCGAGAAATTCGTTCGTTTGAGGATCGCGTCGCCGAAATAGCAATGGCGAGCCTTGGTTCGCTCGAGCTTCGCGAGCTCCATGTTCGCTTCGGTGAAGCTCGCCTTGTCGAGGACACAATCGTCGAGGTTCGTGGCCTTGAGGCTCGCCTTGGCGAAGCTCGACTGCGAAAAGTCGCTCTTCGACAGATCCATTCCGTCGAGGTTCGCCTCGATGAACGTGCATTTCTGCGCGTTCGCGCCGGCGAGGGTGAGCTTTCGCAGATCGGTCGCGTGGAAAGCAACACGATAGAAGACCGTCTTTTCGACCAATGCTCCGTCGAGCACGGCTTTGTGGAACACCGCTTGCTCGATCCGTGCACGGGTGAGCTTGGCACCGGTGAGATTCGTCTCGGCGAAGGCGGACATCTGAATACGGCTCGCCGTGCAGTCGACGCCGGAGAGATCGCATTCGGTAAAGCTGACGGTATGCAAATCACGGTTGGACAGATCGACGTCGCGCACCACCGATTGGACGAACGTCGTCTGCCTCACGACGGCGTCGCGGAGGTCGGCGCCGCTCAAATCGCATTCGGTGAAGGACGTCCCCTCGAAGTTCGCCCCACGCAGGTTCGCCCCTTTGAAGCTCACGCCGCGAAGCGAGGAGCGCGAGAAGCTCACGCCCGAGAGATCGAGCCCGGAGAAGTCGGCGCCGTCGACCGATGCATCGGAGAGGTCCTTGTCCTGAAGTGGCATTGGGCCGAACGCCGTTTTGTCGAAGACGGTCTTCGTCATCGACTTGGGAAGTGTGGCGCCGCGCAGATCGGCCTTTGTGAGCGACACGCGATCCAACGTGGCGCCGCCCAGGTCCGCCGCATGCAACTTCGCCTCGAGGAGCACCGACTCTTCGATGGAGGCGCCGCGTAGAACCGCGCGCGTCAGGTTCGCCCGCGTGAAAACGACGCGCGAGATGCCGATCTCGGCGAGGTCCGCACCGACGAGGGAAGCTTGGTTGAGGAGGGTCTCGAAGAGCTTTGCGCCTTTGAAGCGGGCGCCGTCGAGCCGCGCACCGACGAGCGCCGTACCGCTGAGATCGCAGCCTTCGAGATCGGCCCCGGTCAGGTTCGCGTTGATGAGCTTCGCGCCCGCGAGGTTCGCGCCGCGAAGCCGGGCGCCGCGCAGATCGGCTTGGAGGAGGAGAGCGTTCTCGAGGTTGCAGCCTTCGAGGTTCGCCCCTTCGAGGGGGCACTCGACGAGCTGCGCGCCGCGCAGATCGGCACCCGACAAATCCGCGCCTTGCAGCCAGAGCTTCGCGAGCTTCGTCTTGGCGAGCTTCGCCCCGACGAGGCGCTCGCTGCGCAGATCGAACCCGGCGATGGTCGCACCTTCGAAGGAGCGCCCGCGCCTCACCTCTTCGGCAAACTCAGCTCCGCGCATCGTCCGCCTCCACCATCGCCTTCTTCAAGTTCGCGCGTTCGAAGTCGGCACCGGTGCTCGTGACCTGAATGAGGCGTGCGTCGAACAGATTGCTCTCGACGAATTTGGCGTAATCGAGAGACGCTCGCGTGAAGTTCGCTTCGTACAGGTTCGCGCGGGTGAGATCCGCCCGCTCGAGGACGGTTCGATAGAACCTGCCCTGCTTCAAGTTCGCGCCATAGAAGCGGGCTTTGGAGGCGCGGGCTTCGTTGAAGATCCCTTGCGGAAGATGCGCGTGGCTGAGCTCGGCGCCGGTGAGGTCGGCTTCGATCCAGCTCGTGCCCTCACCCTTCGCCTCGAGGAAGCTCGCTGCCGCGAGGGTCGCCCCGAAGAAGCTCGTCTTCGTGAGCGTCGCGCCGTCGAAGACCGCCTCCTTGGCGTGGCAGTTCGCGAATACACACTCGACGAGCTCGGCCGATTGGAGCTTTGCGCGTTCGAGCTTCGCCTCGGCTCCGACGGCTTTGTGAAAACGCACCTGCGCGAGCGTCGCCTCGCTCAAGTCCGCCTTCGAGAAGACCGTGGTGGAGCCCTTCGCACCCGTGAGATCGGCTCCGGTCAAATCCGTCTCGTGAAAGATGGTGCGGGTGAGCGTCGCGCCGCGCAGGCTCGCGCCGCGCGCGACAGCCTTCTCGAGCAGTGCTTCCGTCAAATCCGCTTCGGCCAAGTCGGCGCCGGACAGGTCCGCTTCGGACATGATCGCGCCCTTCATCTTCGCGCCCGTGAGCTTCGCCCCCTTCAAGCTCGCTTTCGTGAGCAGCGCGCGCTCGAGGTTTGCGCCGGTGAGGTCGCGACCGCCGAGGTCGTGGCCGGTCAAATCCGCGCCCGAAAGGTCTTTCCCCGGTCCGGGCTCGGTGCTCGCGTCGGCAGAGCCATCGAGCCCTACCGCCTTGAGCTTGGGATCGTTCTTACGCCGATCGTATTCCGCGAACTCAGCCGAGTGCGGATGGCCCGTTTCGCCCGCCTGAGAACGCAGCGACTCCATTCGAGTCGAAAGCTGGGCCATCGTAGCCTTCAGCCCGGCGGGCGATCCGGAAGCCGGCGACTTGCCGCCGCCGGGTGCCGGGGGTGCCGGTTTGGTTCGATCGAGCGCGGCAGCGAGGTGCGCGGAGAGATCGACACCTTGTTTCGCCGCCCGCGCCATCAATGCCGAGAGGCTCTGCGCCATTCGCTCCTGCGTCTTCGGATCGAATGCCTTGAGCTTCGCTGCAATGTCCGGCGGGAGACCGCTCGGATCCGGCGCCCCACCGGCCGATTGGGCCGACGCCTCTTTCGCAGCATTGGCCGCCGCAATGTTGCGCTCGATCTCCCGCTTCTCCGCGTCGCTGAGCAGATTGGGCGGAAGCGCATTGTCGAGGCTCCGCGGATCACGCTCGAATGCCTCGAGGGACGCGCGGTAATGGTCGACCGACCGCGGCGCCTCCGATGCGTCCTCGGACGCGAACAACACGGACTTCACGTCGCGAAGGTCGAAATCCGAGACCGGCTCGACGCCGCGCCACGTGAGGTAGATGAAACCCTGATCGACCTCCGCGAACAGCGTGTCGAGGTTCATCTTCACCTCACGGAACTTCGATCGGATGTCGTTCACGAACGCGCGCACCCGCGTACCGGGCAGTCGCGTGGTGAGCACTTGATGCGACGGGTGGAGGTTCTGGAACACGACCTCTTCGTCGCCGCGGAGATACCCGCGCAGCTGTTGGTCGCTGGGGGCCGATTGGAAAAACGACCAGTCGAAGTCCTCCGGAAAGAAGACGCGGCCCTTCGGATTTTTCCCTTTGCCGAGCTTGCCGGACCGCGGCGGCCAATTCGCGCTCAAGGGCCCGAAGCCGGCGGGCACGGGGCGATCACCGCGCGAGCGCGTCACCTCGTCCGCGCCCTCGATGTTGTGGACCTCGGTCGTATTGAAGCCACGCCCAATCGGGTTTTGCGGATAGCCGGCCCCGCCGAAGGCGTGCGAATAGGACATCGGCATTTCCGTGAACGGAACGGGACGCGTCGGATCGTCGTCGGACCAGACGCGGGGGCCGACGACGCGCAGGATCTTCGTCCAATCGCCGACACTGAAACGAACCGGGCATTCGGGGACGGCGTGCCCGTTCGGGACGTGGCAGGTCCCGCGGAGCATCACCTCTGCGTGGAGCTTCCACTGGGCGAAGTCGTCGGGGTACGTGCATTCGCCCGCGTGATCGTCGTCTTCCTCGCCGAATACCTCGGACGACAGCGACCCTTGCGCGAGCGGCGGGAGGCCCTCGACCACGGAAGCAACGGCGCCGGGCTCGATGCGGAGCTTCGCCCGCACGATCAGCACCATCTCGGGCTGCGGCGGACGGCGAGACGTCTTGGCGGTGCCGAATGCGAAAGGAGTCTGATTCTTGATCAGCATCGTCGCCGCTACATGATGAGCTTCATGCCGTCGAGCTCGAGGCTGAACGGCGTGATGTCGATGGAGACGGCCGCCGTCACATTGATCTGCAGGCCCAGGAAGATGTCGAGGGAGGCGCCGAGAACCATGCTGAGGGACGCCGAGAGCGCCATCGACATGTCCACGCCGACCGTGAGCGACGATTGAATCGATAGGTTCACCGACGTCTCCATCCCGACGATGATGGAAGACTCCGTGCCGACGGTGAGCTCGCTCATCGCGCCGATGACCGTCTCGTTCTCCATTCCGATGATCGTCGACAGCGAGGTACCGATGGTGGTGTCCTCGATGTTCGAGATCGTCGTGGAGATCATCGCTCCCGCGGTCGTCGTGTCGACGATGGTGCCGGCGGTCGTGGTGCTGGTCATCGTGCCGACCGTCGTCGTGTCGGTGATGGCGCCGGCGGTGGTCGTCGACGTCATCGTCCCGGCATTGGTCGTGTCGGTCATCGCGTCGACCCACGTGTCGTTGGTGATCGACGGGATGGGCAATGCAGCAGAGCCGGTATACGAAGAGATGGACTCGGCCCACGTGCGGTCGGTCACCACCGGGTTCGGCTGGCCTTGGTTCGGCGCCTCGGAGCCGGTGATCGACTCCACGATTTCGCCGCAGTAATAGTCGAATACCTTGCCGTGATAAGCGGAGTGGACGTGGCCCTTGATCGTCTTTTCGACGACGACCCACGTGCCGTTGTAATCCTCCGTCGTGTATTCGATGCTGCTCGCGCCGTCGAAGGTGATACCCGATTCGGCGACGTGACCGCCCGAGACGTCCCAACCGGCGACGTCGTGCTGGCGGCCCATGACCACCATTCGGTAATTGCCTTTGATGACCTCGACCTTGTCGCCGCGGGTCGTCGAAACGCGATTTCCGTCGGAGTGGTCGCGCCACCCGCCTTTGGTGTGGAGCTTCGCCGTCTCCGCCTGGCGAACCTCCGGCGTCAAGTAATCGGGACACCCTTCGCGCACGCGGGTGTCGTCGATGAAGTCCATGATCTCGCAGGCGAGATCTTCACCCGTGGCCTTGGGGGCGTTCGGGTTCGCTGCGAGGGAGAAATCCTTCACGGCGCCGAGACGGAGGTACGAGCTCATCGCCTCGGCCTCGCTCTGCGCGTTGTTGAAGTTCGGCGCCTCGATCAGGATGTATTTGCCGGAAACGCCTTCGCCTTCTTTCGTTCCCACGAGCGGCCTCCTCGAGCAGCGCGCGCAGCGTAGCTCATCGGCGTCGCCCCCTGCGACACCGATGAGCGGGTGTGCTGCGATGCCCGGCCGCTCTCGCAATTCACGCGACGTTTGTCGAGTGCCGGGCGCGCGGCGCGGAGGCGGGTCCCGAGACTACGGGTTCGCGTTGCCGTCGTCGGTGCCGACTTCGATCGTCTCGTCGACGACGACGCCGAGGAAGTCGCTCGTGCCGGTGCAGTCGAAACCGTCGAAGCCTTGGCAGTCACCGTCGCATGAAAGGCTCACGCGTACCTTTTGGGTCCCCGAGATGGAATCGCCGTCCGGGATCAGCGTGATGTCGATGGTCGTGGTCGTGGTCGTGACCGAGTCGCCGTTGTCCTCGACATCCTTCGACGTGCCGCTGAAGGCGTAGCCGTCGTCCGTCTCCGTGCCCTCGAGGACGGACCCTCCGACGTCGAGGTAAGGGATATCGCCGCTCTCGGTCCCGACGAAATAGAGGAGGAACGTGTTTCCGGTTCGGAACGTCGTGCTGTCCTCGCTGTCGGCACCGCAGCTCTCACTCAGGGTGCTATCCGAGAAGGCGACGCGATAGGTCTCGTAGTCTCCGGCACCCATTCCACAGCCTGCAGCGACGGCGAGGGTGGCTAACGCGGCGGCGGTAAAGCTCTTCCAGTTCTTCATCGTTCGTCTCCGTAAGAAGAAAGCGTTGTGGGTTATCGCGCGACCGGCGTCATTGCGACACGTCGGTGGCGGCAGCGTCGATCTCGACGCCTTCGAAGGTCTGTGTCCTCGTGCACTGTTGCGCTCCGAAACCTTGGCAATCGCCCTCGCAGGTGGAGCTCGTGACGGACTTGGCCGTTCCCTCTGCGAGATCGCCTTCGATCGTCAGCGTCACCGTGACGGTCGTCGTCGAAATGAGCGTGTCTCCGCCCGTCGTCACGATACGGTCGTCTTCGCCGTCCCCGTCGGCGTCGACGATATCGTCGTCGAAACGATCATCGAAGCCGTCCCCGTCGGTGTCGACGAGATCGTCGTCGAACGAATCCTCGAGGCCATCCTCGTCGGCGTCGACCATTTGGTCTTCGCCGAAGTCGTCGAGCCCGTCGTGATCCGAGTCGACGATCGTCTGGCCGCCGAACGATTCCTGATCGATGACCTCGCCTTGAAACGTGTAGCCGTCGTCCCCTTCGGTGCCCGTCAGCACCGCACTTCCCGTATCGAGAAAAACGGCGTCCTCCGCGCTGCTCGATCGATAGAGGACGAACGTCGCCCCAGCTCGGAAAGTGGAGCTGTCGTCCTCGTCTACATTGCAGTCTCCCGACGTGTCGGCCTCGGTGAGCCCGACACGATAGGTTGCGTGATCTCCCGCCGATAAGCCGCATGCAGCCACGCAGGCTGCGAGCGCCCCCAACGCAACGAAGCCAATCTTGTTCATGTGCCCGCGATATCAGCCGCCGGCATGGGTAATGACAAGATCGTCACGCCCGCGTGGCACGGTTCTGACGCAGCGATTGTGCGCGTAAATGAAGAAAGCGGTCCCCCTTTCGGAGGACCGCTTCTTCGGCCCTACACGGCGCGTCCTTCAACGCGCCGGTGAGGACGCTTCAGCTCACTTGAGGTCGAGCTTGCCGCCCAGCTTCTCTTTGATGAGATCGCCGAGCGTGCCGGCGGCCGGACGGTCCGCCTCGTGGTGCTTGCGCGTCGCCGTCGCCGGCCGCTCCGCACCGATGTTCTTCGCCGTGAGGAAGATGCGGCGGTCGATCGTGTCGAGGCTCATCACCTCGCACTTGATCGGGTCGCCGACCTTGTACTTCGATGCGTCGTCGAGCTCTTCCTTCGGGATGAGACCCTCGACGCCCTCGCGCAGGCGAACGAAGACGCCGTAGTCGACCGTGCTGATGATCGGCGCGTCGTCGTAGACGCGGCCCAGCGGGAACTCGCTGGAGATCGTCGGCCAGGGGTCGTCCCACAGCTGCTTGATGCCGAGCGAGACCTTCTTCTCGTCGTGGTTGATGCTGAGGATGATCGCCTCGACATCGTCACCCTTCTTGAAGAGGTCGCTCGGGTTGTTGACGCGCACCGTCCACGAAAGATCGCTTCGGTGGACCATGCCGTCGACGCCCTCTTCGATCCCGACGAAGACGCCGTAATCGGTGATCGAGCGAACCTTGCCCGCGATCTTGTCGCCGGGGTTGTACTTGTCCGTGAAGACCATCCACGGATCGGGCTCGAGCTGCTTGAGACCGAGGCTGATGCGCTTGGCGCGCGCGTCGACCTCGAGCACCTGGCACTCGATCTCCTGACCCACCTCGAGGAGCTTCGACGGGTGCTTGACCTTCTTGGTCCAGCTCATCTCGCTCACGTGGATGAGGCCTTCGACGCCCGGCTCCAGCTCCACGAAGGCGCCGTAGTCGGTGATCGACATGACCTTGCCGCGAACCTTCTTGCCGGCGGGGTACGCCTCTTCGGCGTGGTTCCACGGATCTTCCTGCGTCTGCTTCAGGCCGAGGCTGACGCGCTCCGTCTCCGGGTTGTACTTGAGGACCTTGACGGTCACTTCGTCGCCGACCTGGAACACCTCGTTCGGGTGGTTCACGCGGCCCCACGACATGTCCGTGATGTGGAGGAGACCGTCGATGCCGCCGAGGTCCACGAACGCACCGTACTCGGTGATGTTCTTGATGGTGCCCTTGACGACCATGCCCTCGGTCAGCGTCTCGAGGGTCTTCTGCTTCATTTCGTCGCGCTCCTTCTCGAGGAGCACGCGACGGCTGAGGACGATGTTGCCGCGCTTCTTGTTGAACTTGATGACCTTGAAGCGGTACGTCTGCCCGATCAGCTTGTCCAAGTTGCGGATGGGCCGCAGGTCCACCTGGGAGCCGGGGAGGAACGCCTTCACGCCACCCTTGATGGTGACCGAGAGGCCGCCCTTGACGCGCTGGCTGATGGTGCCCTCGATGAGCTCGTCCGCCTCGCAGGCGTTCGAGATCTCATCCCAGACCTTCATCTTGTCGGCCTTCTCTTTCGAGAGCGTGACGAGGCCGTCGTCGTTCTCGCGGCTCTCGATGTACACGTCGACGCGCTGGCCGACCTGCACGCCGGCTTCGCCGCCCGCGTCCTGGAACTCTTTCAGCGGGATCGCGCCTTCGCTCTTGCCGCCGATATCGACGACAACGGTGTCGCGGCTGATCGCGACGACCGTCCCCTGAACGATCTCTCCCTCGTTGCCGAAATCGCCCTCGGCAAGGCTTTGTTCGAACAGCGCAGCGAACGAGTCGCTTCCGCCGCCGGTGGCCAGGTTGGTTTGGTTCATAAATTGGTTACGCGTACTCAGCGAGCTCGCTGAGCCGCAGGTTGCTCCTTCTTCTTGGCGGTTTCCCCACCAAGAGGTCGCGTGGAATAGTCCCGGAACCCCTCCTTGTCAACGCGGCGGGAATTCACGGGGGAAGCGCCCACAGGCATCTTTTCGAGGCAGAAAACGCACAGACGTTCAGCACCGGGCGGCCGGGGAAGCCGCATGCCGCCGCGAACGCGCTGGTAGAGGAGCTGGGGCCTCCGTTCGAGCGAGGCCATCCTCGTGACGGACCTCGGAGGCTGGCGCATCCGCGCGAAGCCGTTCGCGGCGATCGAGCTCGAGCTCGGTGTCTTGTGGGCGGACGTGAAGTTGCCTTGACCCGAGTCGGCGCGCTCACCGCTCCCATGCGCGCTGCGATCGTTCCGCAGGAGGCGGGGGCCGTCCCGCCCCACCGACGCCCCGCCTCCTATGGCACGCCCCACCCCGCCGTGGCCAGGCCGCATCACCATTGACGCGCCGGGCCCCACGGTACGAGCGGGCGCACGGGGTCGTCAGTTACTGGAGATTACAAGCCACTTGGCTCGAAGAATCGTCGATGCGATGCCTCGGTGACTCAGGGCTTCGTCGCGCGAAACGACCCGTACGAGAGGTGTCCTGATTCGCACAGCGCTTCGACGGCGATGCACGCTTCGAGGTGGAAGCGCATGCGCTCGCCGACGGCGTCCCCGTTCAGTCGAGCGCGCGCTTTGTCGGCGGACCGCGCGACGGACGGGAGCACACGCGCGGTGAGATCCTCGACGTCGGTCGCGGCGAAGCCGGCCGCCGGCGCGAGCGCGGCGAGCTCTTCGTCGTAGTAGTCGGCCACGCAGAAGCCGCGCAGGAGCTCGGCATACCTTCGCCGCGCGGGCGCATCGAGCGGGCGGCGCGTACGGAAGAAGTCGACCACGACGAACGACGCTCCCGACCGAAGCAAGCGCATCGCCTCCGCGAGCAATCGACGTTTGTCGTCGCAATGGCACGCCGACTCGATGGCATATGCGCCGTCGAACCCGGGCGACAGCGGCGTGGCGGCGTAATCGGATTGGATCCATCGAACGCGCTCGCCATACCCACGTTCGGCGGCGCGGGAGCCCGCGAACGAAAGGCTCGCGGGCGTACGGTCGACCCCCGAGAACCGCCACGACGAAAAGCGGGACGCGAGGTCCAAGATCGTCCCACCGACACCACAGCCGAGATCGACGAGGGACGCTTCGCCGAGCCGCGAAATGGCCAATCGCTCTACGACGTGCGTATTGATCGCGAGCTTTGCGCGCTCGAAGTCGATACGGGCGTCGTCGACGAGCCCATAATGAATGGCGAGCGACGTGGGGTTGTGCCCGGCCCGAAAACGCTCGACCCAACACTCCGTGTAATACGCAATCGGATCCGGCGCGGCGTCATCGCCACGCGCGACCTCCACGCCGCCGAGGCTCGGTTCACTGCCGGGGAGCGCCATCGACGATCCGTATGCGATTCGTACCGATGCGAAGCTGCCCCGTCCCCCGCCTGCGCTGGACGATCGCGGGCCCGTTGGGCACGCCATTTTTGGCGAGCTCCGTCCGTGCGCGGTGAATCTCGACGTTCAATCGGCCGACTCCGTCGTAATCGGCGAGCGTGCATAGCTCGTCCCCATAGATCCACCCTTGTTCTTGTGGGAGTAGGCGCGCGACCTCTTGATCGCGGAGGCGAACTTGAGCGAGCGCGAGGAGCGCGCGGTTGTATGCCTTTTGCGACTCCCACCGGCGATCGGCCCAATCGATCCGCATCGTCACCGACTCGTGATCGGAGCTCACGAAGAAGGCCAGCCGCGCGTCACCCAGCGGGTCGACCGGCAACACGCGCTCCGTCGTCACGCGCGTCTCTTCCGTCTCCGGCGCGGGCAATGGAAGGCTCAATCGATAATGTCGATTGCCGACGGCGATGACCTGCCCGCTCCGAATCGCCGTGACCATGTCACCCGCTTCCAATACCCAGCTCCCTCGCTGCTCCTCAAGGACGTCGATGATCGTCCCCTCCGGTCCCCCGAGCGTCAGCATGTGTGGGCTTCCGAAGATTCGTTCGCCCGAGAGGATGTCTCGGGCCTCGGGTAAGGGTCGTGAGACATCTGCGACGATGAACGGTTCCGTCCCGTGCCCGAACTCGACGCATTCGCCCTCGCGCAGGATGCGCCGCTCCGCCGATGGGACGAGCACACCGTCGACGCGCGTACCGTTGATGCTTCCGAGATCGCGAAGCTCCCATTCACCAGGGGAAGACCACCGGATGACAGCATGAAACTGCGAGATGGATCCGGCATCGAGCAGGAGCTCGTTCTGCGGATCACGCCCGACGCGCGTGACCGCGGACAGCTCGAATCTCGTGTCGTCACCACCCCGGTGAAACGCGCCCATAACGCCTCTCATGGTACCGATCCGAGGCTACCCAAGTAAGCCTTGACCCGAGTCTTTTCGCGCTCGAGGGTGAGCTTCATAGTCAGCACCCGCGAAGCGCGCGCGTCGACCCTTGCGACCCATCTCCGAAGTGCGTCGATCGGCGCGCCAGCTGCGTTCGAATCCGCTTCGAGCGCGTCGAGGAGGCCGGCGAGGACCGAGCTCTTCGCGCGAGGCGCTCGGAATTCGACGTAGAACGCCGCACGCGCCGAGGTGTCGGACGACCGAACGTCGAGATCGAAGTCGACACGATCTGCTCCGGGTGTGAAGCGGTCAACCGTCGCGTCGAAGCCCGAGATGTCCCCCGCCCATCCGACGCGCTCGAGGTAGCGCCGGAGCGCCGGACGCGGCAGCGACACGATCATTCGCATGCCCGGCGTGGGCCGTTCGGGTCGGAGATCGAGCAACGTGAAGTGGTTGATACATCCGAGGCCTGGGAGCGCCTCGAAGCACTCCATCGCGCGTCGCTTCCACGCTTCGCTGTCCGAGGTGAATGTCTCGAGAAAAGCCGCGGCGAGCCGGTAGCTCATCCAGTCGTGGACCGGCCGTCCCATCCTCGCTTCGTGAATCGCCCGGACACCGCGACGCAGGAGCGGCTCGATGGCCGGGCCAATCCACGGCTCGGCGTCGTCGCCGTCGAGGTCGTATTCGATCTCGACGAACGGGATCGGCGCGAGCGGATCGTTCGGATCTTCCCATCGCTCGAGGAACCGTCGCAGGCTCCCACGCGTCGCAGAAGATTCGAGGAGAACCGAGCGATCGGAGAGCCGCACCCGCGCGACGAGATCGACGCGCGGAGAATCGAGATGGCACTCGAAGGCGAGCTCGGGCGAGGCGCCTGTCAGCGTGTCGATCGCGCGGCGCAGACGACCCCGCGCGACCTCCGAGACGAGATCACCATCGCACTCCCCCAGCATGGCTTCGAGGCGCTCGCGCCCCGACGTCATTATTTGACGACGACCTCGACGGGTTTACCGGGCACGCTTCCGATGCCCATGACCCATTCGAGAACACAGACCTGATTACCCCCCTGAAGCGGCGGGTTCCATCCGATCAGGTGATAGGTCCCGCCCTCGCGCTCGCCAAACGTGGCCTTGAAGCCGAGCTCCTGTCCGTCCTCTACCTCTTTGACGTTGAGCTCGTGACAGGGGACTACTTGGTAAGGCTTCAGCCCACTCGATGATTCGATGTTGGCCCGAACGAAGACGAGCTGACTCGTCCCCATCACGAAGCCCGAGCCCGTCGCGACGAACTCGTGCACGTCGCCTGGTCCTCCCCCCGGACCCTTACTCTGAAGTGAATGAAGCTCGATGCTGGGTGCGGTCCAAACCATGTAAAGCTCCTTCGCTACGAATGACGATCAACGGTCGACCGTGCAGGAATACAGCACGCCGACCTCCCCGGCGCTCACCGAGGAGCCGCCGGAAGACTGACCTTTGACAGTACCGAACACGATGTCATGGGTGGACGCCAAATCTCCACTAGAATTCAGATTCCCGATCGCGATTGCCCGTACGACGTAGTCGCGATCGAACGCGGCGCGCATCTCGTAAGCATCCCCCGCACTCTGGAGCACGAGCAGACGTCCGGGCTCGAGCAACTGCGCGCCACACGCGAAGCCAGCCACCAGGTCCGGAGGGGCGTCGCCATTCAACCCCCCGGCGGCGAGCGGCAACCAATTGCCCGCAGGCTGACCGGCAAGACGACTGTCGGCAACCATGGAGTCCCCTTCCCATCGATAACCCTCGAGCACCGCGGCAGACGAGCATTGCGGGCGGGCACACCAATGCCCACTCGAGGCGACGGCGACCCGTGCCGGCTCGCCCGGGCCGCCGACGTCCGCGATGCCAACCACGTAGGGCGCGTCTCCGAGCTCGCTGACCGGCCCACCCGGCCGTCGAAAGAGCTCACCCTTCGCAGGAAACGGCGTTGCCGCCCGGCGGTGATATCCGACACCCCAACCGACGTCGTAGACGCCGCCGAGCGAGATGGCGCGAGCTCCGAAGACGATGTCGTCTCGCCGGAGGTCTTCGTCGAGCGCCAGGACGGTCAACGTCGCAGCCCCGACGATCGCATCCCCGAGCTCGAGTGGGCTCGCGGCGGCGAAATCGCGATTCCGATTCCAATATACGCGTGGGGGGTATCCGCGATTCTTGCGCTTCGGGTCCCGGCTCAAGCGGGCAGCGACCAGATCGAGCGCACCGTCGGTGTCGACGTCCACGAGAGCCACGTCGGCGATACCGACGCCGTCATCGATGGATACCGGTGGATCGGGAGAAGCACATAACGTCCCGTCGCGACGGCCCCAGAAGACATCGGCACCACCCTCGAAATCGCCGACGACGATGTCGGGACACCCATCTCCGTCGAGCTGTCCGACAGCGAGCTTCGCATACGGCTTCGCGACCGACGAGCTCCAGGGGGCGCGACCTGTCGGAGCCTCCGCCTCGAGACAAGGAGCATCCGCAGGCGGGTGATGCGGACCGTAAAGAATCTCGACGACACCTCGTTCTCCGTCGTCCAATCCCCCTCTCGAGACGACGATGTCGGCATTTCCGTCGAGGTCCATGTCGGCCACCTCGATGTCCATCGGGGCGCCCGAAGTCGATTGGCCCGGAACCCACCCGAGGTGATAACCGGTGAGAGGCGGGGCGTGCACCGCGTCGCAAGGATCCGTCGACGAAGTGACGTTGACGAGCAATAGGGGTGTTGCGACGGCGGCGCCCACGGCGACGGCGATGGCGACCCGGCCCGCCGTGACCTCCGTCATGAATGTTTGGAGCCTCGTTCGCCGGCCAAATGACGTTGAAGCATGGCGTGCATGTACATGTAGCCATTGCCCACGCGACGCGTGAGCCCAAACGCGACACTTTTGTCGAGTCGAGAGACGATTTCGAAGGGCACGACGCCGGAGGCGTGGAGCACCAGCCGAACCGCGTAATGGTTGATCGCGTCCACGCCGCCCAAGAAGAGGCCAGTCACGGTCGCGACCGTCAATCCGACAAAGGCTCCATAGAGGCCATACGTGATTCCGAACAACAACGAGGAAGCGGCGAAGGTCATCGTCGCGGCGGCGGCAGCGTTACGCAGTGTCCGATGGATACCCACGTTCGGCGACGCCCTGACGGCCAGCGAGCGGGTACGGTGCCCGAGAATGCCGAGCCCGACGCAGGCGACGGCCGTTGCGACGTAGACCGCCGTCGATCGCACCTCGATCCACGAAAAGAAGACGAAGAGCGCGCAACAAGCCAGAGCGAGACCGACGACAGCACGCGGCTCGATGTTGCGCCACGACCAGCCCAGCATCTCGACCGGTACGACGTCCTTGCTCGACCCGGAGCACTTCCGCCGGCTCAAGCTGAGAATCGCGGAGCCGACGATTCCCATCTCCAGGGACATGACCGTGGCGATGGGATGTGGATAGATGGGGTGAATCACCGCACCGGCCGCGCCGCCGAGCACCCCACCCAGCGCGAGGGCTCGAGCGAAATCGACGATTCGGCCCGACGGCGGATGGGCGGGGCGGGCAAGTGCCCTGTAGCCGAGGAGGCCGAAGCCCGCCGTCAGCACCAGGAACGAGACCGACGCAAGCGCTACCGCGAATCCGAGGGTCGTCTCGAAACCTTCGTTTTCGAGCGGAGAGAGCCCGACCGCCAATACCGTGCTGAGACAGAAGAGAGCCGCGACGACCGCGCGCGAAAGGAAGGCATACGCGAGGAGCTGCCCTCTCGTGGTCAACCCGTCCGGCTGTGTGTCCTCGAGGAGGAAGACGGTCCGGCCGGTACGGGTCAAATGGCGAGCGACCGTCTCGAGCGCGTCGCGCACCTCGGGGCCTGCTACGCGGTTATCGCGCCCACTGCCCCCCAACGCCGCGGAGACATAGGCCTCGAAAACGGAGTACACGGCCTCGGCCCGATTCGCGACGGCGCCGCGGAAGGACGTCGAGTCACGAAAACCGATGCGCATCACGTGGAGCAGAACGGGGGTGCGCGACAGCTCTGCGAGAATCGGGTCGGACTCGAGCGCCGCGAGGAGCGGACGTTGGGTCTGGGCCTTTAGCTGGCGGGCAATATCGCGCTCGTCGAGCGGGCGGAGCTCGACCGTTCCTCCGAGAGCCAGTCGAGCCGGAAGCCCGGCGTGATCTTCGGTCCGGCACGTCACGACGATGCCGACGGCCGGATGCGCGCGATGAAAGGTTTGGATCGCGTCGACACAGCGCGCTCGACACGGCAGAGGCACGTCGTCGAGGCCGTCCAACAGGGGCACGAGCGCGCCTTGGGACAAGAGGCGTGATCCGGCGGTACGCGGTATTTGGTATTTCGCGGCGAGCTCTCCGCACATCCACCCGAGCAACTCGGTATCCGATGTACGCCAAGCGGAGAGGGTAAACACGACGGGGATTGCCTCGACGGATCCGTCGGGGCGGGCCGCCCGATCCGCCATTTGGCGGGCGAGCCTCAGTAGATTCACCGTCTTGCCGTGACCGGGCGCGCCGACGAGCACCAGTGCCCGCCCGCAACGCTCGAAAGCGTCGGAGAGCCCGATCACCCTTTCGCCGCTGGACGCCGCCTCACCATCGCCGACGGCTTCGGCGACGACGATGGATTGTTTGACGAGAATGACGCCGTCCATCGCGCGGTCCAGGACGCCCTCGATCCAATATTCGCGGACCCGCGCGAGCAGTGCCGCGCGCACTTCGTTGTCGGGCTGAACCGTAACTGCGTGTTGTCGCGGATCCGACCCGCGGCTCTCACCGTCGTCGGCGAGGCTCGCCGCGAGCTCGCGCGCCGACCCGAAGCGCTCCGCCGGAGCCTTCTTCAGTGCGCGCATGATCGCCGCCTCGAGCCGCTGCGAAATCCTCGCGTCCGGCGCGATCTCGCGTGGCGACCGTGGAGGCTCGTTGGCGTGTTGCCACGCGAGCTCGGCCGTCGTCGAAGCTCGAAAGGGGGGTACCCCGCAGGCCATTTCGTACGCGATGACGCCGACCGAATAGAGATCCGAAGCGACGGACGGCGGCGTGAGCGCGGCGCGCTCCGGCGCCGCGTAGAGCGCCGTGCCTGCGTCGGCGGCCTCCGGCTCCGGATCGTTCGGCCATCGCGCCGACCCCCAATCGGCGAGCCGCACCTTCGGCGGCTCGTCGAACGTGGTGAAACCTTCGCAAACGCAGTTGGAAGGAGAGACATCGCCGTGCGCGCCTCCGACCTCGTGGACGGCTTGCAGCGCAGAGAGGATTTGCAGAAGAACGGACCGTGCCCAGCGCTCCGGCACGCGGCCGACGGAGTCGAGGATCGCGCCGAGCGTCTTGCCCTCGACGAGCGGCATCGACAGGTAGGGGCCGTGGTCGTCGGCCCGGCCGTATTCGAGTATCGGGATCGTATTTTCGTGGTCGACGCGCCCGGAGGCGCGGGCCTCCCGCTCGAGGCGAAGGAAGCTCGAGGGATCGTGCTCGGGGAACAACTTCAGCGCGACGCGACGCGCACCGAGGTGATCCTCCGCGACCCAGACCGACGACCGGCGGCCCTCGGCGAGCTGCGCCACGAGCGTGAACCTGCCGGCGGGCGCCCGCGAGAGGTGATCGATCTGCTCGCCCATCTTCCAGCCTGAGAAGCCCTTCTCTCGAGCGCGCCATGCTCTGGGCTCGGTCCTGGCTCGTCAACGCCTGAGCGGACCGTAAAAACGGACAGCTGTTGAGAAAGTTGGCGCACCAACGAACGGGTCGGGAACGCTTGACCAGTCGACGAACAGGCGACGCCGTGCGACCGTTCGACGCCATGATCCGCCTCAACGACGAATGGACCGACCTCCTCCACAAGTACAAGGCCGACCATCAAGATCCGCGTAACCAGGCCTGTCACAAGGTCGGGATTCCGATGATCCTCGCGAGCCTTCCGCTCGGCGCCTCGATCATCGGGCTGCCGCTCGCCGCGCCGCTCTTCACCGTCGGCTGGGGTTTCCAGTTCGTCGGCCACATGTTCGAGGGCAAGAAGCCGAGCTTCGTGGACGACAAGCGGTCGCTCGTCATCGGCGTGATCTGGTGGCTCGAGAAGTCCGGTCTGAAGGTCTTCGAAGAGAGCCGGGACGGGGTCGCGAGCTGACGAGCAGGCGAATGTCGCCCGAGCCGGTCACCTTCTACTTCGATTTCATCTCGCCGTACGCGTACCTCGCGTGGACCCAAATCCACGAAACGTGCAGAAGGCACGGTCGCGGCGTCGAGGCGATACCGATTCTGTTCGCTGCGCTCCTCGACGCGAACAAGACGAAGGGTCCCGCAGAGATTCCTTCGAAGCGAATCTACGTGTTCAAGGACACGCTGCGGCACGCGCACGCGCTCGGGGTCGACTTCAAGCCGCCACCCACACACCCATTCAATCCGCTGTTGGGCCTTCGAATCGCCTCGATCGAAATGGGCGCCGACGAGCAGAAGCGGGCGATCGATGCGCTCTACCGAGCGACGTGGGCGGGCGGCCCGGGCATCACGGATCCCGAAGCCGTCGCAACCGTCCTGAACGATGCCGGGCTCGACGGAGCGTCGCTCGTCGCCCAAGCCGGCTCACAAGCGATCAAAGACCGCGTGAAGCTGCAAACGCAAGCCGCGCTCGAACGCGGGGTCTTCGGCGTTCCGACGATGATCGTGGACGGCGAGCTCTTCTGGGGCCTCGACGCATTCGGGCACGTCGAGCGCAGACTGCGTGGGGAGGATCCCGTCACGGCGGAGCTTTGGGCGACCTTCCGCGACGTCCAAGCGTCGTCCACCCGGCCGGGCTCGCGCTGACTGACGCCTGGAACGTCGGGGCTGCGTTAGCAAAGTAACGAAACGAATATCGCCCACCGTGTCGCGGACCTCGATAGCAAGGGCACACAGGTGGGCATTGTGGTTGCATGGGCGCGCCGCATGAACTTGCGACGAGCAGGCTTGCGGGCGCTTTCAATCGCAATGGGGTGCACGTGGATCTTCGCGTGCGGAGACGACGGTGAAGCGACGGGCGGCGCGGGAGGCTCCGGCGGGGATACCAACCTCGCGCCCGAGCTCGCCGCGCCCGAGACGCTCGTGATCGGTGAAGGTCGCTCGGCGGTGAGCGCCATCGAGGCGACGGATCCGGAAGGCGACGAGCTTTCGATTTCGGTCGAGGCACCGAGCGGCATCGATGCCGAGGTGTCGGAGTCGTCGCTCCTGTTGCACGCGATCTTCGGCGCCGATTCGGGCATTGCGACGATCACGGCGACGGATTCGCTCGGCGCCTCGACGACGGCGGAAACGGCCATTCAGATCGCGACGCTCGGTTGGACGAACACCGTCGAATGGAACGAAGGTGAAGGCCCCGAGGCGCGCGAGCACGGCTCCGTGCTCGTCGATGACGCGAGCGGCTCGATCTACGTGATGTTCGGGAGCGGGTATTCGCCTTACCTCGAGCCCCTCGGCGACGCCTGGCGCTTCGACGTCGCAACGGGGACGTGGTCTGCCGTCACGCTCGAAGGAGATGTCCCGCCGCCGGGCGGATCGAGGCGCCTCGCCGGACGTCGCGGGAGCGGCGAAGGGTATATCTACGGCGGTTATGGGGAGAACAACGCCGGATTCGGAGAGGTCTATCACGTCGTGGCGAATGGCGACGTGTTGACCTTCGAGGAGGTCCCACAAGACAACCCGCCCGGCATTCGCTTTCTCCACGTGTTCGCATTCGACCCGGGGACCGAGACCTTCGCGATGTTCGGCGGCGGAAGCACCACGCTCGAAGGTGATACCTGGACGATGCGAATCGAAGACGGTACCGCCGTCTGGACGGAGCTTCCGGACGCGGACGCTTCACCGCCAAAGCGATTCGGCGCGTTCTTCGGAATGGATGAAGAGCTGGGGCGGCTCGTGTTGTTCAGCGGGCAGACTTCTTTTTCGGATGAGTTCGGCGACGACACGTGGATTCTCGATATGCGCGCGGAGGGCGGCCCCGCGTGGACGGAGGTGTCGCCGGATCCTTCGCCACCCGGTCGCCGCAATGGAACGAGCGTGTGGGATCCGACAGGCCCCCGGCTCTTCGTATTCGGAGGCACCAGCGACGGCGCGACCACGCAACCGGGCCTCTTCGCCTTCGACGCTCGCCCTGGGCACGAGGGGTGGGCGGAGGTCGAGCGAGACGGACAACCGGTTTTGCGATCGAGCGGGTTCGGCGCGTTCGTCGCGAACGGCGACGAGCTCGCGTCGGCGGTCTGGATGGGATTCGGCAACAGCAGCGACGGCGTCTATCAGGACATGTCCCGTCTGGGCTATTCCGAATAGCGGCAATCAGCGTGTCGCGGCAGCGGGCTCGCCCACCGACGGTGGATACGCTGCCGCCTCGTCCTCGGTCGCGGGGGCTTTGCGCTCACCGAAGATGTAATGGTCGAGCGAGAGCCTGCCGGCTCCGAATACCGTTATCACCAACAGCGAAAAGAGAACCAACGCCGACAGCTCGAGGGATTGGCCCTCCGCCAAGAGACCTTCTCGCATGTGGACCAGGAACACGGCGCCGAAGAGCGCCGGCAGCTGCACGCCGGCCGACAGCCGGGTCACGAGACCGATCGCGAGAAGGAACCCGCCGGACAGGTGCGCAATCCCGACGTAGTGAGCGAGCGCATAAGGCACGAACCAATGCACCCGCGAGGCGTATTCACCGAACGCCGCCGGGTTGTCGAGGAGGAGCGCACCGCGCACGAGTAGCGCGATGCCGAGAAAGACGCGGATGAGATCCAGCGCGATGTCTCGATGCCGGCCCGTCCACGCTTTGAAGCCCTGCCACGCTTGCCGAAAATTCATGTGCCCGATTGGAATCGGTGCATTCGACGTGCCGCGGTCCGCTATCGCGGGATTGCGGTTCTCCGCCGTGTGCGCGCACCGCAGCCGTCGACACCGAGGCGGAACGCCGCGCGGTTTCGCGCGCCGTGGTGAGAATGCTCGGCGCCCGGAACACGTTTTTTGCAGCGCCGAATTCGCATGCGGGCGCTGGTGCTCGGAGCAGGAACGGTCGGCGCCACGATGGCGTGGGACATGCGAAACCGCGGATACGCGGTGAGCGTCGCCGACGTCCGTGCGGATGCCGTCGGGCAATTGAGCAAGCGATGGGACGTCGAAGGGCTGGCGGCGGATCTGTCCGACGGCCCGGCGCTCGTCGCGCTCGCCGAGCCCTTCGACATCGTCCTCGGAGCGCTGCCCAGCGTGCTTGGTCATGGCGTCCTCACGACGATGATTGCGGGCCGAAAGAGCTACGTCGACGTGAGCTTCATGCGAGAGGACCCGCTGCTCCTCGATGAAGCCGCGCGACGAGCGGGCGTCACCGCCATCGTCGATTGCGGTGTCGCCCCGGGGCTGACCCATTTGCTCGCGGGCTGGGGATGCAGCCGGCTCGACCCGTGCGAGCGAATCGATATCCTCGTCGGCGGTCTACCGGTCGTACGAACCCGGCCGTACGAATACAAGGCTCCTTATCACCCATTCGACGTCATCGAGATGTACACGCGCCCCGCGCGTTCGGTAGAGCACGGGGCGGCCGTGGTCCGAGACGCGCTGAGCGAGCCGGACCTCGTCGAATTCGACGAAATCGGGACGCTCGAAGCCTTCAACACAGACGGTCTGCGGACCCTGATTCGAACGCTGCGCGTCCCGAATCTGCGCGAGCGGACGCTCCGATACCCGGGCCACGCCGCATTGATGCGTATTCTGCGCGAGACGGGGTTCTTCTCCAAACGACCGGTACGTATCGATGATTGTGAGGTCTCGCCGCTTTCGCTGACGGCGCGCCTCCTGTTTCCGCTATGGCGATTCGACGACCAAGAGGAGGATCTCACGGTGATGCGGGTCGTCGCCGAGGGGCGAAGGGGGGCCAGATTCGTGCGCATTCAATGGGAGCTCTTCGACCGATATGACCGCGCCGACGGGTTACGGAGCATGTCGCGCGTAACGGCGTTCCCGGCCACGACGGCAGCGGATCTCATCGCGCGCGGCGCGTTCACGCGAGCTGGTGTTCATCCGCCGGAGACGCTCGGCCTCACGAAAGGGATGCCCGAGCGATTCATATCGGCGCTGCAGGAGCGAGGCGTTCGGCTCGCCGAGCGAGAAGAGGCGCTCGACGATCCGGGTTGAGCAACGACTAGCGCGCGGACGCCGCCACCGGGCGCGGCTGCGCGGACGGCAGCTCGCCCATCGACGCGAACGATGCGCTGCGTGGTCGCTCCATTCGAGCGAAGTCGTCGTAGGACATTTCGATGATGTCGTGGTCGCCGAAAATCCCGAAGACGATGGTGCTGCATGCTGCGATGCGCTCGTCCACGACGATCGGAATACCGAATAGACCGAGGGGCGGAATGGGCCCGGCGGCGCCGCGGAACTCGCCCGGAAGGACGTCGGTCGAAGACGGCAGCGCAGTCCCTCCGAGGAGGGCGCCGAGGGCGCCAAAATCCGGTTGTTCGCCGGCCGGCACGCACAGGAGAACCGGTTCTTCATTCACCGAAGCGAGATGCAGGTCGACGAGCATCGCGCCCTGCCGCAACGGATGACCTGCCCGCGCGTCGGAGTTCGGATAGCTGAACAGTCGGAACGGCACGCCGGCGTTATGGAGGTATTGCACGACGGTTTCGATCATGATGATGAAACCAGGTGCAACGCGCGCGCCGCGTATGCCGGGCGCCGATTACCGGTCGACCCGGCCGACCGCCGGATCTACAAGGTGCGCGTGATCTTCGAAACGACGCCGGGTGAACGATCGTGACGGAGGAATTTTCTTCGGCTCGACCCGCGCACGAGCCCGAGCCACTGCCCGAATCGGCGACCAGCGAAGCCGAGCAGGTGATCCGTCGAGGGTCGCCGCTGCGTTGGCTACTGCGGGCGCTCGGCGGCCTCGCGCTCCTCGCGGTGGGCGTCGGAGGCGGCTATCTCGGCTACCGGCAAATCGTGAAGCAGCAGGCGCGAGGCGCGCCGATGAAACACTTTCCGGGAGCGATTGCGCAGATCGGCAACGACACTTGGCCCGACGAGTCCCCCGCCCACGAGGTCGAGCTCGCCGCGTATTTGCTCGACGTGACTGAGGTGACCGTCCACGCGTACCGCATCTGTATGGAGGACGGAGCGTGCACCGAGCCCGGGCGACATGGCTATTGCAACTACGGGCAGGAAGAGCGCGGCGAAGACCACCCGATCAATTGCGTCACGTACGACCAAGCAACGGCGTTCTGCAAATGGGCCGGCAAGCGTCTGCCGACAGAGAAAGAGTGGGAGCACGCGGCGCGCACGGCGTCGGACGCGGCGGGCTCGAAGAAGGTCGACCTCTTTCCGTGGGGCGGCACGCCGCCGACGGTCAAACACGCGAACGTCTGCGGTGCCGAGTGCGGCCCGTTCTTCGCCAAGCGCGGGAAGGCCGTGCCCATGATGCACGAGGTCGATGACGGATTCCCCGTTACCGCTCCCGTGGGCAGCTTTGCGGAAGGGGCGACCAAAGAGGGTCTCTACGATATGGCCGGCAACGTCTGGGAATGGACCAAGAGCCCTTATTGCGCATATCCCGACGAGCAATGCGGCAACGACACGGACTTCGTGATCCGCGGCGGCGGTTATCAGACACACCAGCCGCGAACGCTCGAAGCAACGAGCCGAGAAGGTCTAGGCCGCACCGAAGCAACCGAAACGGTCGGCTTTCGATGTGCGAAAGACGGCTGACGCCGTTGCGCCGGAGGCGGACCAGAAACTCCGTCAGCTCTGCTTCTTGAGCATCAGATCGAGGCCAAAGGCTGCTGGCTCGGTTCCCTTCAAGCGGGGGAACGAAACACCACGAAGCGCGCTCGCGAGACAATCCCGGACCTTGGAGTCGTTCGGGACGGTGCGTGAGACGTTCGCTTCGGTGACCTTGCCCGAGGGCTGCACCTTCAGTCGAACCGTGGCTGTCGTGTCGACGGAGATGCAGGCGGAGAGCTTCGCGGCGCTGTCGTCGAGCGCCTTCGATAGATCCTCTTCCGCGATCTTCCCCTCGAGCTCGGACGCGACCGCTTGAAAGATGCGCGGCTTCCCGCCCGTCGAGCCGCTGACGCCGCCGTCCCCGGCGGGCGCTCCGATGATGGGCGGCGCCGGTCCTCCGAACCCCTCCCCCGTCGAGGCAGCACCGGTGCTCGTCGCCGTCGCCACACCTCCGATCGGCGGCGAGCCCTTCGACGAAGCCGACGCGTTCTGTGTTGCGAGCTCACGGGGCGGATCCGGGGCCTGCGCAGCCTTCTCGCTGCAACTCACCGAGATCAGGACGAGGCTTGCGACGACGACCCCCAGCGCTTTCACGACCGGTACGTTACAGCGAAGCGCCGCTCTCTTGAACGGTGCATCGATCGCCCGCGCGCGCGAGCGTCGCGTCGATTCGAGCTCAAACCATCGAGCGAACGCTGCGCAGCACGGCCTCGACGTCTTCCTCCGAACAGAGGAGCCCCGGCGCCACGCGCACGTAGCTCTCGCGGTAAGGTGTCGGCGTCGCGACGATGCGCGCCTCGTGGAGACGTTGCACCGCGAGCTCGGGTGGCAAGCCGGCGACCTCGAACGTGATGATGCCGGCGGAGACGTCGTCCTCGCGCGGGGTGTGGAGCGTGACGTTGCGCATCACCGCGAGGCCTTCTTTGCATTGACGCGAGAGCGCGTGGATCCGCTCTTTTACCTTCGCTTTACCGATTTGCATGTGGAACGCGAACGCTTCGCCGAGCGCCCAGCGGTGCTCGAAGGAGTGAAAGCCTCCGGGCGTCATCATGTCTGCACTCGTCGGCGGCGGCGGCTTGTCCGCGAGCCAGGCGAGAAAACCATCGTTGCCGAAATGAGGAATCGTCGGCCGTAGAAGCGGCCAATGCTCCGGCTTCCCCCAAACGATGCCGGTGCCACGCGGACCGAAGAGCCATTTGTGGCAACCCGCGATGAAGAAGTCGCAACCGAGGGAGGCCATCGTTTCGTCCTCGACCCCGAGGCCGTGCACCGCGTCCACGCAAAACAGGATGCGACGCGCGGGGTGTCTCGACGCGTTGACGTCGGCGATTGCGTCGGCCATCGCGCGAAGCGGCAACTTCACGCCGGTGCTCGAGTGCACCCACGTGACCGCGACCAGCTTCGTCGCCGGCGACAACGCGGCGATCAGTGCGCGCACCATCGGCTCGGCGGCCGCGCTCTCGCCTCGATCGTAGAGCCGCGCTTTGCGCATGGTGGCGCCGGTGCGCAGGGCCGCGAGACGCAACGCTTCGTGGGTCGAGTAATGGTCATGCTCGGTGGTGACGATCTCGTCGCCCACGTCGAGCGGCAGCCCGCAATAGATCGTGCCGAGCCCCATCGTGGTGCTGTCGGTAAGCGCGATCTCGCTCGCAGCAGCGCCGAGATACAACGCCGCGGCCATTCGAACGAGCTCTTCCGCGCCGGGCTCGGACGATGCGCGATCCGCCTTCGGGACGCCTTGATGCGCCTCGAAGTACTGCGCCGGATCCGCGTCGAGCCCGCGACGATAAGCCTCGATGGCATCGCGTACGGGCTTTGGATGCGACGCGAGCAGAAAGCCGCTCATGTGCACCCAATCGCGCGACACGTCGAATTGGTCGCGCACGCGTTGCCATTCGTCTCGCTTCGGACGAGCAGCCGACGCGGGCGTCGCGGGCTGGGGCGCACACCCGCCCATGGCGCCGGCGATGACGACGAGCTTCGCCAGAAAATCGCGACGGAGAACGGCCGTGGAAGTCACGAGCTCGTCTCCGTCGGATGGCGCGGCATGCGACCGCCGTCGCAAGCTGCGTGCCGCGACGCGCCGTTACTTCGCGGTCGGGCGCGTCACCGGCTTGATCTTCTCGCCGGGGCGCAAGATCACCGGGCGCTCACCGGGCTTCTTGATCTCCGGCTTCTTCACTTCTTCCGGCTTCTTCACTTCTTCCGGCTTCTTGGGCTCGACCTTCGCGATCGGGGGCGACGCGGCCGTGGGCGCGTCGAACTCACCGTACGACGGCGGCTTCGGCGCGCCGGTCGCCCAAGCGGACTTGTACTTCACGGCCTTGTCCGACCAGTTGAACGTCGCCTCGAGCTCGCGACCGTCCTGGAACGGGTAGACGATCGAGACGACGCCGCCGTCCGAGAACGTGAAGGTGTCGCCCTTGTCGCCGCCCTTGTCGATGGTCGCGAACGTCGGCGAGCCGCCGGTGTCGTTCTTGTTCTTGCAGCTGACGCGCACCCATTCACGAAGCGCCTTCGCCTCGCAGCCGAGCTTCGTCGCGTTGAGGACCGTCACCTCTTTCACGGCCGTCCACTCTTCGGCGGTCGGCGTCGGCGAGTGACCGGGGAGCTGACCCGGCGTGCCGGACGCGCTCGCGGAGGCAGCGCTCGCGACCGCGGTTTCGCTCGCCGTCGCAGAGGCCGTCGCGGTCGGTTCTGCCGTCGCCACCGTCGCCGATGCGGTCGCCGTGGCCGTGGCGGTTGCCGTCGCTTCGGCCTTCTCCTCGTCCTCGTCCTCGTCTTCGTCCTTGTCCTTCTTCGCCTTGTCTTCCTTCTTGTCGTCGTCCTTCTTGGCGCCGATTCCGAGCTTGTCGCAGCCGGTCAGCGGCAAAGAGAGCGTGAACGCCAAGAGCAGCAGCGAGCCTGACAACGATCGCATGAGAGACCTCCAGCCATTAGCCACAAAGGCGCGGGGTCGCCCCCCACCCAATGAACCTTGCTTCTAAACCAATTCGCACGGCTTGCCGAGCGGATCATCGGCCCTCTCTCCGCGGCCACACGTCGTGCTACCTTCGGCGACCGATGAGCCACCCGCTCTGGGCGCCCTGGCGGATGGAGTACGTCCTCGGGAAAAAGCAGAAGGGTTCGTGTGTCTTCTGCGTGGACGAGGTCGCACCCGACGACGAGCTGGAGCGACGGCTGGTCGTACACCGCACCGAGCGCGCCCTCGTCATGTTGAACCGATATCCTTTCGCTTCGGGGCACTTGCTGGTCATTCCGAACGCGCACGTGAGCCAGCTCGAGGACTTGAGCAGCGACGATCACGATCGTCTGTTCCGCCTCGTCCGCGAGACCGTCGTTCGATTGAAGCGCGCAGTTCGGTGTGAGGCGGTGAACGTCGGGCTCAACCTCGGGACGGCCGCAGGCGCCGGCATCGAAGAGCACCTGCACGTGCATTGCGTTCCGCGGTGGTCGGGCGACACGAACTTCATGCCGGTGATCGCGGATACCCGCGTGGTCCCGCAGGCGCTCGACGACACGCGCAAGCACCTCGCCTCTTTCTTCGGTGACCTTTCGCTCGACTCGCCCGATGAGTGAAGTTCGAACGTTTCCGCAAGGCTCCCACGACAAGAAGCGCCAGCGCCGCCTGTTCTTGACGATCAGCGCGATCACCGCGGTCGCGGTGCTCCTCGTCGCGAACGACGTCCTCCTGCCGTTCGTCCTCGCGCTCGTCGTCGCGTACATCCTGCTGCCGCTCGTCCTGCGAATCGAGCGGCACAAGGTCCCGCGGTTCGCGGCGATCTTGATCGTTTACACGGGTGTGCTGGGTGCGATCGCCGGGTTCATCGCCATCATCGTCCCGAGCCTGATCCAAGAAGGACGCGCCCTCCGAAAAGAATTTCCCCATTACATCCAAGAGGCCGAGCACCGCTGGATCCCCGCGCTCGAGGAGAAAATCCGCGCATGGAAGGGCGGCGACGGGACGGAGGAAGAGGCCGCGAGCGACACGCCGGCGCAAAAGACGCCCGTGCAAGAGGCGCCGCTCGTCATCAAGCAGCGGCCCGACGGCGCCTTCGAGGTGCAGCTCAGCGACCAGGTCGAGTTTCGACGCGTCGGCGACGACACGTGGCGTGTCGAGAAGACAGAACAAGAGCGCGACAAGGACGACAGCCAGACGCTCTTTCGCAAGATGCTCGACCGAGGGTCGAAGTACCTGTCGGAGAACACCGTCGAGGTCTTGAAGTTCGGCCAGCAGATCATCTCCGCGGTCGCGCGCGGCATCTTCACCTTGTTCATGACCCTGATGCTCGGCGCCTACATCATGCTGACGCACGAGAAGATCCTCGGGTTCTTCCGCGAGCTCTTGAGCCCGGAGTCGCAGCCCGCGATGGATCGATTGCTGCGACGACTCGACCGCGGCCTTTCGGGCGTCGTGCGCGGGCAGCTGTTCATCTGCCTCGTCAATGGCGTGTTGTCGGCGATCGGATTCTGGCTCTTCGATCTCAAGTACTGGCCACTGATGTCGCTGCTCGCGGCGGTCGGCTCGCTCATTCCGATCTTCGGATCGATCCTCTCGGCAATCCCGGCGGTCGCGATTGGTCTGACGCAATCACCCGGCACCGCGCTCGCAGTGCTCGCGTGGATCCTCGGCATTCACCAAATCGAAGCGAACTTCCTGAACCCGAAGATCATCGGCGACGCTGCGAAGATTCACCCCGTGCTCGTGGTGTTTTCGCTCCTCGTCGGCGAGCACTTCTTCCAAATCAAGGGCGCCCTCTTCGCGGTGCCGTGCATGTCGATCGCGCAAACGATCTTCCTGCACTTCCGCGAGACGACGATGGGTCTGCGTGATCCCACCGCGACGGGTCATCCCGAGCTGATGGCGCCCCCGAGCGGTCGACCACCACCAGATCAGATCCCACCCGGCGTAAACCGGTCGTGAGCATCGAGGCGGGCCAGCTCATCGGCGGCAAGGTTCGCCTTCGCAAGCTGCTCGGCCGCGGCGGAATGGGGAGCGTCTGGCTCGCGCACCACGAGACGCTCGACATCGAAGTGGCGGTGAAGTTCATCGCCGCGGAGCTCTTGCAGGGAGACGCGGCGCTCGTCCTCGCGCGTTTTCGTCGCGAGGCGCAGCTCGCGGCGAAGCTCGACAACGCGCACACGGTACGGGTTCACGATCACGGGATCACCGAGGCCGGCGTTCCTTACATCGTGATGGAGCTCTTGCGCGGCGCGAGCCTCGCCGAGCGTCTCCACAGCGAGCGACGACTCGAGGTCGACGAAGCGGTGCGCGTCGTGACCGAGGTCGCCGACGGGCTCGATCACGCGCACGCAGCGGGCATCATTCATCGCGACATCAAGCCGCCGAACATCTACCTCGCGAAGACGGCCGACGGACGAGCGGTCACGAAGATCCTCGATTTCGGGATCGCGAAGAGCGAGAAGATGACCGAGCCGACGTCCGCCAGCACGAACAGCGGCGTGCTGATCGGGACACCTCATTACATGAGCCCGGAGCAGCTCATGCGCGCCGGACCGTCGGACAAGAGCGCCGACGTGTGGGCGCTTGCTGTCGTCGCGTACGAGATGTTGATTGGCAAGCCGCCGTTCACCGGCGAGACACTCGCGGCGACCGTCGTCGCGATAACCCAAGGGACGATCAGCATGCCGACGAAGGTCGTCCCTTCCCTCGCCCCGGCGCTGGACGCGTTCTTCGGTCGTGCGCTGCATGCCAATCCGAGACGTCGGTTCACCACGGCCGGCGAGCTCGCGGAGGCCTTCGCCTCGGCTGCGCGCGGCACGGCACCGGCCGAGCTGCCGACGCTCGTGCAGGCTCGTGGTGATTCAGCGTCGGATGCGGCGTTGCCGACCGGCGAGTTTCTACGGCTCACCGACACGACCGACGCGCGCTCTGCGCCGACGCCGGAGAGCTCCGAAATCGCGCTCGCACCGACGGAGGAAATAACCAGGCCCGACAAACCGCCCGAGACGCCGCTTTCGACCATCTCACCGCGCGACACGCAGACGCATGGCGGTCGCTGGCTCGCGCTCGTTGCGGGGGCTGCCCTCGCCGGCGTGTCCCTCTACTTCCTCGCGTCGCGTTCACCCGAGACGGCCTCGCCGACGCCGCCGACGTCGGAACCGGCAGCTGCGATCGTTTCCGCGGAGCCGCCGCCGTCAGCCGCTGCACCGACTTCGAGCGCCGCTCCTTCGAGCTCGACGCCTGCGGTACAGACGCTGGGAACACTCACACGAACGCCGATCGCGAAGGGCTTCGCGCCACTATCGTCGGTGTTCGTTCCTGGATTCGACATTGCGCGCGAAGAAGGCGACGAAGGCGCCCGCTTCATGGAGGCGCTGCACGCGTGTGAGCGCCGGAAGATGGCGCTCTGCACGGAAGCTCAATGGGAGCGCGCGTGCGAGGCGATACCGTTGCTCGCGACGCGCGCGTCGTGGACGCTCACGCCGGACGACGCCGGCATTGCGGTGCGCGGTGGTGACGGCACGTGCCGCAAACGATCCGTCGAGCCGTCTCAGAGCAAGAGCCCCGAGCGCATCGCGCCGTGCTGCACCCGGGCGGTCGGTATGACCTCGCAGAACACCAACGAAGGCTTTTTGCTCACCACCAGCGGCAAAGTCCTCACCGTCGAACGCCTCGTGAACGCGGCGAACGGTTCCGGCCTCGCCGACCTCGCCGCCGTGAAAACGAATGCGTTCGGTAACTTGGTCGACAAAACCAAGCTCGCCGAGACCATTCGATGGATGGGCCAGAACGGCACCTATTACTTCGACAGCTGCGACGCCGCCGTCCACGACGCGGGCGCCCTGCGCATGTGGACCGCCGACTGCGTCGGCCTCCTCTTCGACAAGAAAGATCGCGCGATGCGCGCCCACCGCTGGCTCACCTACGGCGATGGCGGCCTCATCGAAGAACTGCGCGAGCCGAAGGCGAGGACCGAGCTCGACCCGAAGCCCGAGTAGGCGACCGTATGGACGTTCCTGGAGCCGGCCATCGGCCGGCGTCGCCTCGAGCGTCCAGGTCGGAAATGGGCGCGCACAGGCTTGGGTGCCCAGTGCGAGCGCAGCGAGCACCCCACCCAGGCGGGACCCGAGCCGTCGTGTGCGCGCGGAAACCCAATCAACAAACACGTGCGCCCTCGGCGAATCGGAGTAGAACGACGCCGAAGGTCCATGCAAAACCGCTCGTCTTGGTTCTGGTACGTGCTCTCGTTCGCCGGCGGCATGTTTCTCATGTGGGCGATTGGAAAGAGCTCTTCGTCGGGCGCATCTGCCACCGCGGAGAGCGCCGCCCCCTCGGCGAGCGCGCCGACCGCCGACGCGACGGGCCCCCTATCCGCCACGAGCGTCAACGAAGGCGCCGTGAAGGTCGAGCTCTTCGTGATGTCGCAATGCCCGTACGGCGTCCAAGCCGAAGCGGCCTTCAAAGACATCGTCGCGAAGTTCGGCGCGGACATCGACTTCAAGCTCGAGTTCATCGGCACCAAGGACCCGAAGGGCGCGCCGAAGAGCATGCACGGCCCCGCCGAGGTGAAGGGCGACATCGTCCAAGTCTGCGCGATGAAGTACGCGCCGAACTGGTTCGACATGGTCCTGTGCCAGAACAAGGACTACAAGTCCGTGGACACGAACTGGCAGGCGTGCGCCCAAGAGGCAGGCATCGCCACCGACAAAATCGACGCGTGCGTGAACGGCAAAGAGGGTGAGGAGCTGCTCGTCGCGTCGTTCGACCGCGCCGACAAGCTCGGCGTGCAAGGCAGCCCGACGATCCGCATCGCCGGCAAGGAGTACGACGGCAGCCGTCGCCCCGCCGACATGATGCGCGCCATCTGCGCCGAGTACACCGGCAGCAAGCCCGCGGTGTGCAACGAGATCCCCGAGTCGCCGAAGGTCAACGTCACGATCCTCTCCGACACGCGCTGTGAAGAGTGCGATGCGAAGGGCGTCGAGCGCGTCGTGAAGGCGCGGATCGCGAACCCGGTCGTCACGGTCCTCGATTACGCCGAGCCCGCGGGTAAGAAGCTCTACGGCGAGATCGGCCCCGCGAAGCTCCCGGCCCTCATTTTCGATGCGACACTCGACAAGGATCCCGAGACGCTCTCGATGGTCGAACCCGCGCTCCGCAAGGCGGGTGACCACAAGGTCTTCGAGATGGGCGACGCGTGGATCCCGACTTGCCACGACGACGGCGGCTGCTCGCGCGACGAGTGCAAAGACACGATGGAGTGCAAGCTCGCGGCGCGCACCGAGATGCCGAAGCGGCTCGACCTCTTCATCATGTCGCAATGCCCGTTCGGCGTGAAAGCCACGGACGCGATGCTCGAGGTCCTCGATAACTTCAAGAAGAACGGCGAGAAGATCGACTTCGCCATCCACTACATCGGCAACGGCGACGAAAAGAGCGGCTTCAACTCGATGCACGGTCAGACCGAGGTCGACGAGGACATCCGCCACCTTTGCGCGATCGAGCACTACAAGAAGGACTTCAAGTTCCTCGATTACATCTGGTGCCGTAACAAGAACTGGAAGGGCAACGACTGGGAGTCGTGCGTCGGCCCCTCCACCGGCATCGAGAAGTCCGTCATCGAGAAGTGCGCGAACAGCGACGAAGGAAAGAAGCTCCTGGAGAAGTCGTTCGCCACCACGAACGAGATCGGCTTCGGCGCGAGCCCGACCTGGATGGTCAACAACAAGTTCCAGTTCTCGGGCATCGACCCCGAGACCATCAAGACGAACTTCTGCAAGTACAACAAGCTCGCGGGTTGCGACACGAAGCTGACCGGCATGCAGGCTCCGGCGGCGCCGGGCGCACCAGAGCCGGGCTGCGGAGGCTGATCGCGATCGTCAGCGCCGACGTCCTCGCCTGACGGCGAGCACGACGAGGCCAATCAACGTCACGCCGACGGGTTCCGTCGGCGTGATGTCGTTTGTGACCGTGCACGACGCACAACCACCGGCGGCGGGCGTCGTCGGCTCGCGCGCGAGCAACACCTCGACCGTCTCGCCCGCCTGAACGTCGACGACGGCTTTCGTGTCCACATGGCCCATCGCGGTGACGACGTGCTCGCCGGGGGCGACGAGGAGCTTCGCGGGCGCGGCGAGCCGCTGCGGCCGCCCGTCGAGCACGAGGTCTTCGAGCCCTGGATCGGCGCGCACGACGATCGTGCCGCCCTCTTCCTCCATCCGGGCGATCGCGATGATCGAAGTCCGCGCGCGATCGCCCTTCGACTTCGTCTCTTGCAGGTAGGCTTTGAAATAGGTCGACGCCTCTTGGTAGTAGCCGCGCGCTTCGCAGATAACGGCGAGACGGAAGTAGTCGTCAGCGACGTGCGCGAGCGCGTCGGCGTGCTCGAGGAGCGTCTGCGCCTTCTCGAGATCGCCTTCGTCGTAAGCGTGTTGCGCGTCGGCCCTCGCTTGCTCGGCGACGACGACGGCCTCTTTCACCTCTACTTCGGAGACAGGCTCGTCGGCGCGTACGATCTCCGTGGACGCCACAAGGGCAAACGTGAGCGCGGCGCTCGTGAGGAGCGTATGAAAGCGGAGACGAAGCTTCATAGCGGCCGGCGACAAACGCCGTTCTTGTACGTCTTGCCCACCGGGCAACAATGGCCGTTGCTCGGTGTTTGCCCCGCCTCACACGCGGGAGCTTCGGCGCTCGCAGTCGTCGTCGAAACGTCGGAGACCGACACGACCGTTGCCGGCGCGGGCCCCACCATCTTGTCGGACGCCGCCGTCGCGGATGGCGAAGCCTCGCGATTCACCGATCGCGCACCACTGCCCACTACGGAGTGTGGCGTCGATGGATCTTGCTCGATCGTGGTACTCGGCTTCGTTTCGCCGGTACCCGGCGTCGCCTCCTTCAATGGCATGTCGAGGATGGCTGATGGCGGCGGCGAGGACGCGAGCGCGGCGGCGCGGCCCGATACATCGAGCGACGGCGATCGACCGAACATCCACAACGTCGCTCCGCCGGCGACGAGCAGCGCGAGCGCGCCTCCTCTTCTCGCCCACGAGGAGCGTGCCCTCGCAGGTTCCGGCAATGCGACGGGGCGCGTGTCCGAAAGGACCTCGGCGATCTGCTGCGCGGTAGGCCGCTCTGCCGGGTCGCGCGCGAGGCAACGCATCGTCACCATTCGAAGCTTGTCGGAGACCGATTGCCGAAGGGGCCGCGGATCGGGTGGGGAGAGCACGGTGTTGCGCGCAATCGCGAGCTCCGCGATGTCGTGCCCCGAGAGCGGCACCGTCCCGGTGAGCATCTCGAAGCAGAGCAAGCCGAACGAATAGATGTCGCTCGCCGAGCCGACCTCGCCCCCGCGGAGCTGCTCGGGCGAAGCATAGAGCGGCGTCATCAACGCCTGCCCCGTCGTCGTCAAGCTGCCGGTCGACCACATCGCCTGCGCAATGCCGAGATCCAGAATCACCGCGTGTTGCCCGTCGCGAAGCAAAATGTTGGGCGGCTTGAGATCGCGATGCACGCCGCCTGCGCGATGGATCGCGGCGAGGCCGCTTGCGATACCCGTCGCAATCGCGCGCACCTCCGCTTGATCGAGCACGCGCTCTTTGACGAGCAGCTCCGCGAGTGACGGGCCGTCGACGAGCTCGAGCGCGAGGACCGCGCGACCGTCGTAATCGAGGAGGTCGTCGTGCAACGGTCGGACGACGTTGGGCTCGAGCGATCGCGCGTGAACGCGACGCAGAACCTCGAGCTCGCGACGTTTGAGGCGCAACACGACGTCGTCGCTCGACGCGTGAAGCACCTTCAGCGCCACACGCGGTCGGCCCTCGGCGAGCTCGTCTCGACACGAAAGCACGACACCGAAGCCACCCTCGCCGAGCACCGATTCGACGGTGTAACGCGATGCGATCAGCGTCCCCGGCGCCGGCGTCGCACCATGTTCGAAATGCCGCCGGCCCGACGGAGACTCACCCGACGGATGTGTGCGCGTGAGCCCGGCGATCTGAAGCTCGGTCTCGGCGAATGCCGCGCTGGGGGTGATCATCGACGCGCTTTCCTCGTTTGGTGAAACCGCTGCGTGCACGCCGGGCGGAGTGCTCCCCTCGCATCGGTAACCTCCACGATGCGCCACGTCAGCGCCGCGTATCCATCGGCGCACGAATACGTCGCCATCGCGGACAGCGAGCACGGTTCTATCGGCGCCCTCGGAGCTTCGCACGATTCCGCCGCAAATCGACGAATGCGAATCGTCGTACGGGGACATTAGAGTCAACCGCCATGAAGAACCTCGCCGCCGTCTGCGGCGCGCTCCTCGTCTGCTCGTGTGCCGGTCCGCGCATCGTCGAAGGCCCGGCGAACCGCGAGCCGCCTCCGACGAGCGTCGCCGTCCTCGACTTCAGCGCAAGGGATCGCGCGGCGTCGGGGCTCGCCGCAGATGGATGTCTGACGGCCGCGATGGATCTTCGACTGCGCGCGGTCGAGCGCTTCAAGCTCGAGCCGTTGCTGGCTGAGCGTGAGCTCAGCCGCAGCGCGGAGCAGCCCGCCGAGTACTACAAACAGCTCGGCGAGCTCGCGGGCGCCGACGCGTTCGTTCTCGGTTCTTCGAAGCTCACGAACCACGGCCCGGCGGAGCGGCTCGAGATCCGAGCGAGGCTCGTGTCCGCACGTTCGGGCGAGGTCATTCGCGTGGTGACGTACACGGCCGTCCCCACCGGCATGTTCTCGGAGTCGGAGGGCGACGCGGCAGAGTCCGCCTGCCGCGCCCTCCTCTCGGATTGAGATCGCTCAGGGCTTCTTTGCCTTCTTCGGCTTTACGAATCGGAGCGTCATGCGATCGCTCTCGCCGATCGCGACGAACTTGTCCTTGTCCTTGTCGCCGCCTCGCAACGTCGGCGGGAGCGACCACACCCCGTCGGGGTGATCGGTCGTGTCTTTCGGGTTCGCGTTGATCTCGCTCGTGCCGCCGAGCTCGAACCCCGCAGCCTTCGCGCGCTCGACGACGAAGTCCTGCGGAAGGTAACCCTTCTCCGCCGACGCCTTCGGATCGGCGCCCGCTTTCGCGCGATGCGCCTCGACCGCGAAGACGCCCCCGGGCTTCAGCACCGCGTAGACCTCGGCGATGTTCTTGTCGAGCACGCCGCGTCGCTGCCAGTTGTGGAGCGTGCGGAACGCGAGGACCGTGTCGAAGCTGTCGTGCAGCTTCGCGTCGAACGCGAAACCTTTGTTCGCGTCGGTCACGACGTAATCGACCTTGTCACCGAGCTCGGGCGCTTTGTCGAGGAGCGCACGCAGTCGCTGCCCGTAGAGGGTCGAGCGCTCCGACGTCGGGCCGCTCGGATCCGGCCCCGCGACCGTGAGCTTGCCCTTCTTCTTCAAGACCGGGGCGAGCAGCTCGGTGTACCAACCTGCACCCGCATCGAGCTCGAGGACCTGCATGTCCTGCTTGAGCTGGAAGAACGTCAGCACGTCGACGGGGCGTCGTTGCGCGTCGCGATCCTTCGCTCCCGGCGTGCGGTATCCCGCTTTCATCGCGGCCTCGAGCGCGCCCTTGAAGTTGGGGAATGTCTTGCTCGAGAGGTCGGCGAGCTCTTTTCGGAGCGGATCCGACATCCGCGACTTCTCGCTCGCGCGCTCCTTGTCGAGCTTCGCGAAGTCGTCGGCGAGCTTCTTCTGCTCCTCCGCCTTCTTCTTGGCCTCGGCCTCGGCTTTCGGGTCGACGGTCGCCGCCGGTTCGGCGCTCGGCGCAGCGCTGGCCGCCGCTGCCTCCACCGGAGCCGCCGTCGCAACGGCCGTCTCGGTCGTCTCGGGCGCGCGCGCGTCTTGGGGGGTCGAACAGCCGGCCGACAAAACGGCCAAGGAGATCCAAAGGGTCGAGCTATTTCGCATGGGGTAGCTCCTAACCCACACCCGCGGCGAGTTGTGCCCGAACGTGCCTCGAACGACAGTGTTGCTCGACCATCGCCGCGCGAAAGCTTGCGGCGGAAGGAGACCTGATCGCGCGATCGGGGTTTCGCCGCCCCGACGCCGATCGTCACGTGACCGAAACGCGCCCGTAAACTCGACGGCGCGCCGCTTCGCCTATGCTAAGGGCCTCTTTGTCGTGAGCGCGAAGTCCGTACAAAAGGGAAAGCAGAGCCAAGCCAAGGAGCGGGAGAAGATCCTGGCCGAGGCGCGGAAGAAGCAGCCGACGGTGGACCCGATGGCCCCCGAGAACCTCCGCAAGATGGCGCTGCGGATGGGTATCCCGGTCCTCATCGGCTGGGTGATCGTGTTCTTCCTCGACCACTGGGTCTGGAAGCTGATCATGGGCATCGTCACGGCCGCTCTCGTCGGCGTGACGATCTGGGCGATCCGATACGCCCGCCGCTCGCAGAAGGTCGTCGAGATCCTGAAGGGCGCCGATACGCCGGAAGGCCGGAAGCAGGCGCTCGAGAAGCTCGACTCCGATTTCAAGAAGGGCGACGCGGCCGCGATCTTCGCGAAGGCGCAGCTCGAGATGCAGGAGGACCCGAAGAAGGCCCTGAAGACCCTCGAGCAGATCAACCTGAGCAAGGTGATGGCGCACGTCGCCGACGAGGCGCGTGCGCAGCGCGCGATGATTCACCTCATCCTCGGCGAGACCGACGAAGCGCGCGCGCTCGTCGATCCCATCGATCTGTCGCGCCACTCGGAGGCGAAGTCGCGCGCCATGCTGACGTCGATCGTCGCAGAGGCGTGGGCCCGATCGGGCCAGGCCAAGCGCGCCGTCGATCTCCTCGACAAGGTCGACGACAAAGACCCTGCTTACGAGGATCTGCGCCCGCAGATCCTCCGCGCGCGAGCATTCGCGTACGCGTTCGCGAACAACTCGAAGGCGATGAAGAAGGTGCTCTTCGAGCTCAAGGCGCTCAACGTCCAGTATCTGATGGGCTTCATCACGAAGAAGAAGAACCCGATGGGCGTGTCGCCGCGCGGGGTGCACCCGCTCCTCGAAAAAGAGGCGTTCGACATCGTGATGAAGAGCGGCGTGGTTCAGCGAAAGATGGAGATGCGACGGATGTGACGTCGCAGTCGGGGAGCAGCATGAAGACAACGCTTTCTTTTGCTTTGTGTGCGGTGTTTGCGGTCGCCTGCGCAGCAGGCAGCGACGACGAGACGAACCCGACGAGCAGCGGAGGCTCGGGCTCGGGGGGTGAAGCAGGTGGCCCGTCTTCGGACGGCGGGTCCGGCGCCGGCTTTCAGGAAGGCGGCGGCGGCGAAGGCGGGAGCGGCTACGTGCCGAAGCCCGAAGTCTTCGGCCACTCGAAGAGCACGCTCTACAAGCTGAACCCCGAGACGAAAGACGTCGGCATCGTCGCCCCGTTCAACGGCTGCGGCGACGACATCGTCGATCTCGCGATCGACGCTGAGTCCCACATCTTCGCGGCGACCGACACCGCGCTGTTCCGCATCGACGCGGAGTCGGCCGCGTGCACGAAGGTCGCGGACGGGTCCTACCCGAACTCGCTGTCGTTCGTCCCCGCGGGCACGCTGGATCCGAACGAGGAGGCGCTGGTCGGCTTCCTCGACGATCAATACGTGCGCATCGACGTCGAGACCGGTGACGTGACGGAGATCGGCTCTCCATGGAACAACACCTACGTCTCGAGCGGCGACGTCGTCAGCGTGAAGAACGGGCCGACGTACCTCACGATCAAAGACGCGGATCCCGACACGATGGATTGCGGCGATTGCCTCGTGGAGATCAACCCGACGACGGGCGCCATCGTGAAAGAGTACGGCGACATCGGTTACGATCGCGTCTTCGGCGCGGCCTTCTGGGCGGGAAGCGTCTACGGCTTCACGAACGGGGGCGACATCTTCGAGATGGTGATCGAAAATAACCAGCTTACGACGCACACCATCGCTACCCCCCAGGGGCTCAGCTTCTGGGGAGCCGGGTCGACGACGTCCGCGCCGCCGATCCCGCGCTGATCGCGCCACATCTCGCCGGCGCGCGCAGCCCGCGCGCCGCTTCAACCTGCGAGGGGGTCATGCTTCATCGTCGCTTCGCGTGCGCTTGGCTATCGGTCCTGTCGATCTCCGTGCTCGCCTGCGGCGCAGGTGGTGAAGGCGCAAGCGGCGCCGGCTCCCCTGGAGGTTCGGACACCGGCGGCAGCGGCAGCGACGGTGAAGGCGGCGGGTTCGTCGAGAGCGGCGGCGGCGGCGAGGGCGGTGGCAACGATGGGCCCGAGGTGGCGGAGGTGTTCGGGCACAGCGCGGCGACGCTCTATCGACTCGACCCCGACACCAAAGAGGTGACGGTCGTCGACAACTTCGACGGCTGCTATTCGGTCATCGACATCGCGCTGGACAAGGACTCGAACCTCTACGCGACGACGACCGACGGCCTCTACAGCGTCGACAAGCTCACCGCGGAGTGCACGCTGATCGCGCGGGGCGATTTCCCGAACTCGCTATCCTTCATTCCTGCAGGGACACTGGATCCCAATGTCGAATCCCTCGTCGGCTACAAGGGAGCGACGTACGTGCGGATCGATCCCGCGACGGGGCAGATCACCAACGTCGGCTCGCTCGCTGAATCGAACCTCGTCTCGAGCGGCGATATCGTCTCGGTGAAAGGGGGTAATACGTACCTCACCGTGAAGGGCGGTCCATGCGACACCGACTGCCTCGTAGAGGTCAATCCGGTGACCGGGGTGATGCTGAAGAACTGGGGCCCACTCGGTTACGAATCCGCGTTCGGAATCGCGTTCTGGGCAGGAAGCGTCTACGGTTTCACCGACAGCGGCGAGCTGTTCGAAGTGACCTTCGACGACATGGTGATGACGACCACGCTCATCGCCAATCCTCCCGACACGAGCTTTTGGGGTGCAGGCTCCACGACCTCTGCACCGCCCGCTCCGACACCACGGTGACCGACATGCGAGCTTCGTTGACTTCCGCTCTCCTCGTTGCGGCGTGCGTCGCGTTCGGTTGCTCGGACTCCGATCCGATCTCACCCGAAGGAGGCGGAGGCGACAGCGCAACCGGAGGGACGTCGTCGAACGGAGGCTCTCCGTCGAACGGCGGCGGTGGCTCGTCGAGCGACGGAGGTGAGGGCGGCAACGGAGGGACGGGACAGGGAGGCGGCGGTCCTTGTCCCGCGGGCGTCACGTGCGTCACGACGTTCCCCTTCAGCGAAGAGCGCAATACGAGCTCGGAAGGGACCGACGCGATCGACAGCTACGATTGCTCACCGGACACGAACGAAAGCGGCAAAGAGCTGCTCTATCGGCTCACGCTGCCGAAGGACGGTTTCGTGAGCGTCGCGGTGTACGACGACGACGCGACCGACATCGACGTGCACATCGTGACGTCGCTCGATCCCGCGGCGCCGACGGGCACGGGGTGCGTCGCGCGCGGCGATCTGCAGACGGCTGCGGATGTCCCGGCGGGCGAGGTGTGGATCGTCGCAGACACCTGGGTGAACGGGTCGGGCACGGAGCTCGCGGGCAACTTCCGGATCGACATCGGATACATCCCCGTCACCGAAGGGCCGTGCGACCTGCAGACCGGCGAGCTCGAGCGCGTCGGCGACAACGGCGTGCACCTCACGATGCCGGCGAGCGGCCCCGTCGTGAAAGAAGCGCACCTCGTCACGCAGGAAGAGCCGGAGCCCTTTCCGTCGACGGCGACGGAAGAGCTCGAGGCTCACTACGCGCTCTCGCAGGAGAAGACCGGCCTCGTCATGCATCGCGAAGAGGTCTGGGCTCCGCTCGAGGGCGGCGCGTTCTACGGCGCGGGCATCGGCTCGCCCGCGAAGTTCCCGGTCGAAGACGAGGGCTGGTACGTCAACATGTACTGGACACCTGCATCACGGCCCCCTCGCGGAACACGCATGATCCTGCGACGCCCCGATGACCCGACGCGCGCCGTCGTCGTCGCGGCCGGCTACGAGACCGGCCCCGGCGACCTCTCGCGGATCGGCGGTACCACCGAGGAAACGCACTACTATTTGGGCACCGACCACGACGCGACGTTGGAGCTCGGCTTCGCGACCGATCAGTCACTGCCGATCGGCCCCCGCCGCTGCACCCAATAGTGGGCGACGTGCGCTAGAAAATAAGGCGCGCACAGGCTTGGGTGCCCAGTGCGAGCGCAGCGAGCACCCCACCCGGGCGGGACCCAAGCCGTCGTGCGCGCGCGAGAAATTTAGGCGCGCACAGGCTTGGGTGCCCAGTGCGAGCGCAGCGAGCACCCCACCCGGGCGGGACCCAAGCCGTCGTGCGCGCGCGAGAAATTTAAGGCTTTCTCGGCGACTACCGGCGCTACACTGCCAGCGCCTCGATGATACGTTCCCCTCTGGTCCACGGCGGCGGTCGCTCTCCGGAACGATTCGCTCCCAAGGACGTCGGACTGCGGAGCGATCGTCCGTGCGGTTTGGGGGAAGCACGATGGGGGTTACGACCGCTATGAACGAGCCTCGGCGGCTCAACAACGCGCAGCTCGAGGCGGAGGAACGGAAGGGATACGTCTACGTTCGCTTCCACGGCGAGATCCAAACCGTGAGCGATGTCGAGCGCGCGATCGGCTTTCTCCGCGAGCGGATGGACCTCGCCGGCACCAAGAAGCTCCACCTCGACATGCGCCAATTCAAGGTGCCGATGGCGGACGAGGCGTGCCAGGCCGCGTGGCAGTACATCCACGCGCGCGAGTACACGATCCTCGCGTGCACGCTGCCGGAGGACACCGGCGACATGATGGTCACGCGCATGAACATGACCGGTCTCGCTGCGAGCCTTCCGTTTCGCGCGTTCTCGAACATCGTCGACGCACACCGCTGGCTCGAACTTCGTCCTTCGGGGATCCAGCAACGGCCTTCGACGATGTCGATGCCGGTGCCGTCCATGTCGCAGCAGATGGCGGCGGTGCGCGCCGCCGCGAGCGGGACCAACGGCGGCAACGCGCCGACGACGCCTCCTCCTCCTTCACCGCGTAAGAAGCCGCCGAGCATTCCGCCGACTCGGTAAGCCTGCAATCGTCCTTCAAACGCGCTCGTGCAACGTCGATCGCACGCGCGGCGAACGCCTCGCAGAGCCTTGCGGCCCCGCTGCGCCCGGCCTGAAGATGCCGGAACCGTGGGCGAATCGAAGCATCAGCCTTTTCAACGTCGAGCAGGCTTCGTCGCGCTGCTCGGCCTCGTCGTCGGCGGTGCGAGCTGCCAGGTCGAAGACACCGAGCCGCCCGAAGAGGAAGAGGTCGGTGTCGCCGAGAGCGCGATCACGGTGCAGCAAGCGATCGGCTCGTCGTGCGGGACGTCGAGCGTCCGCGGACTGACGATGCAGATCGTCGCGCGGGCGAACTGCATCGCGCCCGGCGCGTTCGTCGAGGTCCCCGATCTCGGCAACATCACCTTCAACGACAGCGTCCTTCCCTACCTCGAAGAGCCGGCGCGCGACGCCCTCGTGAATGCGCTCAACGACAACCAGGGCATGTCGATCACCATCAACTCGATGTTGAGGACGGTCGCCGAGCAGCTGCTGCTCTACCGCTGGTATCAAAACGGCCAATGCGGCATCGGCCTCGCCGCATCGCCGGGCAACTCGAACCACGAGACGGGCCTCGCGTTCGACACCTCGCAATACGCGGCGTGGCGACCCGCGCTCGAGGCGAACGGCTTTCATTGGTTCGGCAGCGCGGACACGGTTCACTTCGATTACGCGGGCCCCGGCGCGGTGGACTACAAGGGCACCGACGTCCTCGCGTTCCAACAGCTTTGGAACGACAACAACCCGAACGATCCGATCGACGAGGACGGCGTCTACGGTCCGCAGACGGAAGCGCGTTTGCTCGCGTCACCCGCCGACGGGTTCCCGAACCCGGTGGAGTGCGACGAGCCCGTCGGGGATCGTCCAGACATCGCGGTGGTTGCTACGTTCGAGGGATCTTCGGACACGTTCGCGGACGGGCCTTCGGTCGGCATCGTCGATCTCTTCGAGACAATCCCTTCGACGTGGACCGTGCTCGTCGACAACGTCGGCGCGGGCGCGGCCGCGGACGTGACGGTGGCTGTCGAGCTCGACGCGGAGTCGTTCGACGTCGACGACTACGCGATCGAACGACGCAGCGGCGCGGAGGCACCGTTCGAGGCGGATCCCGCATCGAACGCGAGCGACAATCCTCCGCACAACGCGACCTTGAACGGTCGCATCGAGCTGCACATCGGAGGCATCCTTCCGGGCGAGCAAAAGCGCGTGTCGCTCTCGATCGATCCGCTCGTGTACTCGGTCGACAAGCCGACCATCCCCGCGCTCAAGACCTGGATCGCGAAGGTCGACGACCTCTACGCGCAGGTCGAGTTCGGCGGTGAGGTGACGAACGTCGACGGCTCGCAGACGTTCGGCGGCGGCCGGCTCGAGATCGCCCAGCAAGCCGACATCTATTCGCGCACGCATTGGGAATGGGAGAGCCCGCGCCTCGAGGGCGTCAGCGGCGTCGGTGGCGTGACGTTCGCCTCGACGGCAGGCTCACTCCAGGTTCAAGGAGGCGACGCCGGCGGCGCGATCGCGCTGCCACCTTCGAGCCTCTCGCTCCCGGCGGGTGGGACGGTCCACCTGAAAGCGAGCCGTACGGGCGGCATGGGCCGCGCGCGTCTGCTCGTCGCGCACGATTCGTCCGAGCTCGACGGCGCAGAGTCGATCGATCTCGACATCGCGGACGACGGCGTCGCGCACGAGGTGACGGTTCAGCTCGCCCCCGGCTCCGTCGAACGAATCGCGCTTTCGCCGTTTTCGGAAGCGCCGGGAACTGCCGCGATCGACTTCGTACGCATCGAAGGTGCGGTGCCCGTCCCCGACGACGATGACGGCGGCGACGATGGGCTCGATGACGACGGCGGCGACGGAGCCGACGACATTCAGGGCATCTGCTCGTGTATCGCGGTCGGCCGATCGGTCGACGGTAGGGCTGGTGGTCTCGGCGCGCTCGCGCTCGGGCTGATCGCGCTCGGCAGGCGCCGCCGCGATCGCAGCCGACGTTGACGCCGCCGGATCAAGCGACGCTCGCACGTCACCGCCGCCTCATGCGGCGGCTTATGATCGTGCATTTTGTCGCGTACCTGCCCGCCTTTGCTTGGGCCATCGCCGTCATTCCCTCCGCGGTGAGGAGAGAAGTGAGCGCCGGCCACGTGAAGGACGAGCTCGGAAGCGTCCTCGTGATGGTGCTCACCTATGCGGGCACCACGTTCTCGGTCGCGCTCGTCGTCGCACACGCTCTCGGGATCCCTTGGATCCGTGCCCAAAACGACCGCGGCCGTCGGGTCGCGATCGGCGGAGCGATCGCGATGACGGCCGTGGCGATGATCCTCGGAGCGGTGAGCTGGATCTCGCTCCTCTCCGAGTGATCAGCGACGCGCGAGGCGAGCCCGCGCCCGCCGCAGGAGGAGCGCCGCAGCGATGCTCGCGAGCGCGGTCGTCATGAGCGCGGCGACGCGATTGCCCGGCACGTTGCTTACGTCGATGGTGCGCGGGATCACGCCGTTGCCACACGCCTCTTCCGGGTTGATGGCGATCTGCGCGGTGAGGATGTTGTTGACGGGAACCTGCTCCGCCGCAGCCTCGAGCGTAAGGTCGTCACTCAGCGCGGCGCGCGGCAGGTTCGCCTCCAAGCGCGTGACCCAAACGTTTTCGACGTTGAGACCATCGAGCGCCACCGCGATGTCCTCTGCACCGACACAGCCGAGCTGGCGCGAATCGAGCGCCCCCGGCTCGACGCTCCCACAGGCGGGCGAGTCCCACGGCTCGCCGGGCGGGCAAGGATTCTCGACGGTGCCCGAGAAGTAGCCGAGGCCGAGCGCGCACGACGACGACAGCTCACCGTTCGCGAGCGCTTGGTTCAGATAGAACTGAATCAACGTCGTGCTGTTGAAGTTCGCGTCGAAGACGGACGTGTTGAAGAAGTTCTGCGCGGCATAGGCGGTGATCCAGCTACGGCCATCGTCTTCCGTGAGCGCCTGATCGCGCAGCTCGACGTAGTTCGACTCCGACGTCGCGAAGTCCCACGACAGGAGGTTGCCGGCGATGAGTGCCTCGGGGAAGTTCTGCGTCGTGTAACGCCCCTCACCGATGACGTAGAGGACGATCGGCGTCTGCGCGCCCGTCCCGATGCCGACCATTCGAAGCGGCAGCGTGACCGACCCACCTTCCATCACGACGCGCACGGGCGTCATCTGCTTCACGCCTTGGCCGGGCTGAAGACGAAGCGCGATGAAATCGAATCCTTCGGCGACGTATTGGTCGATGATCGGCTGCGAAGAATCGTCGACGTTGTAGCCGTGCGACTCGAGCCAGTCGTTGAGCGCGCCGGGCTCCTCGGTCGAGAGCGTCACCGTCTCGTACGGACCGACGGTGCCTTGGTGGAGCACCTCGACCGGGTCTCCGCCGTTTTCACCCGGAGCCGCCGACCCATCACCAAATTCGTCGGAAGCCGCAAACGACGCGCTGCACCCGGAGGAGCTGCCACCGCCGCAATCGACGATCGCCGGCGCGATGCGCACCGCGCTCTGCGCCTCGAGCACCTCGAAGAAGGCCGACGTGCCCGCCTCGATCCGAGCGCCGGGCTTCACCGGAAGCACCCACGCGAACTCTTCCGGATCGCCCGCGTACTGAATCTGATCCCACAACACTGTCTGCGTCTGCGAGACGCTCATCACCATGCGGTGACCGCTGACGACGGTGGGCGGATCCGGCGGCGCGAAGCAGCCACCACATGCCTCCGCCGTGCGCGGGGCGAAGGCGAAGGCGGTCGCAGCGACCAACGTGCAGGCGGTGAAGACGGCTTTGGTCGAGCGGAGTAGCATCGTGGTTCCCTTTCGCATGGGACAACGACCGCCGGGCGCGGACAACCGTCCCGAGAGGTCGAGCGAAGCGGGCTGCTGAGCGGCGGGGCGCCGAGGCGATGGCAGCAGGCGACGAGTGGGCGAAGCGAAGCTAAGGAAGCGGGCGGCCGGGTGCTTGCAAGGCGAAGGCCAATGAGGGGCCACAACCCAATGCGAACGATCGTGAACGTGAATGCAGTGCTTTTCGCAGTTCTCGCTGCGGCCTGCGGCTCGGACCAAGGTTGTCCGGAGCTCTGTGCCAAAGAGGTCCAGTGCCGGCAGGACTTGGGTGTCATGGGTCCGGACGAAGAGAGCTGCGTCGCCCAATGTGAGGGCCTCGCGGAGGACGACCCCGACTTCGCGGAGGCGGTCGCGGAGAAGGCCTCCTGCATCCAGGACCTTTCCTGCGACGAGGTGGTGTTCGGGGCCTTCGAGTGCGCCCCCGAAGGCTGACGGCGGTCGAGCGCGCCTGACCGCCCGTTCGAACGGCTCGGCGCGGAGGCGCCGAAGCGGAAACACACGCCGGAGGTGGCCGGCCTTGCGCGAGCCGGAGCTGCGGCCCATGAACTAGGCGTGCCCAGCCCAGCGAGCTCGAAAGACGATCCCGAGCGAACGTTGCGTCTTGATTCGAAGGGCGAGGGTTGGAAATCTGGCACCATCTTGGGCGCCTTTCATCGCCGGGCCGCATCCGTCCTCGCGCTCTCGCTGCTCGCCGCGGGCATCGGCAACGCGAGCCTGTTCGGCTGCTCGAGCGGAGAAGGCTCCGACACGTCGAAGGCGGCGCTGGCGGAGCTGCCGCCGCTGCACTTCCGCGCCGACACGCCGAACCTCATGCTCACGTGGCTCGACGCGCGCGGAGAGTCCCACGTCACGTCCTCGCCGAGCGGCATCCCGAAGGAGTACGCCTCCTTCGTGCGCGTGCTCGTCTCCGACAGCCAACAAGGCGCGAGCGACCCGCTGTACGTCTCCGACTTGAGCGCGCTCGACGCCGACGGATCGTACGTCGCGAAGAGCACGCGTCGCTCGGAATGGGAAGCGGAGATCGAGCGAAGGCGCAAGGAGCGCGAAGACACGCCGAGCGACGAACGCCCCGAGCGCCGGACGCGTCGCGACGCATCGCGAACACCTCCGAGTGAGGGCCCCGGCCCCCAAGGTGGACAGGGTGACGACTCGACCGATCCGGCTCCCGACGCGGCTGCGATCGTCTACGGCGCGACCTGGTGCAGCGCCTGCAAACAAGCCCTTTCGCACCTGAAGTCGAAGGGCGTGAAGACCGCCTTCAAGAACATCGAGACCGACGGCGCGGCGCGCGCGGAGATGGAAGCGAAGCTCGACAAGATCGGAGGGCGCCATGGTGCGATTCCGGTGATCGACATCCGCGGCAAGATCCTCGTCGGCTTCTCCGCCCCCGACATCGACCGCGCGCTCGCTCAGCCCGCCGGCGGCACGCTGCTGTAGCGTCGCTGCATCGTCACCGAGGCGGACGAGCTCTTGTTTTTGGTTCACCTGGCAAGCCAGGTGAACTACGAGGGCAGGTCGAAAGACCCCTAGGAGCAAGCGATGATCGACGTCCCCATGCCCCAACTCGGCGAGAGCGTCGCCGAGGGCACCGTGACGAAGTGGGTAGTGCGCGAGGGCGACCAGGTTGAGCGGGAGCAAGTGCTCCTCGAAGTTGCGACGGACAAAGCGGATACCGAGGTGCGCGCGCCCGCGGCCGGCCGCGTGGTGAAGATCGTCGCGCAGGAGGGTCAGACGATCGCGAAGGGCGGCCTATTGTGCCAGCTCGACGAGACGGCGACCGGTGGCGCCCGACCGGCCGCGGCTCCCCAAGCTGCAGCGCCCCAACCGGCACCCGCGGCGCCACCGTCTGCGCAGGGTTCGGCGAATGCGCCGCTCGCTTCGCCGAGCGTCCGCAAGATGGCGCGTGAGCACGACGTCGAGATCGCGCGTGTCCACGGCACGGGCGATCAAGGTCGCGTGACGCAAGGTGACGTGCTTCGCGCAGCCGGCACGACCGACGGTGGGCACGGCCCGCACGTACCGCCGGTCGCGGTTTCGCAGCCGACGGTCATCCAGCCGCAAGCGCAGACCCACGCGCAGCCGCAGGCGGCCCCCGCACAGCCGGCAGCGTCGTCGCTCGAGCTCGCCGCGATGTTGAACACCGCCGGCGGCTTCGTCCCGCCGATCCCCGGCGTCGGGTTCGGCACGTACAAGGTTCCGCCCTACGTCCCGAAGCCGGGCGATCAGGTCGTGCCGTTCTCGCGACGCCGCCGAATCACGGCGGACCACATGGTCTACTCGAAGCAGGTCTCGCCCCACGTCGCGACCGTCGCCGAGGTGGATCTCGCCGCGACCTCGCGGCTGCGCGACCAGCACAAAGACGTGTTCAAGAAGGAGGGCGTGCCCCTCACCTTCCTCACGTTCATCTCGATCGCGACGGTGCGTGCGCTCCGCGAGCACCCCGACATGAACGCGCGCGTGCTCGAGGGCAGCTACGTCAAGCTCCGCGACGTCAACCTCGGCGTCGCCGTCGACACCCCGGGCGGCCTCGTCGTGCCGAGCATCAAGCAGGCCGATCAGCTCTCGCTGCGCGGCATCGCGTCGGCCATCGACGACCTCGCGCAACGCGCGAAGGCCGGCAAGGTCACGGCGGACGATCTATCGGGCACGTCCTTCAGCATCTCGAACCCCGGCTTGAAGGGGAACTTGTTCGGCGCGGCGATCATCTCGCAGCCGAACGTCGGAATTCTTCGCATGGGCGAGATCAAGAAGCGCCCCGTCGTCGTCACCAACGGCAACGACGAGAGCATCGCGATCCACCCGGTGATGTACCTCGCCTTGTCCTACGACCATCGCATCATCGACGGCGCGCTCGCGAACTCGTTCCTCTGGCGCGTCGCGGACATCCTGAACCGCGGAGAATTCGAAGTCCGCTGAGGTACCCATGAAGAACGCCACCGGTCGGTCACCTCTGGCCGAGGTCGACCCGGAGATCGCATCGCTCATCAAAAATGAAGAGCGCCGTGAGGCGGAGAAGATCCGCCTCATCGCGAGCGAGAATTACGCCTCGCGCGCGGTGCTCGAAGCGAGCGGTTCGTGCCTGACGAACAAGTACTCCGAGGGCTACCCGCACAAGCGCTACTACGAAGGACAGCAGTACATCGACGAGGTGGAGGAGCTCGCGAAGAGCCGCCTCCAAGCACTCTTCGGCAAGCCGCTGAGTGATCCGAAGCAACTGCACGTCAACGTGCAGCCCTATTCGGGTAGCCCCGCGAACCTCGCGGTGTACCTCGCCTTCGTGAAGCCCGGCGAGCCGGTGATGGGCCTCGGCCTGCCTGCGGGCGGCCACCTCACGCACGGCCACACGGTGAGCATCACCGGCAAGTTCTTCCAGAGCATCCCCTACAGCGTGCGTCGCGACGATCACCGGATCGATCTCGACGAGGTTCGCAAGCTCGCAAAGGAACATCGCCCGAAGCTCATCTGGTGCGGCACGACGGCCTACCCGCGGACGCTCGACTTCCCCGCGTTCCGGTCCATCGCGGACGAGGTCGGCGCGATCCTCGCGGCGGACATCGCGCACATCTCGGGCCTCGTCGCCGCGGGCTTGCACCCCTCGCCGGTCGGCATCGCGGACGTCATCACGTCGACCACGCACAAAACGCTGCGCGGCCCGCGCGGTGGCATGATCCTCTGCAAGCCGGAGCACGCGTCGGTGATCGATCGCGCGGTCTTCCCCGGTCTGCAGGGCGGCCCGCACAACCACACGACGGCGGGTATCGCGGTCGCCGCGAAGGAGGCGACGACGCCCGACTTCGCCGCCTACGCGAAGCGGATCGTCGACAACGCCAAGACGCTCGCGAGCGAGCTCCTGTCGCGCGGGTTCTCGCTGGTCACCGGCGGCACGGACAACCACCTGCTGCTCGTCGACATGACGCCGAAGGGCATCGGCGGAAAGCCCTACGCGCAGGCGCTCGATCGCGCCGGCATCGTTTGCAACTACAACGCGATCCCGTTCGACCCCCGCAAGCCGATGGATCCGAGCGGCGTTCGCATCGGTACCCCCTGCGTGAGCTCGCGCGGAATGGGCGCCGACGAGATGAAGCGCCTCGCCGGCTTCATGGAGCAGGTCGCGTCGAGCCAAGCTCCCGAGGTCCTGGACCGCATCGCCGCGGAAGTCCGCGAGATGTGCGCGGGATTCCCGGCGCCTGGCTTGACGGTCTAGGCGATCCCAGAACAGAGGAAACGCCAAGATCGCCAAGGGCAGAAAGAGGGAGAAGAGCCAGAGGTTGGTTTTCTTCTGGCCCAAACCCTCTTTCTCCTCCTCTTCGCTTGGCGCACTTGGCGAGTTCTGATTCCGACGAGTTTGATAGCTTGAGCCGGTGAACCCTCCGCACGGCTACGGTCCTCCTCCGCAAGGGCAATACGGCTATGGGCAGCAGCAGCCCTATGGCGGACCTCCTGGATACGGGCAGCCCGGCTATGGCGGTGGACCGATGCCGCAGCCCGTTCCGCCGAAGAAGGGCATGTCGGGCTGCCTGCTCGCGTTTCTGATCGTGCTCGGCCTCGGCGTGATCGTGACGGCCGGCGTCGGCTTCTGGATGTGGCGTGAGTTCGGCGCGCTCGCCGGCGGCATCAAGGACCTCGCGAACGTCACGCTCGAGGCGCAGAGCGCGAAGGGCACGACGGAGCTGAAGTCGCTCGGCTGCGACCCCGCGATGGCGATCGACATCAAGCGGCTCACCGATGCCGTGAACCGCGTCGAAGCGGAGATCGCCAAGAAGGAAGGCCGCGCCCCTCGTCCGATGAAGGGCACCGACGACGCGACGACCTACGTCAACTGCAAGGCGAAGGCGGGCAAGTCGATCACCTGCGAAGAGGTGATGAAGACGTACGTCGACGCCGCTGATCCGAGCGACAACTTCGTCGTCACGGTGACCGACGGCAGAGAAGCGAGCTGCGCCGAGCGCTACTCGCCCGACGGCAAGAGGCTCGGCCCCGGCAGCATGATCGACATCCCCGACCACTGATCCGGTCGCGCGACGGTGCTGGTCGCGCAACTGTTCTGGTCGCAATGGCCAGCACAGAATGCTGACCGGTGACGATATTGACAGCATATTATGCTGAGCTATATCGTTGCTTATGGTCGAAACAACTTCGTCGGAGGCTCTCGACGCGATCGACCGCCAGATCCTTCGCCTTTTGCAGGAGAACGGCCGGGCGACGAACGCGGCTCTCGCAGAGGCGGTCGGCCTCACCCCGACGCCGATGCTCCAGCGCATTCGCAAGCTGGAGCAGCTCGGCGTCATCACGCGGTACATGGCGGTCGTCGACCCTGCCAAGGTCGGCCGTCCGGTCATGGCGTTCGTGCACGTCACGCTGAAGTCGCACGGGCTGCAGAACCACCAGCGCTTCCTCGAGCAAATCGACGGCCTCCCCGAGGTGCTCGAGTGCCACCACATCGCCGGCGAAGAGGACTTCCTCCTGAAGATCGCGGTGCGCGACATTGCGGAGGTCGAGTCGTTTCTTCTGCACCGGCTGAGCACGTCCGACGTGATCGGCCGGGTGAAGACGACGTTCATCCTGTCGACGCGCAAGGCGATGAGCCCGATCGCAACCGATCCGATCGAGAAGGAGGAAGAACAATGAACGCGCTCTCCTTCGGAGCACTGTGCTTCTCGTCGCTCTTCACGGTCATCGATCCGTTCGCGGTCGCGCCGGTGTTCACGACGGTCACGCAAGGTCGCAACCGCGCGGAGACGCGACGCATCGCGATTCGCGCATGCATCGCGGCGCTCGGTGTCCTGGTCGTGTTCGCCCTCTTCGGCGCGTTCGTGTTCAAGATCTTCGGAATCACGCTCGACGCGTTCCGCATCGGCGGCGGCATCGTGTTCCTCCTCATCGGCCTGCCGATGCTCTCGTCGGGCCACGACGCGAAGGAGGTCACGACCACCCCCTCGGATCCGTCGGTCGTGCCGCTCGGCGTTCCGCTCATCGGCGGCCCAGGCGCGATCACCACGGTGATGCTCCTCATGGGCCAGTCGACGAGCAAGCTCCACACGACCGCGCTCTTCGGGGCGCTAGCGATCGCGATGCTCGCGACGTTCGGCATCCTGCTCGTCGCGCCGCGGCTCATCAGCCGATTGGGCAAAGGCGGCACCGAGCTCATCACCAAGGTGATGGGCCTGATCATCGTCGTCATCGGCGTGCAGTTCGTCATCGATGGTTTGAAGCCCATCGCGATCGAGATCCTGCAAAGCGCGAGGTGATTGTTTTCTCGCGTCCGCACGACGGCGTGGGTCCCGCCCGTGGGGTGCTTCGCTCCGCTCCGCACTGGGCACCCACGCCTGTGCGGACCTGGTTTTCCTCGCGT
>JABFXY010000047.1 GCA_013361525.1 Polyangiaceae bacterium | reverse complement strand
GTCACATACGCCCCCGCTCCTTCATCGCAGCCGCACTTGCGTCGCCCGACGACAGGTCATTGGTCCTCGAAAGACCAGCCTTCGATGCACTCGGTCCCATTCCAACACATGCCCGGGTCGTCGCAGAAACAGCCGGGGCCGAGCGAGTGTTCGCACGCAACCAAATCGCAGGCGTCCCGACGGCCGCCGCAGTCCGCACTCGGGTTCCACTTCGCGCCGCCAGCGGCGCAGACCTCGTACGCGAGCGACGGGTCTTTCACACATTCCGTTCCGTCCCAGCAGGTGCCGGGCTCGGTGCAGACGCAGCCTTCACCGAAATTGAGCTCGCAGACGACGACGTCGCAGGTATCGCCGCCGCCGCCGCAATCGGCGTTACCCCACTCCCCACCGCCGAGAACACACGCCTCCTCCGCCGTCGGCGCGAGGACCTCGGCGCCGCACGCCGCTGCGCTCAGCATCGCGGGCACCGCGACCGCAACGAGCAAACTGCAAAGGCGCCACGGCATCCCTTCACCCTACCGCGACCGCGCTGTCGGCGAGGCTCAAACAGGTTCGTTTCAACGCGGCGGCACTTGCCCCGTCAAAAACGCAAATCGAATTCGCCGCCCACACTCTGCAGACGCGAGGTATGCGCCGGCACTCGTGTCGTAACGCGCGACCATTCCGTAGAACTGCTTGTCACGGCTGATCCACGGATAGAAGCCGAAGAGGCCCGGGCTGCTGAAGGCGCCGTCATTCAATGCGGCGCTCGGGTTGGCGTCGCTCGTGTCGTCTTCGATCCAATGGCCCCACGAGTAGTGCCACGCCTCGGCGGCGGGGCTGAAACACCCTGCGCCGCAATCGGTTTCGACCGGTGCTTCGCCGAGATGATCGACCATGGCGAGCTCCCCGGCGACCACCGCGCGCAGGAACGCCGCATAGCCACCTGGGGTCGCGCGCCCGCCGCCGGCGGGGTTCACCGACGCCATTTCCAATCCGAGCTCGTCGCCGACGTGGCTCGCGATCTCTGCGGCGAGCTCGTCCTTGTTCATGGCGGCGAGGCCGAGGCCCTTCTCCGGGGCGTCGGCGGGGCGCGCTGCATAGACGAGGAAATTGCCCGCCGAATAATAGAAGCTCGGGTAGTCGCTCGCTGCTTCGTACGTTGCATTGATGTCGAAGCAAGCGCCGACCGTCGCGGGCTCCGGGGCGGAGGCGGGGTTGTAGCAGGCGGGCCCGTTGTTCGAATCGACATAGCCGTGCTGCATTCGCAGCGCGCGCTCGTCCGCAAGCGTGAGGTCGTCCTGGAAGCGCTCGACGACGTACGCACCGAACACCAGCTTCGTCGCCGACGCGATGAGCATCGGTGTCGATGGGGTCGGCGCGTCGGCACCTTCGCTTCCGCTCGCTTCACCATAAACGCCGGCGGCGTCGCCGATCTCCCAATAGAAGGGCAGAATGGCGGTGCACGCGGGGTGCGTCTGTGCGGTGGTGCGAGCCGCCTCGATCGACGGACCTGCGCCCCCGCCGCCGGTGTTTTGCGTGCCGCCACCGCCCGCGGATTGGCCTCCGCCTCCGTCGCCGGCGCCGCCGTTCGGCGACCCGCCGCCGTTCGGCACGCCGCTCGCCGCGCCCGTTCCGCCGTCGTCGGAGCAAGCGCAGGCGAGCGCGGCCGCGATCGACAGAAAGGTGGGAATCGATCGCGGCGCGCGTGTGGACGTCATCCTTACTTTTTCTCGACGCCGAGCCAATCAGTGTGGACGAACCCGAGCTCCGGCTTGTCGATGCGCTGATAGGTGTGTGCGCCGAATGCGTCGCGCTGCGCCTGCGTGAGGTTCTGCGGCAATCGAGGAGTGCGGTACGAGTCGAAGTACGAGAGGCTCGCCGTCGTCGCGGGCAGCGGAATGCCCAGGCTCGTGCCGAACGCGACGGCACGGCGCCAACCCGGCTGCGCGGCGAGGACCGACTTTTCGAGCTCCGGATCGGCGAGGATGCTCTCGAGCTTCGGATCACGATCGAAGGCACGCATGATCGTGTCGAGTAGCTTCGCGCGAATGATGCAGCCGCCTTTCCAGATGCGAGCCATTTCTTTGAGGTCGATGCCCCACTTCTGCTCGTCGCTCGCTGCGCGGATCAGCTTGAGGCCCTGCGCATAGGAGCCGATCTTCGCGGCGAAGAGCGCATCGTGGATGTTCGCGAGCGTCGCTGCTTTGTCGACGTTCTTCGGTGCGTCGACGGCGCCGTGGACCCTGGCCGACGCGCGGATCCGCTCGTCCTTCATGCTCGAGAGCACACGCGCGTCGATCGCCGCGGCGATCGTCGGAATGGGCACTGCGAGGTCGAGCGCGACCTGCACGGTCCATTTGCCGGTGCCTTTTTGACCCGCGCGATCCTCCACGAGGTCGACGAGCGCCTTCTTGGTCTGCGGGTCGGTGACGGCGAGCACCTTGCCGGTGATCTCGATGAGGAACGACTCGAGCGGACCCTGATTCCACTTCGTGAAGACATCGCCGATCTCGGAGGCCGACATCGAGAGGCCGCGCGACATCAGGTCGTATGCCTCGGCGATGAGCTGCATGTCGCCGTACTCGATCCCGTTGTGGACCATTTTGACGAAATGGCCGGCGCCGTCCGGGCCCACGTGTGTGACGCACGCGCCGGAGTCGGTCTTCGCGGAGATCGCCTCGAAGATCGGGCGAATCGCGTCCCACGCTTCTTTTGCGCCGCCGGGCATCAGCGAGGGACCGAACCGCGCGCCCTCCTCACCGCCGGAGACGCCCATTCCGACGAAATGGAGCTTCTTGTCGCGGAGCGCCTTTTCACGGCGCTGCGTCTCGGGGAAGAACGTATTGCCGCCGTCGATGACGACGTCGCCCGGCTCGAGGAGGGGCACCAAATCGCCGAGCACCGCGTCCACCGGCGCGCCGGCCTTCACCATGACGAGCAGGCGCCGCGGCCGCTCGAGCGAGGCGACGAGGTCCGGCAGGGTTTTGGCCGGGACGAGCTTCTTCGCCGGGTTCTCCGCCATGACCTCGTCGGTGACGTTGCCGCTTCGGTTGTAGATTGCGACGCGTTGCCCGTGGTCGGCCATGTTCAGGGCGAGGTTTTTGCCCATGACCGCCATTCCGATCACTGCAATGTCCGCCTTTGCACCGCTGGTCATACCGATCTCCCTGCCTTTCGATGGTCAGTTCACAACAAGCTTCGCGGCTGCGTCGCGATCGAGAAGGAAACGTGCGCGCGCGCCGCTTTCTGCATCGGGTCCAGACGCGAGCTGAATCGGCACCGCCGATGGGTCCCACGGACCTTGAAGGGCGCGTGTGAGCGCGTCGGCCTTCGACGCACCCGTCGCGAGGACGAGGACCAGCGCCGCTCGCTCGATCACCGGCGGCGTGATGGTGAGCCTCTTCGGCGGCGGCTTCGGACCGATGACCGGAAGGACGAGGCGCGACGTCTCTCCGATGGCCGACGAGCCTGGAAACAGCGACGCGGTGTGCCCGTCCTCGCCCATGCCGAGCAGCAACAAATCGACTCGTTTCGGGAGGAGCGCCTCGTAATCGCGCGCTGCGGATTCGAGGTCGGCCAGCTCGCCGGCCATTCGACGAACCCGCGCGTTGCCGACATGAGCGGGGTCGAAGAGCGCGCTTCTCGCCATTCGATAGTTCGAGTCGGCGTGGTCGGGGGGAACCGCCCGCTCGTCGCCGAAATAGAAGTCGATTCGAGCGAAATCGACCGGAAGCTTCGCCAGCCGCTCGTATGCGATTTTCGGCGTGGTACCGCCAGCGAGCATCACCGACGCACGCTCGCCCGAGGGTTTGGCGAGGTCGGCAATGGTGGCGGCCGCCGCATCGGCGACGTCCGCCGCCGTTTCGTAGATTTCGACGTGGACCTTTCGAGGCCCGATGGTCGCGATCCGAGGCGCCATGGTGCTATCGCCCTCAGCCGATCGGTCGCCAGCGATTTCGTGTCGCGCGCGGCAAGTCGTCCGCCTGTTCCGGGCCCTCGGTGCCGGGCTCGTATTGGTAGAGCGGGATGTCCCCATCCTTCTCCCACGCCTCGAGGATCGGCGTGCAGAGCGCCCACGCCTCCTCGACGCCGTCGTGCCGGGCGAAGAGCGTCTGATCGCCGCGCATCGTGTCGAGGAAAAGACGCTCGTACGCCTCCGGCGCGGGGCGGGCGAACGCGCGGGCATACGAGAAGTCCATCTTCACGTTGCTCACGTAGAGATCGTCGCCCGGCTGCTTGCACATGAACGAAAACTCGATGCCTTCATCCGGCTGGATGCGTAGGACGAGGACGTTCTGCTCGAGGCGCTGGCAGACCTCGTCGCGACCGAACAAGCAGAGCGGGACGGCGCGGAAATGGATCGCCACCTCGGTGAGACGCTTCTTCAAGCGCTTGCCGGCGCGCAGATAGAACGGCACACCGTGCCAGCGCCAGTTGTCGATCATGAAGCGACACGCGACGTATGTCGCCGTCTTGGAGTCTTTCGCGACGTGCGGCTCGTCGCGGTAGCCGCGGTATTGGCCACGCACGACGTTCTCCGCGACCTCGTGGGGGTAGATCGGGCGAATCGAGCGCAAAACCTGTGATTTCTCGTTCCGGATCTCGTCGGCCTTGAACGATACCGGCGGCTCCATCGCAGCGAGGGTCAGGACCTCGAGCAAGTGGTTCTGCACGATGTCACGGAGCGCGCCCGTCTCGTCGTAGAAGCGGCCGCGCCCCTCCATCCCCAGCTCTTCGGAGGCGGTGATCTGCACGTGATCGACGTAATTGCGGTTCCACAGCGGCTCGAACAGCGAATTGCCGAACCTGAGGACGAGGATGTTCTGGACCGTCTCTTTGCCGAGGTAATGGTCGATTCGATAGAGCTGGTCTTCGCTGACGAAGCCCGCGGCCATCTTGTTGAGCTCGCGCGCGGAGGTGAGGTCGCGGCCGAACGGCTTCTCGATCATCACGCGTGAGAACGGCCCGCGCGGGTCGGCCGGGTGGAGCAAGCCGGCGTTCTTCAGCCCCGACAGGATCACCGGGAACGCGCTCGGCAATGTGGAGAAGAAGAAGATGCGGTTCTTCTGCGTCCCGCGATCACGATCGAGCTCGTCGAGCTTCGCGTTCAGCGCCGTGAACGTCTCCGGCGATTCGTGATCGCCCTGCACGTAATGGATCTTGGACTCGAGCTTCTTCCAGACTTCCTCGTCGAGGGGTTTCGTCCGGGAGAACTTCGCCGTGGCTTCGTGGTGCATCTGGCGGAAGGCCGCCTCGTCCGGCGAGCTGCGACCGATGCCGACGAGCTCGAAATGCTCCGGCAGGTGACCCTCCTTCATGAGGTTGTAGAGGGCCGGGATCAGCTTGCGCTTCGCGAGATCGCCGGTCGCGCCGAAGATCACGAGCGCGCAGGGTTTCGCGCTTCGCTCCTGGACGATCGCCTCACCGGGGACCGTCTCCGTTTCGATGCGTGTCGTCGAGATCCCCATTTACATAGCCTCCGATGGCTTGTTGCGAAGTAGGGGAGGCAACCTACCATCCCGAACGCGATGCACAAGAGCCTCTACCCGGACGACGAAGAGTCGCGCCGGCTCGATGAAGACGCACGACGTGTCCGCAACTGGAAGCGCTGGGGACCGTACCTCGCCGAGCGCCAGTGGGCGACGGTCCGCGAGGACTACTCCGCCGAAGGAGACACGTGGGGCTATTTCCCTCACGATCATGCGCGCAGCCGTACTTACCGCTGGGGCGAGGACGGGCTCCTCGGGATCTGCGATCGCCAATGCCGGATGTGCTTGTCGTTCGCGCTCTGGAACGAGCGCGATCCGTTCTTGAAGGAGCGGCTCTTCGGCCTCACCGGGCCCGAAGGCAATCACGGCGAGGACGCGAAGGAGCTCTGGTTCTACCTCGACTCCACCCCGACGCATTCGTACATGAAGGCGCTGTACAAGTATCCGCAGCGCGCCTTCCCCTATGAAGAGCTCGTGCGGGAAAATCGCGGCCGCTCGCTCGACGATCCGGAGCTCGAGATCCTCGAGACGGGCGTATTCGACGAGGGCCGGCATTTCGACGTCACCGTCGAATGGGCGAAGGCCTCGCCCGAAGACCTGCTGATCGTCGCGACCATCGTCAATCGCGGTCCCGAGGCGGCGCCCATTCACGTGCTGCCGACGTTGTGGTTTCGCAATACGTGGTCCTGGGGCCGGAGCGGCGAGGGGTATTGGCCGAAGCCGACGATCGGGCGTGGTCCGCGCAGGCGCGGCACGGCCGCCACGTTGTGGAGCGAGCACGCATCGCTCGGACGCTATCTGCTCGCCATCGCCGCTTCGGGGGCCGACGACACGCAGGTCTACTTCACCGAAAACGAGACCAACAAAGAGCGGCTATGGGGCGTCGCCAACGACGTGCCGTACGTGAAGGACGCGTTTCACGAGCGCGTCGTCGGCGGCCGTGCGAGCGCCACGAATCCCGACGACGTCGGGACGAAGGCGGCATTTCATCGCCGCCTCGTGATCCCGGCCGGGGGTACCGCGGAAATCCGCCTGCGCCTCTTCGAGGATCGCGACGGCGCGGCATCGTCGGATCCTTTCGGCCACGATTTCGACGAAATCGTCGAGGCGCGCCGGCGCGAAGCCGATCGCTTCTTCGAGCATCGCACGCCGGCCGCGCTCACCGAGGACGAGCGTCGCGTCGTGCGGCAGGCGCGCGCCGGTCTGCTCCATTCGAAGCAGTTCTACCATTACGTCGTGAAGGATTGGCTCGACGGCGACCCAGGCCATCCGCCGCCGCCCGAGGGGCGCCCTCGAAACCGGGATTGGACGCACCTCTACAATCGCGACGTCGTCTCGATGCCCGACAAATGGGAATACCCCTGGTATGCGGCGTGGGACCTCGCATTCCACATGATTCCGATGGCCGAGATCGACTCGAGCTTCGCGAAGGAGCAACTGCTGTTGTTTTTGCGGGAATGGTACATGCACCCCAATGGGCAGATCCCCGCCTACGAATTCAATTTCGGAGACGTGAACCCACCGGTGCACGCCTGGGCCGCTTGGCGCGTGTACAAGATGTCGGCTCCGCGCGGCGAGCGGGATCGCGTGTTCCTCGCGCGGGTGTTCGCGAAGCTGCTCCTCAATTTCACCTGGTGGGTGAACCGCAAAGACGAGGACGACAACCACATCTTCTCGGGCGGGTTTCTCGGGCTCGACAACATCGGTGTCTTCGATCGATCGAAGCCGCTGCCGACCGGCGGCAAGCTCGCACAGGCGGACGGCACCGCGTGGATGGCGTTTTACGCGACGAACATGCTCGCGATGGCGTTCGAGCTGGCGTCGAAAGATCCGGCGGCCGAGGACATGGCCTCGAAGTTCTTCGAGCACTTCGTCGCGATCGCGGACGCGATGAATCGCTTCGGCGGCTCGGGCCTATGGGACGAGCACGACGGCTTCTACTACGACCAGATCGAGCTCGACGGGCGGACCATTCCGCTCCGCGTGCGATCGATCGTGGGGCTCATTCCACTGTTTACCGCCGAGGTCCTCGAAGAAGAGGTGCTCGAGCGCATGCCCGGCTTCCGCAAACGAATGGAATGGCTGCTCGAGAACCGGCGCGATCTCGGCGCGACGATCACGTGCACGCCTTCGCGAGCGGGCGGCGGTGGGCATCGCCTCTTGGCGATCCCGTCGCGCGAGCGGCTCGAGCGCGCGATGCGCTACGTCCTCGACGAGGAGGAGTTCCTCTCTCCGTACGGCATCCGCTCGTTGTCGAAACATCACGAGGAGCACCCGTACGTGTTGCGTGTCGGCCGTGAGGAGTACCGCGTGGACTACGCGCCAGGGGACTCGACCACGCGGATGTTCGGCGGCAACTCGAACTGGCGCGGTCCGATCTGGTTCCCGCTCAACTTCCTCTTGATCGAAGCGCTCGAGCGCTACCACTTCTTCTACGGAGATTCGTTCCGTGTCGAATGTCCGACAGGCAGCGGGCGCTTCATGACCCTGAAGGAGGTGGCGCTCGAGATCGCACGTCGCCTCGGGCGGATCTTTCTACCGGACGCCGAGGGACGCGTGCCTTGTCACGGAAGGTTTGCAGATCGTTTCGCGAAAGATCCTGCGTTCCGCGATCTGCTGCTGTTCCACGAGTACTTCCACGGCGACCTCGGGCACGGTCTCGGCGCCGATCACCAAACTGGTTGGACGAGCCTCGTCGTTCGGTGTCTTTCGAAGGCGCGAGGCGGTCGTTGAGCAAGAACTAGAGGTGGCGCATCAGACACTTACCGGTAGAGTGTTCCTTCGCGGTACGCCTCAGCCGGAGGGAACATGGCGTCCATCGACTGCCTCGCTTGCCATACCGAAAACGTCGACACGGCTCGTTTCTGTGCGAAGTGCGGCGCGCCGCTTCCCGTCCGGAAGACCGAAGACGCCGATCCGCTGATCGGACAGACCATCGGCGGCCGTTACCGCATCACGGGCATCCTCGGCGAGGGTGGCATGGGCCGCGTCTACGCGGCCGAGCAGAAGATGGGCACGAGCGTTCGGAAGGCGGCGATCAAGACGCTGCTTTCCCAGTACGCGAAGGACCCGCAGACGGTCGCCCGCTTCATGCGTGAGGTCGGCACCGTCAGCGAGCTCGAGCACCCGAACACGATCAAGGTCTACGACGCCGGCCAGATCGAAGGCACCGGGGAGCTCTACATCGCGATGGAGCTCTTGCAGGGCGTCGCGCTCGACGACCTCCTCGCCTCGGGCCAACCGCTGCCGCCCGAGCGTGTCGATCGCATCGTCGGCCAGGTCTGCGGCTCGCTCCAAGAGGCGCACGACAAGGGCATCGTCCATCGAGATTTGAAGCCCGCGAACATCTACCTCACGACCCGCGCCGGCGAGCCCGACGTCGTAAAGGTGCTCGACTTCGGCATCGCGAAGCGCGGCGGCTCGCGCGAGTCCAAGACGGAGCAGAAGCTCACGCAGCAGGGGACGATCCTCGGCACGCCGCCCTACATGAGCCCGGAGCAGTTCACCGGCAAAGAGCTCGACGCGCGCAGCGATCTCTATTCGCTCGGCATCCTCGCGTACGAGATGTTGACCGGCCGCTTGCCGTTCGAGGCGGACACGCCTTGGCAGTGGATGACGCAGCACATGAACGCGCAGCCGTTCCCGTTCGAGACGATCCCGGCGGCGGCGAACGTCCCGCCGAAGATGCGGCAGGCGGTCATGCGGGCGCTGTCGAAAGAGCCTTCGCAGCGCCCGCAATCGGCGCGTGAGCTCTTCGAAGACCTCACGCTCGGCGCGACGCGCATGAGCGCACTCGGCCTCGGAGCAGCGGGGGTCGACGGTATCCGCAGCATGCCGGGCGGCGTCTCGTACCCGAACATCTCGACGCCGCAGCGATCGTCGGACGGCGGCGCGAACCGTCCGGGCAGCACGCAGATTGGCGAACCTCTGATCCCGGACGCAGCGCCCTATCCGATGGGTGCAGGCCTCACCGCGCCGGGCCTCGACCCCTACGTCGCGGTCGGTCACCCCGCGGTGCCGACAGCGGGCGGACACGCGTTCCCGGCGCCCCCTCAGAAGCCGGCAAAGAGCGGCAGCGGCGGCGTCGTCGCGGCGATCCTCGCGTTGTGCGTCCTCGGCGGCGCGACCGGCGCGTTCTTCTATTGGCGGAGCCAGCAGAGCCCGACGTCCGCGAGCGGCGAGACCGCAGAGACCGAGGACGCGGACGACGACACGACTGCGACGGCCACGTCGACGTCCGTCGCGAGCGCGCCGCCGTCGGCTCCACCGACGAACACCGTCGCGACCGAGCAACCCACCGCGCCGAGCTCGACACCGCCGAGCACGACCGTCGCGACGCTTCCCGGCCATTCACCGCTGCCGACCGAGCAAGAGTGGACGACTTCGGCATCGGCCGGCGGCGCGTCGGATACGACGGTCCTCAACGCGACGAAGCTGGGCTGCGAAGCGAAGACGCTGCGTGAATGGGTTCGGGTTCGCTGCAATGGCAAGAACGACAGCGGTGGGACACCCGTCGCGGTGTCGCTCGACAAGGGCGGCGACAAGGGCGACACCTTCACCGAGCTGAAGGACGGCGCGACGACGCTCGTTTATCCGTTCCAAGACGATAGAGATCTCGAGGCGACGTTCCGCTGGACGGACAAGGCGGCGAAGTTCAAATCGGTCTGGCCGAAAGGTATGCCGCGGCCGCCGGCCGTCGGCGCGTTCGATCCGCCTGCGCCGCAGCCCATTGCATTGCAACCGAAGCCCGAGCCTCTGCCGATCCCGCGACCGGAGGTCGTGACGACGCGCCCGACGGAGATCGAAAAGCCCGAACGGCCCGAGATCAAGCGGCCGGAACGGCCCGAGATCAAGCGACCGGAGCGACCCGAGGTCATCAAGCGTCCCGAGGTCAAGAAGCCCGAACGCACGCGGCCTCGCCCCGGCGAGATCCGCATTCCTCGACACTGACGATCCCGCGACGTGAGGGGTCACGCGCGCGTCGTGCGCGGGGTACCATGGCGACGTGCGTAAAGACGTCGGCCTCGTCATTCACGGCATCCTCGCGGCGCTCGCGGCCGCTTGCAGCTCGCAACCCGATTTCGAGTGCCATTCGGAGCCGCCGCGCGAGACCCGGCGCCAAATGGCGATCGAGCCCGGCATGTGCGCCGCCGTTCCGACGGAGACGCCGACGCAGGAGCCGCAGCCCGTCCCCGCGCCGACGCCGACTGCGGCAAAGACGGTTACGCCGACGGCGGGCTCGGGCTCTCCGTCGCCGGCTCGCGTCGCTGTCGCGCCGAGCGCCGCGCCGTCGGTATCGGCAGCGCCCGCTCCACCATTGCAAGTCGCAGCGCCCGTCGACACCGCCACGTGTGAGCTCGATTGCCGCCAGTCTTGTTATGGGACGTGCACGCGTATCTCCGCGACGACCGCCGAGTGTGTAGAGATCACCGGAGGGCACCCGTGCGGGAGGTTGGTAGCCGATGTACCGGCTCCTCGTCTCGAGCGATCAGCGACACACGTCGAGGCGCTCGCGCACATGTTCGAGCTCGAGGCGATCAGCGCGGTCGCGTTCCTGCGGCTCGCGCGCGAGCTCGAGGCGCTCGGCGCGCCGGAGCACCTCGTCGCCTCCGCACGTCGCTACGCGGACGACGAGGAGCGCCACGCAGACTTGCTCGCGTCGATGCTCGACGCGCACGGGGCAGCGCTGCCCGTCGACGTCGATTCGCTCGCGAACGATTCTCCCAACCGAACGCTGCTCGAGATTGCTTCCGAGAACGCCGTGGAAGGATGCGTTCGCGAGACCTTCGGGGCGCTCGTCGCCCGCCACCTCGCGACGGCCGCGCCGGAGCCGGAGCTCCGCGCCTTCTATTCGTCGATTGCCGCGGACGAGCTGCGGCACGCACAATGGTCGTGGGACCTCGACGCGTGGGCGCATTCGATGCTCGACTCCGCTGATTCGGAACGGGTGCACACCCTCCGAAAAGGGGGATTCGATCGCCTGCTGTCGTGCGACGCCGGGGCGGCCCTTTTCGGATTGCCGGGGTCGGATTCGATTCTCCCGATCGTCGCACCCGCAATGGCGCGCAGACTGGCCGAGAATCTTTCGTGATTCGTCGCGCCGCTCATTGAATCGTGTACGTGGTGCGCCTCTGGCGCAGCGCCGCGGCCGCGGCGCTCGACGAGCGGGGTGCGGCAGCGCGGTGAGGGTGGGCGGCAAATTGCCGCGTTATCCTCGCTGAAATCGTCGATCTGCGCGCTTGATGCGACTGGCGCGGGCCCTATCTCGATCCGCGGCTCGCTGGACTGCGAGACCAGGAGGGAACGGCGATGGCCGTCATGTGCAAGTGTGAGCGCTGCTCGCGGCTCGCGAAGCGCAATTCCATTTCGATCTTCCGTTCGATCGTATTCGTATCGTTGTTCGCTTTGACGCTTCCTTATGCGTGGTTGCTGTTCGTTGCCGGGCCGGGCGTCGTCGGCGTATTGCCGATCGTGATAGGGCTCGGTCTCAGCATCCTCGCCGCGTTTCGCGATTGGGCATTTCCCAAGCAGCTATGCCCGCATTGCGGCGCATCGCTGGAGCACGCACCCATCGCAGACAGGACGGATTTCGATGCGCCCGGCACGCCGGGCCGGAATCGTGGTCGCCGCGCGGGCGTTGGCCGTCGGGATGCGCCTTCCGCCGTTCATGAAAAGGCTGCCCTGCGCGACGATGCTTTGCGCTCTGGCAGGTTGCCTCGCCGCGAGCTCGGGCGAGGGAGCCGTCTCTCGGTCTCCGGCTGACGCGGAGGGCGACGAGCCCCTGGGGCGTGCGGCAGAGCCGTTCGATATCGGGCGGCTCGCGTTTCTCCTTCCCGTCGCGGGCGAGGTGACCAGCACACCGGCACCGCAGCCTGCGCCCGCGATTCCACAGGAGACGCCCGTTTTCGCGCCGAGCGAACACCTCGTGTGGGATGACGAGGTCACCGCGGAGCACGCGAGCGTCGCCAGCTTTTGCGCGTGGGAGAACGCATCGCCGGCCTACGGGCTCGATGACGGGACGCCGCCCGGAAAGCGCGCTTGCCGCGAGATCGCGGTGCCGGTTCCGTTCAAGCCCGACAAGGCTTACTTGGGTGTCGCCGCAGTTCGCGTCTTCGACGGCGCCGCCTCGTATTCGTTGCTGCTATTGAAGACGTCGAGCGGTTGGTCGACGTTGCCGGTTGCTTGGGGTGCCGAGGACCCGTCGGATCCGGGCTGCCCCAGCATCGTCCGCAAGGTCGGGGTCGAACGAATCGGTATCGACAATGGCATCCTGACCGTCATGACGCTCGGCGAAGACACCACCTGGGTCGACACCCATGAAAGCGACATGGACGGCGGTGCCCGTGGCCGATTGGTCCGTCAAATCACCATTGCGAAAGTCGACGGAGCGACCGTCCACACACGAAGCTATACCGGCTTCGGCGCGCCGGTGTTGGGGCACAAAATTCAACCGCGCGTGAAGCGCGTCGCATGGAGCGCGTTGCCTTGGGTGGACCGGCGCTCCTTCGAGATCACCGACAAGGGCTTGCTGCTCGTCGACGAGCCGCGCTGATCAGCTCTTCTTCTCGGCGCGCTCGCGGATCTTGTCGTAGTTGCTTCGGTGGATGTTCGTGTGAGAGCTCGTCCCCTTGCTCTGCGTCGCGAAGTAGGCCTCGAAGCTCTCCCACTTGCCACCGGACGCCAGGAACTTCCCGAAACGGTCGACGCTGGGGTCCCACCCGTACTTCTCGATACCCTCGAGCATCAGCTCGTGATGCATCACGAGGCCCTCGTATTCGATTCGTTCGGCCTCGCGCGCGTAGTCTTCCTTGTCGATGGTGCCCGCCGCGGCCCGTGCGTCCAGCTGGTCCTGTCTCGCCTGCTGCAATGCATTCGTCGTCTCGAAGGCCATGTAGCTCATTCGGCGATTCGGGTCGCCGGCGAGAAAGTCCTGCAGCGCAATCTCGTTTGCGTGAACGTTGTAATGGGCGCGCGAGTCGTTCTCGTCCGTCTCTTTCGTGATGAACTTCAGCGGTCGAGGGTCGCGCTGTTGTATCTGCTCGATCCAGGCCTGATACGTCGGACTCTTCAGCAGCGTTTCGAAGAGCTGTGTGTCCAGAGCCTCGTGCTTGTCCTCGGCGACCTCTTCGTCCTCTACCTGCGCCGGCGTGCTCGGCACGAACGCAGGCGACGGCGTCCCGAACGCAAAGCTCGGCGTGAGGTTGTTGTTCGAGCTCGTCGGCGGGTTGAAGAAGAAGCCGCCGCTGGTGGATGGCGCGAGGGTACCCTGAGGCTGCGTCTGTTGCGTGCTGGGCGCGCCGAAGAAAAAGCCGCCGGGCGACGCGTTTGCGAGCGGTAGGCTGGAGGTCTGCTGGGGCGGCGGCGCCGAGAACGAAAACGGCGACGTCGATGTATGAATGCCGCCGTGTTTGCAGGTCGCGCTGGAGTGCGCGAACGGGTTCGTCATGAACCCGCTCGAGCTGTTCGACTGCCCGCTCGCGGCGTCCTTCCCGGTCGGGCTCTTACCCGAGCCGAGGGAGCTGTTGTCGCCTGCGCCGTCGCCGGTCTTATTGCCGAAGCGACCGCCAGGCGGTGATCCGGGCGGGCTTTGCACTGCTCACTCCTCCCATTCGATTTCGGTCGGCGGGAGCGTTCTGTAGCGAGTGTCGATTTCGTCCATCAGCTCGAGCCACCACGACTCGGCGAGCATGCCGCCGTCGCGGCCGCTGTCGGTGAAGAAGTTGCCGCGGATGCACTCCGCCTTGCCGTCGTCGCCGGTGCGGCAGCGACCGTCGACGTAGACGAGGATCGCCTTGGGCATGCGCGAGGACATGCCGTCGGCCGGGTTGTTCATCCAGTTGTTGATGAAGATGATGGCGGCGCCGAGATCTTCCGGTGTCTGCCCATAGCCGTGGAGCATGAAGATGACCGGGTAGCGGCGATCCTGCTGCTCCTTGTGGCCGTAGCCGGGGGGCAGGTTCACCGTTACGGGACCCGTGCGTCCGCGCGAATCGGTGAATTCGAAGGTGCAGCTTCCGTCGATTTCGCAAATGGGTAGATCGGCCGGGTCGTCATTCGACGTTTTCACGACCGTGCGAAGCTCGGGCTGCTGCCAGCGAGAGCCGATGTAATAGATCGCGGATTGCAGCCGTGACGTGATCTCGCTGAGCGTGCCGACGTGTTGGCCGCTGCCGTTTTCGATGTCTGCGGCCGAAGGGTCGAGCTTGCCGTATCGCATCAACACGGAGCCGGGGACGTCCTCCCACGGCATCATCGCGGGCGTGAACGTCGTGGGCTGCGCCGGATCGAAGCCGGGCATTTGCGCGAACTCGGTGAAGTAGGCGGTGTCGCGTCCGCGGGCGACCATGGCGCCGCTCAGCTGCTGGGCCGCGACGTGGAAGTTGAAGATGTCGCGCAAGCCGCCGTCGGTCCACACGTCGAGGCGCGACAGCGCCGCGTCGTCGAGGTCCTTGCCGTTTGCGTCTTTGGCCTGGCCGCGGATCACGGCGGCCGGGTCGTAGCTCCACATGCGGTTCAAGCCGCGCGAGGCGGTGAAGACGTCGTCACCTTCGCCGACGTCGTAACCGTCGCCCGGGTTCATGTAGCCGCCGCTCGGCTGCTGCGCCGTGCCGGCGATGCCATCCATACCGAAATCGTCGAACGGCTCGCCGAGTTGGTAATGGTAATCGCGCTCCGTCCCGCGCGGGTTGTATTGGGCGTCGTAATCGTCGCCCTCGGGATCGTCGTTCGTGCCGGAGGCATAGCCCGCCTCGTCGACGCTCGTGAGGCCGTCCTCACCCGCGTCGATCCACGGCTCGTGGCCGCTGAGAATGAGCGGCTCGAGCTCGTCCCGGACGCCGTTGCCGTTGTAATCGACGGCGAGGGCCACCTCGAGCGGGTAATCGTTCGGGCCTTCGGGCTTCCAAGCATTGGCCCACGGTGACTCGTCCTCGTTCGTTTCCGAGCCGTCGCAAACGGTAATGACCGGGAACGCGCCGTCCGGGTTGAACTCGGCGTCGTAATAGTTTGCGAGCGTGAGCGGGTTCTGACAGCGCTCGAGCGGGCAGTTTTCCGCGATTTCGACCTGCTTGTCGTGATCCGGGCCGTCCAGCGGGTCGACCCAGACGGAACACTCACCGTTTTCGTGCATGCCGACGACGCTCGGATGATTCGGCGGCACGCCGGGCGGGAGGTTTTCTCCGCCGGGCGCGAGGTTGTCGCCGTTCGGATTGCCCATCAAGAGGGCGAGGTCGCGGAAGATCTGCGCGTACTCTTCACGCGGGAAGCGGCCGCCGGTGCCATTGCGCGGGTACTCGGCCCACCAATTGTTGAACGTCTGCGGGTGCTCGTACGGGTGCTCCGGCGGGGGCATGAGCGTGCATTTGCCGGGCTGCGCGTCGGTCTTGCCGATGCAGGTCTCGTCCGGCGCACAGGCCGAGCTGTCGTTGCATTCGGTACGGGCGAGCTCAATCTCGGGGAGCGTCGTCCCCGGTGCAATGGGGCGAAAGCCGGCGAGGTGATTGTTCTCGATGTAATGCATCAGCCATCCCCAAACCGCGGGGCCGCCGAGCGGTGCGACGACATCGAAGCGGTCGTGGTGGCGAATGCCGAACATGCTCGAGCCCATGCCGCCCATCGAGACGCCGATGACGGCGCGGTGCATGATCTTGCGCGTGAACGTATGGGTCCCCGCGTCCTCGGCGACGATGGCTTGGTAGGTGCCGAGGCGCGGCGCCTTGAAGGAGAGCGCCCACGCGCCGCCGACTTCGACGAAGCGAGGATCTGCAATGGGGACGACCCGCGGCTCTTTGAACGCGGGGCCGCTGTAGAGCACGCGCACGTGCCGGAAGCGCGCCTTGTCGGGCATCAGCACGGGGTTCACCGGAACGCTTAGCGGGATCTCGCGTTGGAACTTGAGATCCTCCGGGCCGAAGGTGATGGCGGGTCCGAGCGCGATGTGACCCGCGGGCACCGCGAGATCGCCGCAGGAGAGCGAGGTCGCGAACGGCGCGACGCTCCACAGATAGCTGCCTTCGTTCGGCTTGTTCGCGCCCTTCGGCAGACCGATCGAAGCACCCTTGAGCTCACCTTCGCCGAGCAGCGTCTCCGCCTCGGTGAGCGAATCGTCGGACGCCGTGCCCGCACACGTGGGCACCGTCGGATCGAGCACGACCACGTCGAGCGACGAGGTCGCCGTCTCACCGTCGCCGCGCGGAATCGAAGCGGTGATCGTGTAACGTCCGGGCTTGTTCGCGCCCGCGAGCTCGAACGCAATCTCGCTCTTGTAGAGCGTCACCTCGTCGGAGTCGGGCGGCGGCAGCGCCTCGGGATCGCTGCTCGTAAACGTGACCTTGGTGCCGACGCAGAAGTCGGGATCGACGATCGCCTTCACCTTTCGCGTCGTGCATTCGCTGCCCGTGCACGTCGGCAGAAAGACCTGCCGCGGCGAGAAGCGCAGCCGAACGACGTTGGGCTGCGGCGCGTTGCAAATATCCCCGGGCCGCAACGTCGGCGGGTTGGGACCGTCGTCGTCCGGCGGCGGCATCGTCTCGTCGTCGCCACACCCACCGGCAGCAGCGACGGCGATGTAACAAGGGATCCCGATCGCAGCGAGCGCACGGAGCGGCGAAGAAAGGCGAAAGCGTGAAGGCAACATGGCAGCCGCAAGGCTACCAGTTCTGTCGAACGGAAGGTCGATTCCGTCGCGGGGTCCGTGCCGACCCGACGCGTCCGAAAACGAGAGATGGTCGCCAAGGGCGCCAAGGGCAAAGGAGGGGGAAGAGGTTTGTTTGAGGATGGGCGTGAATCCACCCAATCCTCTTCTTCCTCTTTCTCCCTTGGCGCCCTTGGCGTCCCCTCTGAGTTCCGGGGGCCGGGGAGTCAGCCGGGCGGGATGGCTTCGCCGGTGGCGTCGCCGCTGACCGAGCACTCGTGTTTGGGTGACTTGAGGGTCCCGATCCAGGAGCCGTCGAGCTCGGTGGGAAGGAGCTCGTTGTCGACGACGGCGGCGGCGCTCGCGCCGATTTGGAGGCTGCCTGCGGAGCCGTCGAGGCTGTCGCCGGCCATGAGGCCCTGTTCCCAGCGGTTTTGGATCGCGGTGGTGCACGCGGCGACCAGGCAGGTCTCGTCGCACGTTGCGACGCCGCCCTGCTCGATGATTTTCCCGGCGACGGCGGGGCAGTCGACGAGCGACGCGATGTACCCGGTGACCGTCGTCTCGGTGCCGAGCTGCACGCTGAGCGCGCCGTTCATGTAGGCACCGACGAGGCGCGCGGGTGACAGCGGCAGGAGCCCGCTGACCACCAGGACGTCGTCGGCGGTGGCGCTCCACGAGAAGGCGACGTTCATCGGCGAGCCGAGCGTCGATGCGTCGAGGCCCGCGAAGCTCGTGAGCTGGAAGTTCGGCGCGAGCGGTGCGTCGCCCGACCCGAGCAGACGGCCCTCGATCTTCAGCGCGCGCGAGTCCACGTCGGCGAGGGCCGCGGCGGTGCCGCTCTCGGCCATCGCGAGGCAGGCCGCGTGTGGGTCGACGTTGCCGAGAAGAACCGCGAGCTGCTCGTCGAGCGTCGTCGTTTCGCGAAGCGACATCAGGCTGTACGCAGCATCGTTCGGCAAGTCCGCGGACATCGTTTCGAGCAGGAGGCTCGCGAACGGCGTCTCCGTGGGGAAGGCCGCGTCGGCGAGCGCGGTGCCGGCGGCCTGCACCAGCACCGCGTAGCTCATCGGATCGGGAAGGAACTCGAGCCGCAGGTTGAGCTCCGCGGCGGTGAGCAGCATCGGCCGGTCGAGCATCGTGACCGCGACCTCTTCTTTGCCGTCGGGCTTCGTCGCGGCGAAAGGAACGCATCCTGCGGCGAGCGAGCCAGAACGAACCGCGACCGCGAGCTGTGGGCCCACGGGCACGCTCTCGAGCTCGAGATCTTTCTTCTGTTCGGACTCGACGTGGAGCGCACCGACGGGGTCTGCCGGGTAACCGGCGAGGATGCTCTCGCAATCGCCGCCGACGAGCACGTCGGCCGACCAGCTGTCGAGGCTGCGCTTGCCCTGGTAGGTCGGGACGATTTTCATCGTCGTGAAGCCTTGCTCGCTCACGGCGACGTGGAGCTCGGCCGAGGCTTCGCCGTCGATCTGGGCACGCAACACGAAGGTCGTCGGTTGCGTCGGGGCCGTCAGCTCGACGGAGGCGTCGCCGCTGTCGTTCGCGCGAACGCTCGTGCTGTCGAGCGAAGCATCGAGCGCATCGCCGAGGAGCAGCAGCGCGACGGTCTCGTTCGCATCGGTGCGAAGCCGCACGGTCGCGACCTCGCGAGGCGCGAGCTCCAGCGTCTCGGTCTCTTTGAACTCGAGCGGCGTCCCCTCGGGCGGATCGACGTACGTGCCTGCATCGTCGTCGTCCGCAACACAAGCAGCGGCGGCGAGCGCGACCAAAGCGCAGAGGGAGACCCTCTTCAAGCGAAACATCCAAGCAAAAGACATCGCTCCTAGGATAGGAGGACTTCTCGCTGGGTGCCACCTGCCGCCTCGTGCAGGGCCCGACGGGGGGCTCAGGCGGCTCCCCTCGCGTGCCGTTCTGGATGCCCCCTCAGCGCGCCGCGTCAGCCCTCGACGCTGAACAGCTCTTCGAGATCCTGCTTTGTGAGCTTCTTCGCTCCGCCGGTGTCCTCGGAGAGGACGCTCGCGACGAGCTCGCGCTTCTTCTGCTTCAGCTGAGCGATCTTCTCCTCGATCGTGCCGGCTGCGATCAGACGGTACACCGTGACCACCTTGCTCTGACCGATGCGGTGCGCGCGGTCGGAGGCTTGCTGCTCGACTGCAGGGTTCCACCACGGGTCGAAGTGGATGACCGTGTCCGCAGCCGTGAGGTTGAGCCCGGTGCCGCCCGCCTTGAGGCTGATGAGGAACACGCCCACGGTCGGGTCGTTCTGGAAGCGCTCGACGCGCTCGGCGCGATCTTTCGTCGAGCCGTCGAGGTATTCGTACCGAACACCGTCCTCCTTCGCCGCGCGCTCGATGAGTTTGAGCATCGTGACGAACTGGCTGAAAACGAGGACTTTGTGGCCGCCTTCGATGGCGTTCGCGAGAAGCTCGCGCAGAGCGACGAGCTTGCCCGAGTCGTCGTCCGAGTATTCGCGCGGCAAGCCGAGCAGACGCGGATCGCAGGCTGCCTGACGCAGGCGGGTGAGGCCGGCGAGGATTTGCAGCTGCGCCTTCGCGACGCCGACGCGTTCGACCTCGCCCATGACCTGGGCGCGGACCTCGCGCAGCACCTCTTGGTAGACGACCTTCTGCTCTCCGATGAGATCGCAGACCTGATCCGTCTCGATCTTCTCCGGGAGGTCTTTGGCGACCTCGTTCTTCGTGCGGCGCAGGATGAACGGGTGAATGGTCGACCGGAGGCGTTGCGCGACCTTGTAGTCGCCTTGCTCGATCGGACGTGCGAACCGCGACTCGAACTTGTCGAGCGTGCCGAGCAGGCCCGGCGAGACGAAGTCGAAGATGCTCCAGATCTCGGAAAGGCGATTTTCGATCGGCGTGCCGGTGAGGGCGAGGCGCCTGCGCGACTTGAGCCGTTTGGCTGCCGCGGCCGTCGCCGAGAGCGGGTTCTTGATGTGCTGGGCCTCGTCGAGGATGGCGTACGTGAGGTCCAGCGTGCAGAGGAAGTCCTCGTCACGGCGGAGGAGCGCGTAGCTCGTGATGACGACCTCGGCGTCCCTCACCACGTCGATCTGCTCTTTGCGATCGGCGCCGTGCCAGAGCGCGACGGACAGCGTCGGCGAGAAGCGCTGCAGCTCGCGCTCCCAGTTCGTCACGACGCTCGTCGGCGCGACGATCAAGGTGCGGAGCTTCTTTTCCTCCTGCTTGACGGCGAGGAGCAGCGCGATGGTCTGCACCGTCTTGCCGAGACCCATGTCGTCCGCGAGGACGCCGCCCGATCCGAGCTCGTGGATGAACTTGAGCCAGGAGAGACCCGCCTCCTGATAAGGGCGGAGCGTGGCCTTGAGGTTGCGCGGCTTCTTGGTGCTCTCGATCTCTTCGATGGTGGAGAGCTTGTGGAAGAGCTCTCTTGCGCCGCCGGAGACGGTCGAGCCTTGCGCGTGCTGGAGCAGCTCTTGGATGCGGCCGGCGTGCGCGAGCGAGAGCTTGCCGCCCTTGGAGGCGGCGGTCATCAGCTCTACCTCGCGATCCATCATCGCTTGGATCTGGTCGGCATCGAACGGCGCGAACGAGCCGTCGTCGAGGCGCACGTACTTCTTTCCTTCGGCGATCGCGCGGCGGATTTCGTCGCGATCGACGCCCACACCTTCGGCTTCGTAGCTGAGCTTCACGTTCAGCCAGTCCATGCCGGAGGTGACCTTCGCGAACACGGAGATCGCGCTGCCCCGAACCTGCGTGCCGACGAGATCTTCGGGGACGAAGAGATCCCAGTTCTCGGGCAGCTTTCCGAGGCCTTCGCTCCAGAAGTGGATCGCCTTGTCGCCGTTCGCGACGAAGGCTTGGCCGGTTCGATCCGGCGCGAGGCCGAGATCGGTGAGCGTCTGCGCCGCATCCTGCTGTGCGGGTATGTCGACGCGGATGCAGCGCGGCCGACGAACGCCTTCGTTCGGCGGCTGAATCAACACGGGCGGCGTCATGCCGTCGGCGCGGACCGGAATCTCCTCGTGGCCGTAGACGGCGTAGAGGCTGACGCTCGCCTCGACGAGCGAGCCGCCGGCGCGCATGCGGAAGGTCGGGACGAGATCGACGACGTCGCAGATCTGATTCAAGTCGGGCAGCTCGGCGCCGACCTCGAGCGCGATCTTGGGCAGGCCCTGCATGATGACGCGCGCGAGCTCGCTCATCGGCTCGGCGATGGTCGGCGACCGCAGCAAGCGGCGGAGCGCGGCCACCGAGATGCGGCGGTCGATGCGGCGGGCGATGCCTTCTTGGGTGTCGATGTGCCAGCCCGGCCAGCCCTCGAACCAGCCGCCGGAGAGGAGCGAGAAGCGGCGCTTGTCCGACGGGCGCTCGAAGCTCGCTTTCACGATGATGGTGTCGCCACCGACCGTTTCGAGGTCGAAACGCGGGCGAAGCGGCTCGTCGCCGAAGCGCAGCTGCATGAGCGCGGGCTCGAGCAGGACGCGTTGGCCCTCGAGCCACGGCAAGAGCTCCGCGACGTCCTCACCGCGGACGTCGACGGCGGGGTGACGGGGATTGCCGCTTTCGAATCGACTCAGGACGCGCAGCGCGTTGCGGTCGTTGGTCGGATAGAGCGTTTGCCAGGACAGTGCCGTCGACGGCAAAACCGGCATGCGTGCCTCGGCGTCGAGGACGGTGACGGTGAGCGCGCCTTGGCGGACGTGCACCCGGAACTCGAGCTTTCGAGCGCCGGCGACACCTTCGGGGGGAAGCCACGCGCCGATGCCGGTGGGCTTCGCCGAGGCGTCTTGCGGGGCGAGGCCGGGGGCGCCCATCGAGCCGCCCGCCATGTGGCCGCCGCGGATGTGCCCGTCGCGGATGTGCCCATCACGCATGTGCCCGTCGACGAGGTGACTGCTCGAGAGCGTCGCATGGTGAGCCATCGGCAGCGGAACCGCGGGGCCTACCGTCGAGCCCGGCGGCCCCATCGCGGCCATTGTGCTGGGTGAGCCCGTCGGGGCATTGCGGTTGCGACGATCTCGACGGCGACCGCGCTTGAGCGCGTCGGGCGACGACGCAGGCGCGGGTGCGGCGAGCGCCGGGGGAGGGGGCTCGCGCCGGGGTTGCGAGCCGCGCGCCTGATCGCGGACCGCGATCAGCAGGGCCGCGACGTGTTTGCAATGCATGTTCGCTTTGGCGAACGCAGGGCACGGACAGAACGATTTGATGCCGTCCGGCGTGAGCTCGATTTTGACGTTGAACGGCTCGGCGTCGACGGCGCGAACCACGCCTGTCGCTTGCATCTCGCCGACCTGCACGTCTTCGACGACGCGTCGCCGGAAGTACTCGAGGCCTCGGAGAAAGGTGCGCGCCCCGAGCAAGCGCCGCAACCCGCGGTCGCTGAGTGTGGAGAGAGCGTCGGAGATCGGTGTGCCCATGCGTCGTGTCGAGACCCTGCGATTGAGCTCTCTGACGATGCGCGCAGACCATTAGGGGCCCGCGCGATAGGGAGCGACAGCGCGCTCGATTGCCGTCAGAGCAACAGCGGTAGGAGCACCAGCGCGAGCACGGGGAGCATTTTCACGAGGACGAGCACGAAGGGGATCGCGACGTCCTTGAGAGGATCGCCGACGGTATCTCCGACCACCGACGCGACGAAGGTCGGATTTTCCGCCCGAGCCCCGGTCTCGTCGACGAGCAGACGCCCGCCGTGTGCACCGGTGACGATGTACTTCTTTGCATTTCCCCAAGCCCCTCCAGCGCTGGCTGCGAAGAGAGCCCCGAGGACGACGGCCACCGTCGCTGCCATCATGAGGGTAGCGACCGAGCCGACAGCGCTCTGTCCCTTATCCTTACTTTCCAGAAGGCGCAAGCCGGCGATGAGCACAATCGGGAGGGCGACGGCCAAGAGGCCCGGCAGCACCATCTGCCGCAGGGCGTACCGGGTCGCGATTTCGAGGCAAGGCCCGTAGTCGACGGGGCGCGGCGCCGCGTCTTTGCTTCGCGCCGGGTCGTCGGGGGCGGGGCGGTCGCGGAGCTGCCGGCGAACCTCCTCCAAGATGCGCCGGGAGGAGCGCAGGACGCCGAGGACCGTGCGGGCGAGGAGCCAGGCGACGAGGATGCCGCCGAGCAGGATGCCCGCGAGCATCGGGAGGCCCGTATCGAAGAAGCTCTGTGGGCCTGGAGCGACCAGCGCCGTCCCCTCGGCGATCGCTCGTTCGGCGACGCGACGCGACCATTCGCGATCGACGACGTGCAACAGCAGATACGTCGCGGGCAGCGCGGCGCAGGCGCCGAGGGCTCGCGAGGCCGCGCGGTGGGACGTTCCCCACGCGTCGAGGACGAGAAGCCGGCCTCGGACGTCCAGTCGATCGCGTCCGACCGTCATCGCGACGACACCGCTCGCCGCGTCGACGACGCTCGCGGCGCACTCGAGCGCGAGCAGGAACGTGCTCGCACCGACGAGCCCGACCAAGAGGCCGGCAACGCCGAGCAGCTCGCCGTGAGGACCGCCGTACGTGCGGCCGATCGTATCGGCGCCGACGATCGCGCCGCCGAGGACGATGACCGGCCACACGCTGTTCGACAGCGCCTGTCCGACACCGGCGAGCAGCCCGAGCGTCGGGCCGCCGCGCGAGGCGTCGGCGACCTCGCGGACCGCGCCGAAACGCGCGGCCGTCGTGAGGTTCGTCCAAGGCACGATGGCCGCACCGGCGACGAGGCCGATCGCCGCGCCGCCGAGAAGGGGCACGCGCCTCGACGGAAGGAGCCATTCGATCGCACCGGCGAGACCAACGCCGTGCATGATCATCGCGACGATCAACCCGCGCAGCAGCGACGATTGCGGATCTTCGCGGTCGTCGGTGCGCACGATGATCGCGCCGAAGGCCGTCCCGAGGATCGAGAACGCGCGCGACAACAGCGGCACGAGCAAGATCGCGAACGGGCTGCGAACCGTCTCGTCGGCCGCGTAGACGAGCGACAACGCGAGCATCGCCGCCGAGTCCTCTAGTGCCGCCCCTGCGTACGCGGTGGTCGCGCCGCTCGCGCACGCGCCCGCGCAGTCGCCCGCGAGGTTCGCCACGACCGCGGGGTTCTCGGCGTCGTCGTCGTCGAGGCCCGCGTCGCGTGCGCCGACATCCGCGCCGATATCGGCCGCCTTCGCGTACGTGCCGCCGGAGAGCTGCCCGAGCATCGCGGCGAACGACGACCCGAGGGCGTGGCCGACGAGCAGAAGAGGCACGTGCGGCACCACGGACAGCGCGCGCGCCGGCTCGCTGCCGAGCGCGCCGTGGTACGCCAGGACGGCGAGATAAAGGGAGGCGATCGTGAGCGTGGAGAGCGCGCCGGAGAGCAGGCTCATCGCCGTCCCCGCGCGCGTCGAAGCCCGTAGAGCCGCGTCGATCGAACGGCGCGCGGCGCTCGCAGTCCGCACCGCACCACGGGTCGCGAGGTGCGTCGCAGCTTGGCCGAGCAGGATGGCGCTCGTCGCGCCGATTCCGAACGAGACGACCACCCAGACGCCGAGCTCGAGGCCGTTCACCGGATCCCCGACGCTCGCCCGAAGGCCGTACGCGAGGAACAGCGTGCCGCCGACGAGCGCACCGAGGGCGGCCATCGTGCCGCTTTGCCGCCGGCTGAACGTCTCGGCCGCGTCGCGCACGAGCCCGGCTACCCGATTCATGTCGCCGTCCCCTGCGGGAAGCGCGACGAGCCATCGAACGAGGTAGGCAGCGACCCCGAGACCGACGACCGAGAGAAAGAGGACGACGACGAGCTCCGTCACGTTGACCGCGCCCGTTTACCTTGGTTCCGACGAGAGCGCGAACGGATGGGGCTCAGACCGCGAGCTCCCGCTTGCGAAGCACCACGAGCGCGCCCGCCGGGGTCTCGGAAGAGACGTGCGCGATCTCCCAACCCGCGTCGCAATATTCGCGGAGCGTCGCGAATCGGTGCCGGTCGTCGCTCGATTGGAGTATCGAGCCAAAATGCTCTTTGGTTTGCACCTTCACCAGGATGGTCTGCGCCATGGGCTGAACCATACGGCGACCATGTTGACGGGTAGAACACGGAAAGAGATCCCGGGTGAGCTGCGCGCGCGCCGGTTCTGCTAGACGATGCACATACGGCGCACGGGTTCGACCGAGCGCAGATTCGACGAACACACGGCTCTGTGGCGAAACGGCAGACGCGGCGGATTTAAAATCCGCTACCCCGAAAGGGTGTCCGGGTTCGAGTCCCGGCGGAGCTACCAAAATCGAAGGGTGGGGGGGACCGGGGGGGCCCCCGAACCCGCTAATCAGCGGCGGCGGCGCCGAAAACGAGTCGGGGTGCTCGAGGGCGACGTTCAGGGCGACGAGGCGCTCGCCGCAGTCGTCTGCGCGAGCCGCCGCGGTTATCGATATCGATTTTCTCAATCGAACGTCGATGACGACAAACCGCCTGCGTGACGTTCACGTCCTGCGGCTCGTCCGATGCATCGAGCCTCGTGATGACCAGCGCGCGACAGCGATCGGACGGTTGAGCGGTGTGGAGCGCCCAGATGCTCGAGAACGTCCTGAGCTTCCTCCTCGGCCACGTGGTGTTTGCGCTGATGCTGAGCACCGGGCTCTCGTCGCGGCCGCGGGAGCTCGCGGACATCGTCCGGCGTCCCGCGTTGTACGCCCGGGCGATGCTGGTGATGTGGATAGCGGTGCCGCTGCTCGCGATCGCGACCATCGCGCTCCTTCGGCTGCCACGCCGCCCGGCGGAGCTCATGGTGATCATGTCGATCTGCCCCGGCGCGCCCGTCATTCCCGATGCGACCAAGCGCAGCAGCGAGACGCACTCCACCGTCGGGCTGAACCTCCTGCTGCTCGCTTCCCTGCTCGCACCGCTGCTCACGCCGGCGTGGATGGCGCTGCTCGCGCGGGTCTATGCGGTCGAGGTCGGCATCATCTCCCCGCTCCAGGTGCTCGGCGCGATCGCGCCGCGGGTTCTGCTGCCGCTCGCCCTCGGCCTGCTGGTTCGACGTTATGCCCCCCGCGCCGCGGACGTTCTCGCCCGGCCGGTGCACTACTTCTTCCTGGCGGCGCTCGTGGTCGCCGGGGCGATGGCATTTCGTCTGGGCGGGCCCGTCTTCGAGGATATCTCGCCGCGCACCGGGGTCGCCGCATTCGTCATGGTCATCGGCGCGTCGCTGATGGGTTATGCAGCGGCGGCAAACCTGGGCGGTGAGCGCCGGACCGTCGGTATCGCGGCCGCCCTCGGCAATCCCGTATTGGCCCTCGCGGTGATCGCGAATAGCCACCCGGGCTTTCAAGCGGCAGCTCTCATGCTCGCGTACGTCATCCTCCGGACGATCGCGTTGGTGCCGTTTCTTCAATGGGTTCACACGCGGCAATTGCGCGAGCAACCGCACGAGCCCGTTTGGGTCGCGGTTTTTCCGACGCGGAGGAGACACATCGTGATGGCGCGGCCTCAGCGGGCGCCGGCCGGGGTGCATCGGAACGTGCCGCATCGGAGGGTTCATAGGCCGAGGCATTGAACTGGGCTCCTGGGCGGAGCAGGGGCTCGGGTGGACGCGCCGCGCTCGGGACGTGGCGCGCCGCGGTCGGGCCAAGCACGCCGCGCTCGGCGCCCAGACCGCGCTCAGCCGTGCGCAGGGCGGCCATTGGCGGCGCCGGCGGGCAATGAAACGAAATGACCCATTCAATGGCGATGGGAGGTCGCCCTCGCCATTGAATGAAACGCAATTGGTCTCGAATGCGCGACCGCGTCGTCACGGTCACGTCCGCCGTCATTCGGAGCGGTATTCGACGATCCGAAGTCGCGCGGTTCAGGCTGAACCCACCGCCTTCGGATCGCCGAGGCGCAGGAAACCGAGGCTCGCGGCAGCCGTGAGGCGCGTGCGGGCGTGGTTTTGCGGGGATTGCGATCCGAAATGCCAGGGTTCAGTCTCGACGATGCCACTTCGATGTCGGCGGCGCTCGGCTCGGGTAATGCCCTGCTCGGGCGCATTGGGGCCGCGCGCACGACAGCAAAGGTCGGTTGTCTTGAGCGAGCTTTGCGTTAGCAACAACCGAGCGCGGGGTGCATAGGTTGCCTGTGTTTCCCGCGGAAACGGTTCCTCACGCACGGGGAGCCGTTGGAGCGGGAAAACAATCAGGGCAACCGAATTGCGCCGTAGGAGGCGATGAAACACAAGGACTCATTCGCATGCGATGGCCGCGACCCATCGCACCCGAGTGACTCACAATGTTGCATTCGCTACGCGTTGCGCCCGGAGCCCGCTGCACTCGGGGCCACTTCGACACGGAACGAGGGGTCGAGCTCGCACGGCTCATCCTACGTCGCCGTGCCGAAGACCGTGAATCACGGCTCGCACGAACGGGAGGAAGCCCTCGAGGCCCGGCGCGACGATGATGTGATCGATCGGGTGCTGCGCGAACACGCAGCACATTCATCATGCGCACATCCTACCGTGGCGTTCTGTCTCGCTCTCCGGCGCTCGATGCTTCGTGGGTATTCACCGCGCCGGCTTGAAGGACCCGTCCGGTCCGTTGAATACTCCGCTCGCGCGCCCCTTCGGGCGCCCCAAACAGCCATGGCAAACGACGAAACCAAGTGCCCTGTTCATCACAGCGTCGGCGGCGGTACCTCGAACCGTGACTGGTGGCCGAACCAGCTGCGGCTCGACCTCCTCCACCAACATTCGTCCAAGTCCAATCCGATGGGCGAGGATTTCGACTACGCGAAGGAATTCCGGAGTCTCGATTATGCAGCGTTGAAGAAGGATCTAGCGGCGTTGATGACCGACTCCCAGGCATGGTGGCCCGCGGACTTCGGTCACTACGGTCCGTTGTTCATTCGAATGGCATGGCACAGCGCAGGCACCTACCGCACCGGCGACGGACGAGGCGGAGGTGGCCGTGGGCAACAGCGTTTTGCTCCGCTCAACAGCTGGCCCGACAACGTCAGCCTCGACAAAGCCCGTCGCCTGCTCTGGCCGATCAAGCAGAAGTACGGGCGAAAGATCTCGTGGGCCGACCTGATGATCCTCACGGGCAACGTGGCGCTCGAGACGATGGGCTTCAAGACGTTCGGCTTCGGCGGCGGTCGTGAGGACGTTTGGGAGCCGGATCACGACGTCTATTGGGGGACGGAACGGATTTGGCTCGAGGACAAGCGCTATAGCGGAGACCGCGAGCTCGAAAACCCGCTCGCCGCCGTGCAGATGGGGCTGATTTACGTCAATCCCGAAGGCCCCAACGGCAACCCCGATCCGGTCAAAGCTGCGCGTGACATCCGCGAAACATTCGCGCGCATGGCCATGAACGACGAAGAGACGGTGGCGCTCATCGCCGGCGGTCACAGCTTCGGCAAGACGCACGGCGCCGCTCCTGCGGCCCACCTCGGTGACGATCCGGAATCGGCGGGCCTCGAAACACAGGGCCTCGGTTGGACGAACGGCTTCAACACCGGCATGGGCATCGACGCGATCACGAGCGGCTTGGAGGTCACGTGGACGACCACGCCGACGAAATGGAATACCGACTTCTTCAAGCACCTATTCGGCTACGAATGGGAGCTGACGAAGAGCCCGGCCGGCGCCCACCAATGGAAGCCGAAGGGCAACGCCGGCGCGGGGACGGTTCCTCATGCACACGACGCGTCCAAACGCATCGCGCCCGCGATGCTGACGACGGATCTCTCGCTTCGGTTCGACCCGGCCTACGAGAAGATCTCGCGCCGTTTCATGGACAATCCGGACCAATTCGCCGATGCATTCGCGCGCGCGTGGTTCAAGCTCACGCACCGCGACATGGGGCCGCGCGCGCGCTACCTCGGACCGGAGGTCCCGGTCGAAGAGCTCATTTGGCAGGACCCGGTGCCCAAGGCCGATCACCCGCTCATCGACGATAAGGATATCGCCGCGCTGAAGAGCAAGCTCCTCGCGTCCGGGCTCACGGTCGCGCAGCTGGTCTCGACGGCGTGGGCCTCGGCGTCGACGTTCCGCGGCTCCGACAAGCGCGGGGGCGCCAATGGCGCTCGCATTCGGCTCGCGCCGCAGAAGGATTGGGCGGTCAACGAGCCCGACCAGCTCGCGAAGGTGCTCAGGACGCTCGAGGGCATCCAGAGCGACTTCAACGCGGCCGCGAAGGGCGGCAAAAAGGTCTCGCTCGCCGATCTCATCGTGCTGGGCGGGGCTGCTGCCGTCGAGCAAGCAGCGAAGAACGCCGGCCATTCGGTGGTGGTGCCGTTCACGCCCGGGCGAACGGATGCGTCCCAAGCGCAGACGGACGTGACGTCGTTCGCGCCGCTCGAGCCACATGCCGATGGGTTTCGCAATTATGAAAAGGCCAAATACAGCGCTCCAGCCGAGGTGTTCCTCATCGACCGAGCGCAGCTGTTGACGTTGTCGGCACCGGAGATGACCGTGCTCGTCGGTGGTCTTCGGGTGCTGGGCGCCAACACCGGCACATCGAAGCACGGCGTGTTCACCGACAAACCGGGCGTGTTGACCAATGACTTCTTCCGAAACCTGCTCGACAACGACACCGAGTGGAAGGCCACCTCCGACGCGAAGGACCTATTCGAGGCGCGCGACCGGAAAACGGGCAAGGTCAAGTGGACCGGCACGCGGGTCGATCTCATCTTCGGCTCGAACGCGCAATTGCGCGCCCTCGGCGAGGTCTATGGGAGCTCGGACGGGAAAGAGAAGTTCGTCAAAGACTTCGTCGCAGCCTGGACGAAGGTGATGAACCTCGATCGCTTCGACGTCGCCTGAGCGAAGCGCGTTGTTCCAAGGCTCGCGGGTGGTCACACGGCCGCCCGCGCTCGCGCTTGATCTCGCGCGAGCATCTAATCGGGCGTGTGGATCCGCGCGCCCCGCTGCCCGGATAGGAGCTTGCGGTCCTGATGGCGGCGGTCGATGATCCCAATCATGTCGAAGGTGTCCTGCGCCCGCGGTACTGCGGATGAGTTGAGCGGACTTCTCGAAACCATCGACACCGAGCTCGGGCACGCACCGCCGGTCTTGGTCGCGGCGTTCGTGTCGACTGCGCTCGAATTCACGACGACGATGAGCGCGCTCGCGGCGAAGTTTCCAGGAGCCGCGGTCATCGGCTCGACGACGAGCGGCGAGTTCACACATGCCGGCGACGGCTCGGGGACGGTGGCGCTGTTCGCGCTCGCGGGCGATTACAAGATTCACGCCGGGATTGGGACGGGTCTCGCCGCCAGCCCTGAAGCCGCCGTGGCTGCGGCGCTCGGCGGCTTGCCGACCGAGCTCGTCGGTTACCCGCACCGGACCAACGTCGTCCTGCTCGATCCGCTTGCCGGTCACGGAGAAGCGGCTGCGTTGATGATTGCGACGACGATGGGCGACGCGCCGCTCGTCGGCGGCGCGGCAGGCGACGATCTGGCGATGACCAAGACCACCGTCGGCCTCGGAACGACGGCAGCGAGCGACGCGATCGTCGTAGCGTCTGTCTTCTCGAAGAAGCGGCTCGGCGTTGGTGTTTGCCATGGCCATGCGCCGTTCTCCGAGCCTCTCACGGTGACCAAAGCCGACGGCAGCGTGGTGCTGGAGATCGACGGCCGGCCCGCGTGGGACGTTTGGCTCGAAAAGTCTGCCGCCCGCGCGAAAGAGGTCGGGCTCGATCCGGCCGCCAATCCGGGGGCCTACCTGCTGCGTTACGAGGCTGGGCTCCGGATCGGCGGTGGGTTCAAGGTGCGCGCGCCGCTCGCGCCGCAGCCCGGGGGCGGCATTCAATTCGCGACGCCGATGCCGGAAGGTACGGTCTTCACCATCATGGAGAGTGCCCCGGGTGCACAGGTAGACAGCGCGGTGAGCGCCGCCCGTACCGCACGCGACAGCATTGGAGACGGGGCGGTCGCAGGCGCGCTCGTGTTCGATTGCATATGCCGCAAGCTGATCTTGGCGGACGCATATCGAGATGCGCTGTCCAAGATCTCGACCGAGCTCGGCTCCGCGCCTCTGGCGGGTTTCGAGACATACGGAGAGATCGCGATGAACGCGGGGGACATGACCGGATTCCACAACACGACGACCGTCGTTTTGGCGTTCCCAGCCGACGACGGTTGAAACACCCCGCAGTGGCGAAATGACCTTGCATCCAATACCCGCCATCATAGCGATGTTGGCGACCTCCCTGGGGGACGCTGCCGCGCGCGACGCCGTGGAGCGAGAGGCATCCCTTGCTGGGCTCGGGGGCGTGCTCACCGACGAAGAGACCATCAGCCTCCTCAAGCGGATCGAGGCGGGCGGTGGCCCTCCGGGCCTTGCCGCGCGGCTCGTTCGGGTCCGCCTCGAGCGCGCATCATCACACTCGCTCAGCGTTGGCCCCCAAACGAACACGACATCCACGCGTCGATTCGATGTCAGGGAGATTGTCGCGATGTTCTCCCCGGCGCTCGGCGTCGACAAGGCCAACCTCATCGTGAGAAACGGACTATCCGCGATGAACATCACGGGGCAGACCATCTCGATGGAGGAGGCCTCGGCGCTCGTCGAGCAGCTGAGTCGCCAGGGCGGAATCGTGGCCACTGTCGCGCGCTTCGTAAACGCGCGACTCCTGCTGCAGAGTACGAGCCGCGACTGACGTCCGCGCGACCCCGCCCGGGTACGATTGATGCGTCGGTGGTCTCGGTGCGCATGATCGAACACGACCCGAGCATTCAACGGCCGTCCAATCCCGATGCGTCCTTGTGGCGCTTCATGGATTTTACCAAATACGTCTCGATGCTCCATCGCGGCGCGCTCTACTTTGCGCGAGCCGACCAGCTCCCGGATCCATTCGAAGGCGTCGGGCGACGAACACGCCGGGGCGCCCATGACGCCGGGTCGAGACGCCAAGACCGGGTGTTTCTCAATTGCTGGCACCAAAACGAGCACGAGTCGGCGGCGATGTGGCGTATCTATCTCAGCAGCCAAGAAGGCGTCGCCATCCGAACCTCCGTGAAGCGCTTGCAAGAGACGCTGATGGCCGCGTCTGAGCAGGTATACCTCGGGGCCGTCCGCTATATCGATTACGACACCGAGGTGGTCGCCGCGGGAGAGGTCGCCCCGTACTTCTGCAAGCGACAAAGCTTCGACTACGAGCGAGAGGTTCGCGCGTTGCTGCGCGCCGAGCACGACGCTGGGGACCCGGGGTTGTACCTCGAGGCCGATCTCTCGCGGCTTATCACCGAGGTCGTGACATCGCCGGACGCCGAGCCTTGGTTGTCCGATCTCGTGCGCTCGGTAACGGAAAAGTACGGGTTACGGCTGCGCGTCGTCGATTCGTCCTTGTCGGAGCCGCCTCCGTGAGACGGCCCCGAGCGCACGAGCTCGCGTCTCGCGCTGTGCCGATCAGCTCAGCGTTCCTCTGCCGGCGTATTGGTGTTTGAGCTCGACCGTACCCTCCGGCGCTTGCTTCGCCTCACTCTTCGCTTCGACACCGGACATGACGGTGGTCGTCGTCGCACCGCCGTCGACCATGTAGATGCCACCGGTGCAATAGCTCGCGAGATCCGACGCGAGGAAGAGATACATGTTCGCAACCTCTTCGGGGGTCCCTCGGCGCCCGAACAGCGGAGAGCGCTCTTCGATGAGCGCGGTCTTCACCTTCATATGCCCTTTGGTGGGTCTGGTCATTTCGGTGTCGATTGGACCTGGGGCGACGACGTTTGCTCGGATACCGTATTTCGACTGTTCGGCGGCGACCGAGCGAATGAAGGCATGCACCCAGCCCTTCGATGCGGCGTACGTCGCGGCCTCCGAGACGCCCATCAGGCCGGCCTCGGAGCCCGCGCCGAGGATGACTCCGCGCGTATCGCGCAGCGCCGGCAATGCAGCGCGGACGGAGTAGAAGACGCCGCGGATATTGCTGTGGAGGACTTCCTCGAACCGCTCGGGAGGAAACTCCGGAATCTCGTGTTGCTCGGGAAAGATCCCGGCATTGGCGATCAGAATGTCCAGCTTCCCGAACGTCTGGATCGCCAGGTCGACGGCGCTGCGCGCTCCGACTTCAGTCGCGACATCGGCCTCGATCCCGATCGCGCTGCCGCGCAGCGCCTGAATCTCGCGGACAACGTCCTGTACCGGATCACCCGGCAGACCGTTTACGACCACGTGCGCCCCATGACGCGCAAACACCTTCGAGATGGCTTCGCCGATACCGGCTGCGCCGCCCGTCACGAGGGCGACCTTTCCCGGCAATAGCTGATAACTCGCCGTTCCCATGATTCTGCCTCTCTAGCGTTGAAGTCTGCCTTCTCGCTGCAACCGGCGCGCCGTGGGACAGCCCCTAGACTTCCAGCTTCCTGAAGGCCTTCTGTCCGTCGAGGATATGGTGCTCCGCGATCTTCGGACCTTTCCAGCCAAGAAACTCGAGCCGCTGGTCGTCGAGCTTCGCAGCAGCGATGAAGAACTGCTCGATCTCTTTTCGAAGGCGTGCCGGGAGCTCGGCGACGTCGCCAATCTCGTCCTCGCGATGCGAATGGATGGGAACCGCGAAGATTCGATCGTTCCGAATGGGTGCGTCTTTTCCCTTTTGCTGCAGGACCTCGAGCACGCCGATGATCGCGCACGCGAGCAGCAGCCCCGGATACGTCGGAGAGTCGTGCAGAATCATGACGTCCAGCGGGTCCCCGTCCGGGCCCGCGGTCGAGGGGATGAAACCCCAATCGAACGGATAAGTGAGGCCTTTCGTGAGCGAGCGAGACAGCTCGAAACACTTCGTCTCTGGATCGTATTTGTACTTCGATGGCGCCCGTTGCGGGCTTTCGACGATGCATCGAACGACGCCGGCGCTCTTGAACGTGGGGAGCTTCGTGAGGTTCATGCCGTCATTGCGGCAATGAATGCGCCCGAAGCGACGGGTGGGCGACGTTCCGCCCGCTGGGGCGAGAGCGTTGGCCCGTGTCTTGAAGCTCACGAGCTCGCAGGACGATGCGCGAGCTTCGAATCAAGGTGCCGGACGGTGACGCTCCGAGAATCGTCGGCCTGATTCGGCAACTGGGCGTGGAGCGCGTCAGCGTCTACCGCGAGTTCGTTCACGGTCCCGATCGATGGGAGGAGGTCATCTCGGTCGAGACGTCGACACCCGAGTCGGCGAAGGTGCTCGATGCGATTCAGCACCGCCGGCTCCATCGACCGTCCAAGCAGACGATCACCGTTCGCGAGCTGCGCGCGCTCGCGGGCTCGCAACACGTCCGGTCTCTCACCGTGCCGCTCGAGGTGCCCCAGGTGGACCTCGTTCAGGATCTCTGGCAGTTCTGCCAGGTCACGTACGGACACCTCGGACGCGTCGCCATCGCGTCGCTTCTGCTCGTGTACGGGATGATACGTGGAAGCCTTCTGCTGATGGCGGGCGGTCTCCTGGTCTTGCCGGCGCTCCAACATTTGCTCGCGGTCGCGCAGAGCATCTGCTCCCGGGATCGCCGCCTTGCCTTGCAAGGCGTCTTCGCCCTCGTGTCGACCATTGCGGTCGTCGTCGGGTGTGGCGCGGTGATCGCCGCAATCGTCCCTGAGCCGATGAAGTTCGACGACTTCCTCTCGCCGTTGCCTGCCGCCTGTATCTCGGTCGGGATCGGCATCGCCGGAGCGCTCGCCTCGCTCGATGACGTCGGAAAGCGCGAGCTCATTGGGCTCGCGACGGCTTCACAGGTCGGACTCGTCCCGTCCTGGACAGGCATCTCGCTCGTCAAGGGATTCAATGCCGAACCGACGGCACGCTTCGCCTCCTACGGCGTGAACTTGTCGCTCATCGTCGTCACCGCGACGATCGTCTACGGGCTCGTTCGATTCCGTCGTCGCGAGCGCAGCGACCGATCCATTGAAGCGGGCGGCGTGCCCTCGCTTCGCGCCCATTGAATTGGTGCGACGGACGGCGCTGCGCTCTTTCAGGAATGCCGGAGGGAATTCAGCTCTTCTTCGCCGAAGACCGCGAGGAGCGGCGCTTCTTCCCGCTGGAGCTCGAGCGCTTCTTCGGAACCTTGCCGCCGGAGCGGCGCGCCTCCGATAGCCCGATGGCGACCGCCTGCTTGCGGCTCTTCACCTTCTTGCCGCTCTTGCCACTCTTCAGCGTACCGCGCTTTCGCTCGCGCATCGCTTTGCCTACTTTGCTCGAAGCCTTCTTTCCATATCGTCGTTTGCCCGTGCCTTTGCGCGACGAGCCTTTGCGCGTTGCCATGACGTCTCCTTCCTGCTTCACCGAGGCGGCTTCGGCCGCAGAAGAACCTCGACGGAAGGTCGAAGGCGCTTCTCGGGAATTCGCAGTTCGAACAAGAATTGGGCAAGGGTCGTGCCGTCGAAAACGAACGCGTTGGTGTTTCGTGCGGTCCCTCGATTGCAGCAAGGCATTGCAAGCTACAGTGGGGCCAGCGCGTCCCCGAGATGGAGACGTCATGAAGGCGACCGAACTGTTGAAGAAGCAGCACGACGAAGTGAAGGAACTCTTCGAAAAGATCGAGAAGGCCGACAGCAAGGCAGACAAGCGCCGCTTGTTCGAGCAGCTCGCCGCGAACCTCGTCGCGCACGACGCAATCGAACGTGAGATCTTCTACCCGGCGTGTGAACAAGAGCTCGGCCTATCGGACATTCTCGGCGAATCACTCGTCGAGCACGGCGTCATCGAGTTCTGCCTGTTTCGGGCCGACCAGAATCTGGGCACCAAGGACTTCGACTACTACGTAACGGTCCTGCGCGAGACGGTCGAGCACCATGTGGAAGAAGAGGAGAAGGAGTTCTTCCCCCAGGTCGAAAAGGCGCTCGGGATGCAGCGACTCGCCGTCCTCGGCAACGATATGGAGTCCCAGTTCGAGGAGGTCGTGGCCGAAGATTTTCGCGAGCCCCTCGTCGAAAATCTTCACGAAGTGCTGATGGGGTCGATGAAGACGACCCCTCAAGACGAGCGGGAAGAAGAGCAGGAGCGCACGGCTAAACGTGCCGCGACGAAGCGGAAGAGCACGGCCAAGCGTGCGACGAATGGTAAGGGGAGCCACGCCCGGCCGCACCATTGAGGGGCGAAAGCCCGTCGACGATTTTACCGAGAGCTCCCGTCGGCGATGTGGCGGGCGCTCCGCGGGTCGCGACAATCCGGGCGGCGCGGGAACGCCCCCGAGGATTCGGGATGGTCGCGACCCGCGTTTTTTTTGCCGTTCCTTTCCGTGCGCTTCGAGGCTTGTCGGAGGGGTCGAGAGCCCGAAGGGTGACGCGATCGTCAGGAACACAAAGCGTCCGAATCCGACCTCGGAGAACAAACCTCGTTCACGTGACCCCCACTTGTCCCGACCGTGGTCGCACGATATGGCTGGGGAAGGGGAGGTTCGCAATGAGTCATGCGAGTCGGGCGCTCGTCGACCTTTCGACGCGGGAATCGAGCGCTGGAATCCGTGTCCTGTTCGTCGACGACGAGCCGTTACTCCTTTGTGCGCTCGAGCTGGGCCTTCGTCACCTGGGTTTCGACGTCACGAGCTTCCTCGATCCACGCGAGGCGTTCGTGCAGGTGGAGCAGACTCCTCAGGGCTTCGACGTCGTCATCACGGACCTGCAGCTGCCCGGTTGGTCGGGGATTGAGCTCGCGGATCGCATTCGCGCCATTGCCGCCCAGGTGCCCATTCTCTTATTGACCGGTGGGGCCGTCACCGGCTCGATGTTCGGTCACGTCGATGCCATCGTTTTGAAGCCCGCGACACCGCGCGAGATCGCCGACGCGATCCGCGGCCTCGTACCCAGCTGCAGTTGAAGCGGCGCGGTTCGATGGGCTCAACGATCGAGGTTCGTACCCGCGAAACCGCCCTCGTCCGGCGCCTGAGACGACGCCTCCCGGTGCGGTAGCAGCAGGCGAAACTTCGTGCCATTGCCGACTGAGGTCTCGACGGAAATCGTCCCTTCGTGACGCGCCACGATGTTCGACGCGATGGACAGACCGAGCCCGGTCCCGCGCTTCTTCGTGGTGAACAACGGCCGCCAGATGTTCGTCGCGACCTCGTCCGCCATCCCCTTGCCGTCGTCGCTCACGTCGATTCGGACGCCGCCGGCCTCCGTCGCGGCAAATACACGCACGCATCCAAGCGGCGAGATGGCCTCCAACCCGTTCTGAACCAAATTGATGAGGACCTGCCGGATCAGCTCGCTATCGACGTTCGGCTGAGCCAACGCGCGTGGCACCTCATTGAGCAGCCTCATCGTCTCTGCCGGTTTGGAGACTGCACCGAAGACGTCGTCGACGAGCCACGCGATATCGACGGGGCGTCGGTGCGGCGGACGGTCGCGAGAGAACTCGAGCAGCTCCGCCAACAGCGCCGAGCAGCGCGCGAGCTCCCTGTCGATGAGCGACCGCATCTCCGCGACGCGTGGTTGGTCTTTCAAACCATCGGGCGGCAGCCTGCGCTCGATGAAGGTCCACGCGTTGCGGATGGAGCCAATCGGGTTCCTCAGTTCGTGGACGATACCGGCTGCGATCTCCCCGACCGCGCGCAGCCGCTCGTCAGCGCTGAGCTCTCCGTTGTCCTGGGCTCGATTCGCGAGCTCGGCTGCGCGCTGGCGGAGAGCGTGCTGATCCAGCATCGCCGCGACCGTAGGATCGACCGTCAGCTGGCGCAGGCGCTCGAAGCCTTCGGAGCCGGTGGCCGTGAGCTCGAGCACGCGGCTGAATGCCTCGCGGTGGCTCGATAACACCTCATCGAGGAGCTGGCGCTGGCGCGTCGCCGAGCCCGCGTGCGGCGGGCCTTCAATGCTTGCATAGAGTGCTTCGATTGCGCTCGATGCGTGGCTCCCTTCCGCGCTCATTCGCGGATCATCGCATCACGCAGGCGTACGCGGGGAGAGTCTCGATCTGGAATGGCGCCGTTGATGTCCGCGGAACATCCTTGGCGACGCGGAGCCTCGTGATGATTCAGTTTTTTGCGCGCGGCGCCGCTTGGTCGGCGCGACCGGATCAAGTGGAGGCTGCACCACGCCCCAGCAGGGAGCATCGGCGCATGTACACGCGCGCCCGCACTCACTGGCACCGGGGAGCTCGGCGGCGCAGTTGCTCGAACTGGTGCTGGAGGGCATCGAGCTCTTCCTGCGTCGCGTCTTCGAGATCTGCGAACGCGTTGCGCGCTTTGGTCGCGCGTATGAGCTCGTCGAGCTTCAAATGGACCGCCCTCGCATCGCGGTTTTGTGTCGCTTGAATCAAGAACACCATGAGAAATGTGATGATCGTCGTCGAGGTGTTGATCACCAACTGCCAAACCTCGCTATAGCGAAACCATGGCCCCGTCGCAGCCCAGCCGATGATCAGGGCAACCGCCGCCATGAACGCCCAATGGGACCCGAACAGATTCGAGGCCACATTGGAGAGATGGCGAAAAGTATCGGAGACCGACCGTCGTTTGGGCTTGGCGTCCCCGTGCTTCCGTGCCGGCGCACGGCTTCGTTCAGCATGATGACGTGCGGCGGCTACATTGACCGGCTTCATGGGCACGCTTCTACGTACGTGCGAACAAGGAGTGTCCGGGCGCGTTCCGCTCGATGGCGCGGTCGGGGTGCGAAGCGAACCAGCCCATTGCGTCGTTCGCGGCCCCGATCAACGGCTCTCGCGTGAGAAGCCACTCGCGGCAAAACATCGCCACCTTTTGGTGGCCGCCCGCGAGGGCGACTCTTTGAAGCATCCGCGCGGTGTCGACGCCGTGGTAGAGGCCGAGGAGCGTCGAGCGATACGACTGCTGTTCCTCGAGCATCCGATCCAAGAGACCTTCGCGAAGGTTGGACAGGTACCGCCCGATCAGTCGTGCAACGCTCCCGCTTGTGTCTGCCTCGGCGGGGATGAGGTCGGGGAGGGTACCGAGGACCTCATCGGCATGCTTCGCGAGATCGAGCATCGCGCGGGCGGGGGGCGATTGCCCGAGCCTGCGCGCCTCTCGCCGACAGTGGGTCGAGCATGACTGCTCCGATTGCAGGAGCTCTCGACAGAGGGATAGGAAGAGCTCCTGGCTCGGCGATTGTCCGTGATCGTTCAGCCGTCTTTTCGTCGCCAATGGATCCTCCGATCGCGGAAACTCCGTTCAATCGCGTTGTCGCAAGGATCGAGCCGCCTTTGCTCCTATCGGCGATTTCTTCCGTATGTTGCGGACGTTAGCGCCCCAATGTGACCGGCCGTCGCCCCTGGACTCACTTCAATGGGGCCATCAACTGCGCTAGGCGTTTTGCGCGCGCCCGCACGCGAAAAATGGACGCCCGCGTGTCGCCGCGCAGCTGCATCGCGCTGCGCGAAACCAACGACGCGAGCGCGTGTGTCGCGTCCTCGACGGTCAAATGCTCGCCCAATGCTGCGTCGAGATCGCCTTCCTCGAGCAGCTCGCGACACCGCAACTCCGAAGTAGCCGCGCGAATCACGTACATCGCCGCAAGCACCTCGATGCACTCCACAGCTACTTCCGCGAACTGCACTACGTGGCCCCCGCCCGAGCCGCCGGCTGCCGACATGGGCCGGCGGACCAGCACAGGCCGTGCCTGTAGGAAGCACGCGCCGGCCACGGTTGCGGGTAGGGCGTGCGCGTAACGGTTGCAGCAGAACGCCCCGTCGGGCGTGCGCCTGGGGCGCTGTGCCTGCTGCCAATTGCTACGGGCATCGGCAGGCAAGTAGGGGAGAAAACCAGTCGCCATGCGAGTCCAGCGCTTGCCGCACGAAAGCGCGCGTCCTCAGCGCTGCGCCGTTGCTCCGAATACCAGCTCCAGCGCCGACTTCACCGCTGCCTTCGCCAATAGGCGGCGGCCCTCTTTCCGAGAGCCAGTATCGTTTGCACCAGTCGCCTTTCGATTCGTCGATGGTAGGGCCTTCATGGCGTACCGGAGCGAGCCGCGCTGCGCGAGCTGCCCGACGGTCCTTGCGCCGACCGAGCAGCTTTGCCGGTCTCGCCGGCGCCCTCCAGCTCGGCCGTGCACGCCGCAAGGTCACCGTTCTCGATACCGGCCTGCCGCGCAATCGCTTCGCCGGCCACTCGCATGGCCTCCTCGGCCACGATCACAAGCCACCGCTGGACATCCTAGCCGAGGCGCGGCAGCAGCTGGCGCGTTACCCCACGATCAGGCTGGTCAGTGCCCGGGCCGACAGCATCTCCGGCGCCATTGACAATTTCTCCATCCTGACTGCCGATGGCGAAAGCCTTGGGGCGCGCCGCGTGATCCTGAGCTATGGCGTCGTCGATCGGATGCCCGATGTTCCGGGCTTTGCCGAAGGCTGGGGCACCTCCATCGTGCGCTGCCCGTATTGCGACGGCTTTGAAGTCGCCGGCCAGCATTGGGGCCTCGTCTGGTCCGGCCCGCAGTCGCACCAGTCTGTCAGGCTCTTCCACGATTGGACTGACAAGTTGACAGTCTTCGCCGATGGTCATGACATGACGCCCGATATCCGGGCCAATCTGGCGCGCCGAAAAATACCTGTCGTCGATGGCCGGATCACCGCCTTCGCGGGCCTCCCCGGCGAGCGGTCGGTGATGATCGACGGCGCGGCGTGGATCGTCATGGCACGCAATCCAGCAAGCTGAAGGGGACTAACAGCCGAGACGCTCCCGAAGTGTTCGTTCAGCTCGCGGTTCTGCGCTTCGATGACATCGACGGAAGGAAGCACTTCTTTACGGAGCGTGAACGCGCTGCGCGCGGTGCGAGCGACGATGGCGCGGCGCTCACGGTCGTTCTTGGCACTCTTGACACGAAAGTGCTGGTGATTATTTTGCGTCGAGTCGAGGCTAAAACGTGTGTCTATTTAGACACTTAGCTAAAGGAGGATACCATGCTCGTGAGACGGGTCTGGCCCTCGAGGCCGACGTTTGATGGCCCCCTCGCCGACTTCGACCAGGTACGTCGCGAGATGCTTCGCCTGCTCGATGCGGTTGCGGGGGACACGTTCGGTGACGTGGGCGCTGGGGTTTTTCCCCCGATGAACATCACCCAGGACAACGACAACTTCTACGTCCGCGCGGAAGTCCCCGGGATCAACCCGAACGAACTTTCGATCTCGGCCGTCCGCAACCGTGTGTCGCTTGCTGGCAAGCGCGAGATCCAGCGCGAGCACGATCGCGTGAGCTACCACCGCAGGGAGCGGGCGGAGGGATCCTTCAATCGTACGGTGACGTTGCCCACGGAGGTCGATGCCGAACGAGTCGATGCGAGGTACGCGGACGGCATCTTGACCCTCACCCTGCCCAAGGCGGAGGAAACGAAGCCTCGCCAAATCACGGTGCGAACATGAGTGCGCCCAGAGAACAGGAGGGAACCGCCATGGCAAAGGAAGCCAGGATGGACATCCAAAAAACCGAAAAGGCGGGCGTGCCGACCGTTCCCGAGCAGACGCGACCGGGAGCGGTCTACTCGCCCTCTGTCGACATCTTCGAGAACGACAACGCGATCACGGTCCTTGCAGACATGCCGGGCGTGAAGGCCCAGGATCTCAAGATCGATCTACACGAAAGCGTCCTCACGCTGACCGGTCGTGTCACTCCACCGAATAGCGGGAAAGAGTCGGACGTGCTGCGAGAGTACCAGTCGGGAACGTTCTTCCGGCAGTTCACGCTGTCGGAGACCATCGACCAGGCAAAGATCGACGCCAAGCTCAGCGCCGGCGTGCTCAGGCTCGAACTGCCGAAGGTCGAGAAGGCGCGACCGCGTCAGATCGCCGTTAGAACGGACTGACGACCGCGTCGTGGGTCATCTTTCTCAAAGGCCGGTGGCTGGGAGGCGTCGGCTCGATGGAGAGGAAGACGTACTACATGATTCTCGGTGTCTCGAGCACCGAGAGCGATAGAGGAATTCGAGCGGCGTACCGCGACCTCGCGAAGAAGCTTCATCCCGACGTCGCGGGCGAGCAGGCCACTCGTTCCTTCCAGGAAGTGAGCGAGGCCTATAACGTCCTATCTGACCCGCAGCGCCGCCGCGAGTACAACCACACGCTGAATCGAGTCGGGGATGGTGGGATCGTCGTCGCGCGGCGATCTCCGCCCGAGCCGATCGTGCGCGAGCCCGTCACGATCCTGGGCGACCGCGAGCAAATCCGGCCGCGTTCGGAGCGATGTACGACCGCTTCCTCCGGAACTTCACTGGTATCGGTGTCTCGAAGTCGGAGCACCTCGAGAGTCTCAACTTCGAAGTGCTCCTCACCCCGGAGGAGCTGTCTTGCGGGTGCGTCGTACCAATCGATGTCCCCGTCTTCAGCCGCTGCCCGCAATGCGGAGGGTCAGGGCGTGGTTGGGGTGTTGCGTGCGGGTACTGCAGGCGGCACGGAATGATCGAGAACCCAAAGCGGTTGCAGATCCGGATCCCGCCCATGGCCCCCTCTGGATCGATCTACGAGATCCCGCTGCAGGGACTGGGCATTCACAACTTCTATCTTCGCCTCCACGTCTACTTGGAGGCTCCGCCCGGGTAGGGCAGAAAGGAGCACGAAATGTGGTGGGAATGCAGTGAATGCGGCGGTCACATCGAGCGCCACCGGGCCCCCGCGCAGTGCGGCGAGTGTGGAACGGCTGGCGTCATCTTCGTGCCAGCCGATGTCGATGACCCGGTCGCCGGCGATCCGGAGGCGGACAGCCTGAGGGCTGTCTGGCTGCGAGCCGGCCTGCAACAGGACCGACTGACGGTAGCGGCGTAAAAATGGGCAAGGGTGGGCAACCGACAGAGGTCAAACGGGCCGAATCGCAGATGGATCTCAGCCACCTGCGCCGCGAGTCGCGGACCGCGTTGGAGCTGGCAGTCGTTGCGCTGGCACCTTCGGACATCATTGATCGGCTCGCGACCTCTGCCGGTCTGCTCGAGGCGCTCGTCGAGCTGCCGACGGACAGTGCACCGGTGATGGCCCTTGTTCCGAAGCTCGTGACACGCACGCGGCTAGCTCTCGACGACTGGCAGAAATGGCACCACGAGCATCTGGAGGGGAAGATCGCGCAGGGCTGAAGGAGCGTGCCTTCGTAAACGCGGACTCAATATCAGAGACCGGAGGTTCGGACGATGAAGGGAGTGATTGAAGAAGCGACAGTCAGAACACGGCCACCAGCACTCGATCTGCCGCGTGTCCTGGTCGCGGCAGCGACGACCGCCGCATGCCGCACGATCGCGCAGGCGCTCAGACACGAAGGTTACGTCGTGAGCACCACGCTCGCACGCGCCGACGTTCTCCGCGACCTCCGAAACCAAAAGGCCCTCGAGCTCCTCGTGCTCGACGGTTCCGAGCGACCTTGGATCGCGGCCTCAATGATCGCTTCTGCCAGGGCGATCAACCCGGCCCTGCCGATCGTCTTGATTCTGGAACATGATCCCGAGCTTCGTGGCGACGCCGAACGCCTCGGCGTCGAGGCGATCCTCGAGTCCCCCGTTGCAGCCGAAGAGATTCGTCACGCTGCGACGCACATCGTTCCGGTCCTCCCGGAGGTGGAGCTCGACCTTGCAGGATGAGGCCGCAGCGGAGGGACGAGTCGGGCCGGGGATCCAACGAGGCGTCGATCAGGGCGGTGTCGCGCGGTGACTGCTTCTTCTCGCGTTCTGCAGGGATGTAGTCTGTCACGCGGCTACGGAAGCGGAACCGCGTACGTCTACTGCGCGGGAGCGGCACCTCCCGTTCCGCACCGCAGCATCGCCAGCGAGGACGTCAACGAAGAGAAGCGGCGATTCCTCCTGGCCGTCGGCGCCGCACGCCGTGACCTCAGTGAGGTACAGGAGCGCGTGCTGGCGGAGATCGGAGAAGCCGAGTCCGAGATCATTGGCGCACACCTCGCCCTGGTCACTGACCCGACTTTCATCGCGAGGATCGAGCGTCGGATCGAGAGCCGGCGTATCAACGCCGAGCTCGCCATTGAGGAGGAAGCTGGGGCGGTCGCGAAGGAAATCCGGGACCTGGGCAATGACTACCTGCGGGAGCGCGCGCACGATGTCGTCGACGTCAAGAAGCGCCTCTTGAAACACCTCGGCCACGGCGCCGCGGGAGTGCTCGAGCAGCTCGCTCCGGGGACTGTCGTGGTGGCGCGAGAACTGCTGCCGTCGGACACGCTCAATCTGGATCGGGCGCATGTTGTGGGGCTCGTACTCGAGGGCGGTGGACCGACCAGTCACGCCGCGATCCTGGCGCGCTCGATGGGCATCCCGGCGGTGGGCTGCATCGATGGCTTGTTCACACACGTCGCGGATGGGCACTGCATCTTCGTCGACGGCGAGCGGGGTGAAGTGCTCGTCGACCCCGATGCAGCGCAGGCAGGCGAGTTTGCCAGGTCGCAGGGTAGCTATGACAGGAGCTTGTCAAACCTCGTAGCGGATGAATGGAGGGAATGCGTCACGCTCGATGGTCATCCCATCACGCTGCTGGCGAACATCGGACGACCGTCGGAGGTCGATCAGATTCGGCGCCACTACCTCGCGGGGGTCGGGCTGTTTCGCACCGAGTACCTATTCATGGATTCCCCCGAGCGGCCATCGCTCGATGCGCAACGTAGAGCGTACCGCGCGGTGCTCGATCGACTGGGCGACCGTCCAATGACCATCCGAACCTTCGACATCGGAGGTGATAAGCGACCGCAATTCGCGACCGGTGTCCTCAGCCGCGGTACCGGTGGTCTGCGAGGTCTTCGCTTTTCGCTTCGTGAGAGCGCGATGTTTCGCGTTCAGCTCCGGGCGATCATGGAGGCCAGCGAAGCAAGCAACCAGTTGGCGATCCTGCTACCCATGGTCGCGAGCGCCGAGGACATGGAGAGTGCGATCGGCATCATCGACGAGGTCGCCAACGCGCTTTGCCAACCGCGACCGCGCATCGGTGCCATGGTGGAGACGCCCTCCGCGCTGTTCGAGGTCGACGACATCCTGAGCCTGGCCGATTTCGTTTCGCTCGGGACCAACGATCTCACGCAGTTCATGCTTGGTGCCGATAGGCGCACCGCCGAGTCACTGAGCGACGACGCAATCTTCCAGCCCGCCTTGCTCCGCGGTCTTCACCATGTCGCTCGGTGCGCCCTGGCTCATGGGAAACCGGTTACGGTCTGCGGGGAGGCTGCGGGCGATCCGATGGCCGCGTGCCTGCTGATTGGGCTCGGTCTCGAGCGTCTGAGCATGAGCCCCGCTCGCGCCGCTCGCGTCCGCGCCGCGGTTCGAAGCCATCGACGGTCCGCGCTCCAGACGGCTGCGACCCGGGGGGTCGAGGCTCGCACGCGGGCCCAGGTGGTGGACATCGTCCGCGAGCTCTCATTGGGCACAGCTGAGACGAATGCCGCGAAGTCCTAAGCGCGCACGGCGCCCCCGAGCACGGCGAGACGCTTCGTGCTCAGACGCCTACCACCCGATCGCGATCGAGCCCCTCGAACGCTACCCATATCTCCGCAACTCCTTGAAATTGCTGGGCAGGAAAGTCGAGTGTGCAACCCCGCGCAACCATCGTTTCCCACGACACCTGAAGACCCGGAATGTGCGCCTCCCCTGCAGCCCCCGCGCCCCCCGCTTGCTCTCCTCCGTCGTGCGCGCCGAGCGCACGACCTGCGGCGAGCCCATCGTCGCGGACAATGCCACCCGATCTCGTGAGCTGCGTCCACGAGCAAGCCGGCCTTCGAACCGAAGACGCCGTATTCAGCTACCTACGATCGCGGCGATTGTCACCCGAGCCGTCGGTTTGAAGTGTCAACTGAGCCCCGTCTCTGCAGGTGCGGTCGCCAACACGCGCCATCGCGACCGAGTCCGAGGGGCGGTGCAATCCGCGGGAGGGGCGGTGCAAGCCGTGGAACGGCCGGTGATCCCCGAAAAACCACCGGTGCAACCGACCGACACCGCCGCTTCCACCGCCTGCACCGGCGCCCTCGACCGTCGTAAGTGCCTGAATTCTCGTCAGCAGCGGCGGTAGCCACTGCCGACAGGGCCGCTCGCGAGCGATTGCACCGGTCCCTCCAGCGATTGCACCGGTCTCTCCGGCGATTGCACCGGTCGAAAACGGGCTGCACCGGTCCGACGGGTCTGCGCGCGACACGAAAAAACCAAGAGATCTGCCTCGACCTGGGCGCGCGAGCAGCCCAACGCGGGTCCGCGCCTACAAGGTAGGAGTAATTCTCGGACTCATATCCGAGGCGTCGAAGCACGGTCGCGTTACCTGCTCATCGAGATCGACCGCGACGTCCTCGACAGCCACGGACGCGTCCTCGGCTTCGTGTACGCGAGCGACCAGGACGCGAACAAGAAGACCTTCGTCTCGCTCGAGCTCGTCCGTGGCGGGCTCGCGTTTCCCTACGTGTTCGAATCCGCCGGGGACCATCGAAATACGATGTTATCGACGACGCAACGGGCGACCTCTTTCCGGGGCACCGCTACCAGCCCGTGCCTGTCGAGCGGCGGGTCTGGGCCCCGCACAGGAGCTAGGGACATGTGCGGCAAACTGACAGAGGAGGAGGAGCGAGAGGCCGAAGCGCTGGTCGACGAAGCTATCGCGTGCTTCGAGGACTTGGTGCCAAAGAGGACCGCGCGTATCGCGCGCGCGGTCCTCTTGGAGGAGCTGCGGTTGACGGAGCGTGGGCAGCGAGTCGTGAGATACGTCTCACGACTCCGCGCCCGATGTTGACACACCTGAATCGCGTCCCGGTCAGATTGACATTCGCCCAATCCCTTTGCTGTGCTCAAGGCTCGACTACATCGAAATGGAATCGACGCCAGCCGACGCCCCCTCGATCGTCGCGGATGACGATATAAACGGTCGCATCACCGGCTTCGCTAGGTGATGACCACGTGTTCTCGGACCTCGCCGACTCTGCCTCCTCCTCGGAACGGCCGGTGTGATCGAAGGCGAAGCTGCCTCTCGTCGTCGCCCACGAGATCCGGATCGCTTCGCGCCTGTCGACGATCGAGCGTGATTCTGGATCGAAATACACATAAGGCTCCGACCCGGTGCAGGGCTCGTCGGCGCCCCCGCAGTCCTCCCACTCGACGGCGAGCGTCACTTCCGTCGAGGTCTCGACGACGATCCGGTCCTTCGGCGTTTGTTCGGTTTGCTCGGCCCACGCACGGAGGACGGCTGGGTTTTCGTTGCGCCGGTAGCGCTTTGCGAACTCGGTCATGACTTCCGGTCGGGCACCGGCGAGCCCGCAGGCGATCCTCGTCGCGGCGATCGTGACGGGTGTGCTCGAGATACGCAATGGCTGGTAGTAGCCGCCGGTCGAGTCTGGGTCGACCGGCCGCCCGGCGGGTTGACCCTCGACCGGGGGTGGCCGATCGGGCCCGAAGAGCCGGCAACCGTCGTCGGGCAAGGCCGCGCTGACGCTCGGCCCTGCCCCGATGGGGACGATATTCACCGTGTCGCCTCCGGTGAGACAGGCTTCATGCACCGGACCGAGCTCATCGAGTGGTTTTCTCGCCAGGCAAAACCCCCACCCCAGCGACGATGCGTCGAGATCACCGTTTTCGTCCACATAGAGGATCTCGTATTCGACCTCTTCGCCCGGCGCCGCCTCGGCCGGTGACGCCCGAACCGCGAGCACGCGCGGCCCTTCGATGCGCGAAAGATTGTCGTCGAGTGGCTCCCTGCAGCCGAGCGCGAATGCCAACACGCCGAGACAAAGCCGCCGACTCACCATGAGGAGCTCACGCCCGCGACGGGCAGAACCGGAACGCCGAAAATTGCGCCCGACTTCGAGTAATCCGGGGTGTACACGATCTCTTCTACGTTCTCGTGGTTCGTGACGTTCTGAACGTCGACGTACACTTCGAGCTCGAGCTTTCCGAGGTCGAAGCGCTTCGACAACCTGGCGTCGAGCTGGAGGAAATAGGGCAGTCGGTCGGAGTTGATGGTTCCGAAGACGGGCTGGTACGCGTCGGACTTCGCGTCGTAGTACGCGCCCGTCACGGGTGTTCGGGGGAAGCCGGTGGCGAAGCGGAAGCGCGCGCCGACCTCGATGCCGCCCCAGATCTCGTAGGACGCGACCGCGGTGAGCACGTGTGTCTGATCGAAGTCGGAAGGGCGAAAGCGCGAATAACCATCGTTCGCGCGCTCGGACCGAGAAAGGCAGTAGCTTACCCAACCGAAGAAGCCATCCGCGAGCTCTTTGCGGATCAGTAGTTGGACGCCGTAGGCGCGCCCTTCTCCGCGTTGTACGAGGGCCTCGGTCAGCTTCGGCGAAGGTGCGGGATTGCGGGTCGCGAGATCGCTCGAATGGGTATAGAACCCGACGACGTCGGCGCTCAGGCCTTTGAGCAGCGTGACGTCGAGACCTCCGACGACGTGATGCGCCGACGAGCTCTCGAGCCGCGGATTGCCGAACGAGGCCGAGAGGTCCTCGGGGGCCGGCGGTTGATGATAGAGGCCATAAGCGGCCCGCAGTCGGAGTCGCTCGCCGAGCGCCAGCTTTGCTGCAAAACGTGGCTCCAGAAACAGCTCTTGCTGGAACACGCCGATGCTCGGCGTGTCACCTTCGACCGGTGTGCTTCGACTCGCAAACAGGAAACTCGGCTCGACGCGGAGACCCGGAATCAGCTGGAGCGTGTCGGCGAAGAACGACAGCTCTGCTTCTCCGTGGATTGCGGGGCTCCCGGTCCAGGCGTCCCACCTGTCGCCACTGACCTGGTCGGAAGGACCTTGGCCGAATACCGTCTGGTCTCCCTCGCGGCGGGGGGCTCCGATAGAACCATACCTTGCGAGGGAAGCCTTTCGCGCCTCTCCATCGAGACCGACCGAGAGCACGACACCCGACATCGCTCCTTCGGGATCCGACCATACCCGACCCCGGTAGGACGCACGAAGGCCGAACAGGGTGGAGTGATCCGTGAGCTCCGTGGCGAGGGCGCCATACCGTTGGGTTTGGGCAGTCTCGTCGATGCCGAACCACGGCGTGATGGAGACCTCGCTGCCGCCGTCGCTTCGGCTCTTGAAACGCCCATAGACGCGCCCCCACAGCACCGAGCGCTCGTCGGAACGGCGCGCATCCGGATCCGTGCTCGAGACGGCGCGCTCAACACGGTCGCGCGACACCAGCCCGCCGACTTCGAAGCTCGTCGTGGGGTTGGTGAAAACGGCCGCGCGCGCTTGCGCGTCGAAGTATTGCGGAATCGGGAAGAGCTCACCGACGTCCCGGTCGGTCACCACGGGAACGACCCGGTGGAGATATCCATAACGGACGCCGGCCGCTGAACGGAAGGTGTCGCCGACACCAACTTGCAATGTCGCCGATGCGTCGAGGAAATCCATCGAAACGGAGCCGTGGACACCTTCTTTCCAGTCGGCGAGGTGGACGGCGACGAGGCCCCCGAGCCCACGACCGTAAGCGGCGCCATAACCGCCCGCGACCAGCTCCACGGATTGAACGAGGTTGGACGCAATGACCGAGCGGACGCCGCCATAATGATACAACAGCGGAATTCGCACCCCTTCCACGTAGACACGTGTGTCCTCGGGCGCGGCACCCCAAACCACGACCGCGCCGGAGCCGGGCGCGGCTCGGCTCACGCCGGGCAGGTTCTGAATGACCTTGAGCACGTCACCCTGCGTTCCGGGGACGCGTCTGCCTTCATCTCGCCCAATCTCGACCGACGATACGTCTTTCGTGAGGGGGGGCGCGACGACGACAATCTCCATATCGTCCACCGGCTCGCTGCCGGCCTCCGGACGCTGCGGGTCGACGTCATAGAGAGCCTCGACACGTTTTCCGGCGACGAACGTCTCCTCGGTCTGGATGGTCGTGAGCCGCGGGCCCGACAATGTGACTTTGTGGGCTCCCGGGAGGACGCGCAAAATCTCGAATCGACCCTTTTCGTCGGTCGTCGACTGCTCCCCGCCGTCGAGCGTCACGGTGACTCCACCGAGAGCGGCTTTCGTCACACGGTCTCGCACGACGCCACCGAAGTCAGCGGTTACCGGCGCCTCCTCCTTCAAGGTGAAGTCGTATCGGTAAAAAATCTTCACGGGCGCAGGCCGCCCGTCGATCTCTGCCGGCTCGAACTCGAAGCGGAGGGCCGCGGCCTTTGCGGCGGTATCGAATGCGGGCCCCGCCGACTCGGTCACCTCTGCGGCTTGGACCTTTCCCTGTTCGTCAATCGACAGCTTCATGACCACGCTCGCCACCCGCCCTGCGGCGCGCTCCTCCGGCGGGTATTCCGCCTCGGCGAACGTGACCAGGACAGGCACCTTGGTCACGACGCCCTTTTTCGGTTGCGCGCCTTGGGCGCCGACGGAAGCCGGTAACAGGCATCCGATCAAGGACGCCAGCACCCAGACGACGACGGAGCGAGCGAATTGGTGTTTCACGGCGAAAAGCGCATTCCGATGACGAAGGTCCCGCGCACGGGCTTTCCGCACCGCACGGCCGGCGAGACCGATGCGCTTCGAGCCGCGGCCAACGCTGCCTCGTCCAGCCCGTGACCGAGCCCGCTGAGCACACGCGCGCCGACCACCGCGCCGCGCTCGTCGACGGTCACCTCGACTCGAACTTTGCCGCTTACTTCGGCTTTGCGAGCCGCCTCGGGATAGGCAGGTTGAGGGACGCTCTTGGGTTTTGCCTTTTGCACCGGCTCGCCGCAATCCCCGCTGTCCGTGGGGCTCACGAGCGACTTGCGAGTCGTTGGTTGAGGTTCGGGCGCGGGTCGTGCGCTCGGCGCTCCCGGGGCTCCATGCCCGCCGGGCCCTGACCCCGAATACGTACCAGGAAGCTCGACACCGCCGCTCGAGCCGCCGTCTCCGCTCGGCGTCGAGCCCGCATTCGGTTGTGCGGGGGTGGCTGCGCGGGCACGTGAGCTCTGTGTTCGAGTTGCGGGCTGCGCAGCGGCCGGCGGTGTTTCGTCCTCTTCGAGGGGCGGTGCCAGTGGGGGTGGGGCAGGCTTTTGCTCCGACTCGACGACCGATATCGAGACGAGCTCCCCCGGGCGCGCGGGTGGTCGCAGGTAAATCACGCCGCCCACGAGCGCGCCATGGAATGCAAACGTCGAGAGCCACCGCCCGAAGCCGCGCTTGCGCGTGCGCTCCGATGCGTCGGCCGACAACGCCGCTCTTGCGACCGATTGCGCGCTCGCCACCAACTCCTACTCCTTACGCTCCACGCGAATGGCGAACTTCGTGATCCCTTCCAGCTTCGCGAGGTCGATGACGCGGACGACCGCCCCGTGGAACGCCTCCGTGTCTGCGCTCACGACGAGGCTCACATCGCTGCCGGCCTGTTTTGCCTCCCGCAGCTTCCGGGTGAGCCCGGCCTCGTCGATCGGGTCCTGGTCGAAGAGCAGCGCACCGTCCTTCGTAATCGTGACGGTGGCGACGGTTTCCGGCGCCTGGTCGGACGTCGACGTCTTGGGCAGCTCGACTTTGAGGCTTTGCGAAACGATGTACGTCGCGGAGACCATCATGATGACGAGGAGCACCAGCACCACGTCGACCATCGGCGTCACATTGATGCCGACGATGCCCCCTTTGCGGCCGCGAGCCGTTGTGCCGGCCATCTCAGGCCTCCCTCGTGACTGCGTGCCCATTTGCGAAGGCCTCGCGCTGGGAACTCGTCAGCTCGACGTGCGCTTCGGGGTCGTCCGCCGGCTCTTCCGCCCGCTCTTCCCTAGGGGCGTTGCTGGTCCGAGAAGCGTTCAGCAAATGCAGCGACGCTGTGAGGAACTTGCGAAAGCTGACGACGCTCGCCTCGAGCAGCGTCACCCGCTCTTGGACGACGTTGTAGGCGACGACCGCCGGGATTGCGACGAACAAGCCGACACCCGTCGCGACGAGCGCTTCGGCGATCGCGGCCATGACATTGCCCATCGCGGCCTTGTTGGACGTGTCGCCGAGGTGGTGAAAGGCCTCGATGACGCCCAATACCGTGCCGAACAATCCGATGAACGGGGCATTGTTGCCGAGTGTTCCGAGGACGTTCGATCCGCGCTCGAGCTCCTTTTTCCGACGCTCGAGCTCTGCCTCCATCGCGTCGGTGATCGCGCTCGCGCCGCCAGCCTTGAAGCGCAGTCCGACGGCCACGATGCGCGCCTCGAGCGAAGGGCTCGCGTCCAACAGGCGATTCACGCGCTCGTCGTCGCCTTCGAGGAAGGCATTCACCACCTCGGCGCGGAGCCTTCCGACGTCGTCGCGCAGACGCCGGAAGTACAGCCAACGCTCGACGATGATCGAAATCGAGAGCACCGACAGGGCCATCAGCACGTAGAGAACCCAAGCGCTGCCGAGGAGCGCGACCCGTAGCAACCGCTCAGTCATGGGACGGCTTTCGTGGGAAAGATCATTGGATCGTAAACTCGGTGACATAGGTGCCGAGACCCGTGCCGCCGTTGGCCTGTGCGGCGAGCACCTCGCCGTCGAAATGGAGAACCTCGACCTGCTCGGGCGGGTCACCTTGTGCAAGATGAACGGAGACATCGAACCGCGTGGCGGGTAGTCCACACCCGTCGAACAGGTTGACGAATACGTAATAGACACCCGGCTTCGGCTTCGAGGAAAAGACGAGATTCTCTCGACGTGCGCCGGTGAGCTCGCAATGAGCGAGCCCGTCGTGGTCGAACAATCCGTCCCCGTCTTCGAGCTCGCCGTCCGTCGAGGTCGACGGGTGTTTGGGGTCGACGAACTTGTTTTCCGGCGTCACGACGAGCAAATCGAGATCGATGTTGGCGTCCCATCCGAGCGACACCACCGCCGCCGGCGGTGGAATGCTGGGGTCGCAGGCGTGGAGGTTGTCGGGGATCGGCGAGCGAACGCAAACGGGTAGTGCAAACTGTGTCCCTGCTCGTCCCTCCTCGTCGAGCGCCGCGAGAAGGAGCGTGTGTAGCCCCGGGGGGACGTCGTGGGCGACGTCGAGCGAGACGCTCCAAGTCAGCTCACCGGGGACGGCGGGGTCCGCCGGGCCGAGGGGGACGACCCAGAAGCCCTCTCCCTGATCCTTCAGTTGCAGCGCAACCGAAGACGCATCGTCCGTTGCGCGACCGGAGAGGCCTTTTCCGACCTGTCCGGGACGGAGGACGTTGTTCTGGCTGTCCACGACCGTGACGTGGCTCCCGGTGGGCTCTGCGCCGTCCGCAATTTCGTCGCTCGTGAGCGGTGGTGTTCCGGGAACCGTGCCCTCTTTGAACGAGCCTCCGCGCACGACGATGGGTTGGTCGCGTCCGCTGTTCGCCGGCTCCCCGCCGCACGCCACTGCAAAGAGCAATAGCCCAGCCCCGTGCCTCGTCATGACACCCGGCCTCACAGGGACACCTGCAGTCGCGCGGTGAAGCGGTCGTTGTCGAGATCCGCAGGGAGGCCGATGGCGTCACGCGCCAGAGAATCGTCGACGTTGTCGTATTGGACACTCAGCCTCCACTGGCCTGGAAAGCCTCCGCCCACGACGGGCGACAGCGTCCGAACGACCTGCGACGAAGGCAATACTTTGCCCCCGCGTGTGTCGAAGAAGTCGCCGTTGGGGTCGTACCAGTCGAAGCGAAACCCGACGAAGGCGTAGGGGGTTATCTCTTGGACGACCGCGCCGTAGGCGGCGAGCTCTCGAACGTCGATCCCCGTGAGGATCGGATCGGCGACAAAGAGCCCGCGGTCGAGGTTCTGTGCAATCGTCGCCTCGCCGTATACGTGTGTTTCGCCGATTGGAGTTTCGATCCGGATCCGCAAATCGAGCCCGAGGCCCCAGCGATCGAAGTTTTCGGAAGGTGTCGGCGCGGACCCGGGTGCAGCGATGAGCTCGCCCGGATCGATCGAGCCGTTTTCATTGATGTCTTTCCATTGCACGTCGTCCTTCGTGCCGTCGTTCCCCGCGTGGAATCCGGTGCCGCGGAGCGCAGAGACCCCACCCGAGATGGTGAGCGACTCGATGGGGTTCACGTGAACGCCGAGCCTCCCCACGAAGTCCTTGTCGTCGTTGTAGTCGCGTGTCACCCGCCCGGCCCGTTCGTCGAGCGGCTCGCCGTTCATCACGGCGAGGGAATAGCGAAAGAAGGAAATGCCGCCCGACAGACGCGCGCCGACGTCTGGCTCCCCGGGAAACAAGGCGACCGACCCGGTCGAACGCTCCGTGAAGACCCGGTCTCGCGCGGCGTGACCGAGCTCGAACCCGAATGGAATATCCATCAGCCCGACGGTGAGCATCATCAGAGGAGGGGCGCCGTCGCCGCCGCGAAGCGCCGAGAGGTCGGTCGCGGGCCCGCCCCACGGCCCACGCCAAAGGAGCGAAGCCTCCGCGCGGCGAAGTCCGAACGACGGGCCCCGAGTCGTGTTCCCGTCGACCTCCAGCGATAGCGCCGACCACGACCACGCAGCGTCGAGGCGGACTCGTCCCCTGCGGATCAAAAATCGGTCCTGATTGAGTGGTTGCCCGCCCTGCACCAGCTCGTCCTCGGAGTCCTGGTGCCACTCGTATTGGGCTTGGACGTACGCCGAGATATCGAAGGCTTCGAGACCCAACGTCCTTTTCAGGACTTCGGGAGCACCGAACGGGCTCGCGGGCTTGGAAGTACCCCCGCCTTCCGGAGGCTGCGCGGCGGGCGCTACGCTCGGTTTCGATTCGAGATCTTCAACGCGCTTCTTCAGCCGCGCGAGCTCGGCCCTGAGCGCAGAGATGTCGTCGGCTGGTGCCTGCGAAGGTTTCGAAGCGGCTTCGACCTCGAGCTCCTCCTCGTTCGCCGCGGGCTGAGCGTGTAATGGGCTCGTGCACGCGACGACCGCCGCGACCACGGCGCAACGACCGGCGAACAGGCGTGCGCTCAAGGAACGGGCGGCAAGTCGCCGCCGTTGTAGAGCGGCAAGCGAGCCTCGTTGTCGAACGGACTGCATTGGGCCTCGGTGCAGGCATTCAAGAAATGTTCGTTCTTCGTGGGCTCGCAGGCGAAGCACCCGTCGGGGCCTTCGCAATTGCCGCCGGCTCCGTTGCCGCCCTCGGGAGCGCCGCCGTTCCCACCGGCTCCCTGTCCGCCACCCCCGTCCGAGGTGCCGCCGCCGGTGGAGGTCGTGAACGTCGAGGTCGGGTTTTGATTGGTGTCGTCACCGCACGCCGCGAGGAGCGCGACGCACAAGAGAAACGGAGAGCCCAGCCCGGTCATCGTGGATGTCGAAGGCTTCATTTCAGTTCACCTCGCAATAGCCAAAGCGGCAGTGAGGAGCCTCGGACGGGCAGGCGTCGTCGCCGTCGCAGACCTCGCAGGTGGTCGTCCCGGTCGCCTCCGCCTCGAAAAAGCAGCCGCAGGGCTCGTCTGGCCAGTACGACTCCAGATCTGCGAGATCACCCGATCGTCGCACGGTCATCGCGCAGTCGGGGATCGTCCCGGACGCGATTTCGAGGTCCAGCATGTCGATGTCGTCGGGAGCGGGAACCGCGCCCGTGAAATAGCCGATGAGGTGCTCCGCCCCTTCGGACAAAGGGACGCCGTTGTCACCGACCTCCGCGAAGAAGTGGATCGGCGACCAAATCCAGTAGTGACCGTCGCGGATGTTTCGCTTGTCGAGGCTCGTGGCGGTCGAGTTCGGGTAATATCCGCAGTCTTGGTCGTAGTGCTGATACGCGAGGGAGCTCACGACATCGTTGTTCGCCTGTGCGACCTCTCCCGACACGATGCCGAGCGCGCGTTCCGGCTGGGGTGAAGTACTCACCAGCGTCACGGTGTTGGCGTTCGTCGTCGCGTCGATGCCCTTGAGCTTCTCCACGGGCACACCGATGGCGAGCGCCACGAAGAGCGACACGCCCGAGTTGGGATCACGTTTGAAGATCTGCGACTCGTCGGTCCAGGGCTCCGCCTGCCCTTCCGCGCCAAACCCGTAGACGAAATAGGCGCCCGCCGCGCTGATGCTCGTTTGGCTGGACGCCTTCGGCACGATGAAATCAAAGCTCTGGATCGGGCCGAGGAAGTCGCCGACCCCCTCCGGCAACGCCTCCACCCCGGGGCACAATGTGGCGTAGCTGTTCATTGCAGCGAAATCGATCGTCGTTCCAGCGAGGGGAAGCGTGCAGGTACCCTCGACACCACTTCCATCCCAATAGGACGCCGTGCCGGTGATCGGCGTGCCCGCGATCAGCGCGTTGATGCCCGAGCATTGCCCGGGCGCCTGATACACGATCGTCTCCGGTACGGTCGCGTTGGATAGCGCCTGCCCGAGCCGCTTGAAGAGAGGTTTGACGGCATTTGCGCCGAGGCCATAGATCGGATTGGGCAGGTCGGCGCAGTCCTGCGCGCTGGCGGGAAGGGCCGCGGCGCTCACGAGCGCAAAGGCCGCGAAAGAGAAGTAGCCGGTGGTTTTGTGCATAAGCAGGCTCTGCCTGGGTAACCCGGTGCGGGTGGTGGACGTCCAGTATAGCGGACGTTTCGATCGCTATACTGGACGACGCGGCTTGTCAAACCTGATTCGTGCTCGGGTCCGCGCCGAGGCTGGTTACTTCCCGCCGATCGCGACTCGGCGATCCGCTCGGTGTCCTTCGGCCCGGCGGAGCGTTCGCCTTCTCGTCCCACAACCTGCGGAGCTTCGCGGGGGTCGAGAGCCCGATTGACCCCA
>JABFXY010000062.1 GCA_013361525.1 Polyangiaceae bacterium | reverse complement strand
CAGGAGGTGATGATCACCGCCTTCTCGACGGCGTCGAGCAATGCGACGTTGCCCACGACCCTCGACGTCGCGCAAAGGAAGCTCGGCATTCCAAAGCAGATTGCGACCTTCGTCCTGACCCTCGGCTCGACCGCGAACCAAAATGGCACCGCGCTCTTCGAAGGCGTGACGGTGCTCTTTCTCGCGCAGTTCTTCGGCGTCGAGCTCTCCATCGGACAACAGATCAGCGTGGTGTTGATGTCGGTGCTCGCCGGCATCGGGACGGCGGGTGTGCCGGGCGGGTCTTTGCCGATGATCGTCATCGTCATGCAATCGGTGAACGTGCCGGGTGAGGGCATTGCCGTCATTTTGGGCGTCGACCGGATCCTCGACATGTGTCGCACGGCGTTGAACGTCACCGGCGACATGGTTGTCGCTTCGTACGTGTCGACGGCGGAGGGCTATCCGCTGCGAATGGATGGTCGCGCTCGATCGGCAGCCACCGACACGCCGGCGTGATAAGAGCGGCGCATGCGCCAGCTCGCGTTTCGGATCCTGAATGTGTTCACGATCGCCGAGCAGCGGCTATCGGGCAATCCGCTCGCCGTGTTCGAGGACGGCTCGGGCCTCTCCGACGCGGAGATGATGGCGCTCGCCCGGCAATTCAACCTCTCCGAGACGACGTTCATCCTGCCCGCCGACAACGCCGATGCGACGGCCCGGGTGCGGATATTTACGCCTTCTTATGAAATGCCATTTGCGGGGCACCCGACCTTGGGAACGGCACACGTCGTTCGTCAACTTCGGGATGCGCGGGACCGGGTGACACTCGAAATGAAGGTCGGCCTCGTCGACGTCATCGCGCGCGGCGACACCTGGACGTTGCGCACCGCGAAGGCGCCCGTCGTGCGAAAACCGACCGCGTCGAAAGCCGAGCTCGCGGCGATGTTGGGCCTCGATGCCGACGCCGTCTCGGAAGAGCCGCTCTGGGTCGACACGGGGTCCGAGCAGCTGGTCATTCCGCTTCGTTCGGCCGAGGACGTCGCCGCTTGCAGACCCAACGCCGAAGCGCTGGGGCGGCTCGGATACAACGAAAAGCGCGGCTCCAGCATGGCGTACGTGTGGGCGCCGAGTGAAGGGCGCACCCTCGAGGCGCGGTTCTTCTTCCTGCTCGGCGGCAACCTCGTCGAAGACCCGGCGACCGGGTCTGCGTGCGCGAACCTCGGCGGGTACCTGATCGAGCAAGCGGCGACCCTTCCCATCGGCCTCACCGTTCAGCAGGGCTCCGCGATAGGCAGGCCCTCGCAATTGCGCCTGCGCGTGGACGAGCACCGCAACGTGTTCGTCGGGGGCGAGGTCGTCGAGCTCGGGCGCGGCACGCTTCGGATCTGAGGTATCGCGCCGTTCGCATAATTGGCCGATATCCGGTACGTCGATTGCGAACCTCCGTTTTCGAACGACGCAACGTCGCTCGTGCGGGAGGTGCTCGTGACGACTGGAAAGAAAGCCGCTGCGGAAGGGCTCGGGACGTTCTGGCTCGTGTTCGGCGGGTGCGGCAGCGCGATCCTCGCTGCCGCGGTCCCCGACCTCGGAATCGGGTTCGCCGGTGTGGCGCTGGCATTCGGCCTCACGGTGCTGACGATGGCCTATGCGCTGTCACACATTTCGGGCGCCCACTTCAATCCCGCGGTGACCATTGGTCTCGCGGCGGCGGGGCGTTTCCCGAAGGCGCTGATCCTGCCGTACATCGCGGCGCAGCTCGTCGGCGCGATCGCCGCGGCCGCCGTGCTGTACCTCATTGCGACGGGCAAAGCGGGATTCGATGCCCACGCCAGCGGGTTCGCCGCGAACGGTTATGGCGAGCACTCGCCGCAAGGGTACGGTCTCGCCGCTGCGTTGATCGCCGAGGTCGTGCTCACGTTCGGCTTTCTGATGGTCATCCTCGGGGCGACCGATTCTCGCGCGCCGGCCGGCTTTGCGCCGATCGCGATCGGCCTCGCGCTGACGCTCGTCCACCTCGTCGGCATCCCCGTCACGAACCTGTCGGTGAACCCGGCGCGCAGCACCGGACCGGCGCTCTTCGCCGGGACTTGGGCCATTGCGCAGCTCTGGGCGTTCTGGCTCGCGCCGATCGCCGGCGCGCTGATCGCGTCCGTCACCTACAACGCAATCGCGACCGAACGGGAGCCTCGGGTGCTTCGCGGCACGCGCGAAGTCACGGGACGCACCGCTCCGAGCCCTGGTTATTGAGCTACCCAGAGGGCGCAAAGACCCATTACAGCGAAGACCGGTTGCTTTGACCGGTCTTCGCCAATCAACAACAAGCGCCGGGTGCAGAGGGTGCCCTAGTTTGCCGCGGAAACAGCTCCTCACCCCTTGGGAGCTGTTGGAGCAGCAAACAATCAACGCAACCGAGTTGCGCTGTAGCGCGCGGCATTTGGTGATACGAATGCCGCGTGCGCGAAGTCAAAACCCGCAAACATCCGCCCGTCGAGGAGACGCTCAAGAGCGCCCTCCGGACGCTGGATCACGGTCATCCGGATCCGCCGCGTCACCTCGGCGTCGGGCAGAAGCTCTTCGTCGTCCTCGGCGCGATCTTCGTCACGTGCCTCGTGCTCGGCGATGTGACGGGTGGCAAGGCCTTCGCGACGACGGTTGGTCCGGTCAGCGTCGGGATGATCCTGTTTCCGGTGACGTTCCTTCTCACGGACGTCATCAACGACTTCTACGGCAAGCGCGGCGCGCGTTTCATCACGGCCGTCGGCGCGGCAATGGCGACCCTCGCGTACTTCGCGCTGGTGCTCACGACGGCGCTGCCCACGGACAAGGACAGCTATTTCCAAGCGGACGAGTACGCGAAGATCTTCGGTGGCAGCTCGAAGCTGTTCATTGCTTCGATCGTCGCCTACGTCATCGGGCAGGTGCTCGACATCCAGATCTTCTTGTTCTGGAAGCGCGTGACGCGCGGCCGCCACCTCTGGCTCCGCGCAACCGGCTCGACGCTCATCAGCCAGTTGATCGACACGGCCACCATCAACTCGATCTTCTGGGCCGGTGTCGCGGACAAATCGTGGGGATGGATCGGCGCGAAGATCTTCCGCGAGTACATCATCAAGATCGTCGTCGCCATCGCGCTGACGCCGATCGTCTACGCGATCCACGCGTTCATTCTTCGATGGCTCGGCCTCGAGCCGGCTCCGCACATCGAAGAAGAAGAGGCGTGAATCGCGCAGGCAGTGCGCCGTCTCAGCTCGTGCGGTAGTTCGGCGCTTCTTCTGTGATGATGACGTCGTGCACGTGGCTCTCGCGCAGACCCTGCGAGGTGATGCGCACGAAGCGGGCGTTCTTTCGCAGCTCCTCGATTGTCTTCGATCCGGTGTAACCCATGCCGGAGCGGAGGCCGCCGACGAGCTGATAGATGATCGAGCCGAGCGATCCGCGGTAGGGGACGCGGCCCTCGATGCCTTCGGGGACGAGCTTCTCGTCGGCCGAGCCGGCTTGACCGTAGCGGTCTTTGCTTCCGCGGCGCATCGCGCCGATCGAGCCCATGCCGCGGTACACCTTGTAGCTGCGGCCTTGGTAGAGGACGAGGTCGCCGGGTGACTCGTCGGTGCCGGCGAAGAGCGAGCCGATCATGACGCTCGATGCGCCGGCGGCGATCGCCTTCGTGACGTCGCCGGAGAACTTGATGCCGCCGTCGGCGATGATCGGCACGCCGTGTCGATCGGCCGCGCGTGCGCAGTCGGAGATGGCGGTGATTTGCGGGACACCGATCCCGGCGACGACGCGCGTCGTGCAGATGCTTCCGGGCCCGATGCCTACCTTGATGGCGTCCGCACCGGCGTCGATGAGCGCCTCGGCCGCTTCGGTCGTCGCGATGTTGCCGGCGACGATCTCGACGTTGGAGTAGCGCTTCTTCACGGCGCGAACGGAGTCGATGACGCCCTTCGAGTGGCCGTGCGCCGTGTCGATCACGAGCAGGTCCACGCCGGCGCCGACGAGCGCCGCGGCTCGCTCGTCGCGATCCGGGCCGGGGCCGATCGCGGCGCCCACCAAGAGCCGCCCGTGCTCGTCTTTGACGGCATTCGGGTTTCGGTCTGCCTGGAGGAGATCCTTGATGGTGATGAGGCCGACGAGGCAGCCTTCTTGATCGACGACGAGGAGCTTCTCGATGCGGTGTCGATGCAAGAGCTCTTTCGCGCGCTCGTTGGAGACGCCCGGCGGGACGGTGACGAGCTCTTTCGTCATGAGACCGGAGACGCGCTGATCGAGGTTCTGCGCGAAGCGCACGTCGCGCGACGTGAGGATGCCGACCGGCCTCGTGTCCTCGACGACGGGCACACCGCTGATCGAGTGCTCGTTCATCACGTCGAGAGCTTCGCGGAGCGTCTGCTCGGGTCGAACGGTGATCGGCGCGGCGATCATCCCGCTCTCGGCGCGCTTCACGCGCTCTACCTCGCGGGCTTGATCCGCGACGGAGAGGTTCTTGTGGAGGATCCCGATCCCGCCTGCGCGGGCCATCGCGATGGCTGCTCGGCCTTCGGTGACCGAGTCCATCGCCGCGGA
>JABFXY010000126.1 GCA_013361525.1 Polyangiaceae bacterium | reverse complement strand
AGCGGTGAAGAAACCAAACGTCGAACGTCTGGCTCCGTCACCAATTCGTTACAGGGCGTCGGCTCTTGTTACTCGAGCTCGCCTTCGGCGCGGCGAGACAGAGCAGAAGGCTCGTGGCTACCTAGGCGGCGGCTCTTCCGGATCGCAGGCTTCGCCGGTACTGCTGATCTGCGAATTGGTTCGGAACGTGTTCAGCTTCAGCCAGCTCTTCTGGAGCGTGGTCGGGAGCGTGCCGTCCTCTCGCACGTTCGTTACGTGGTACGAGTACTGATTCCAAATCCGGCGAGCCGGAATCCAACGGTCCATCGCGTCGCGAAGGACCGTCACCGTCGGGCCCGTCGCATTTCCGGAGAAGTAGTTCGAGACGAAAACGATCTCCGCGGAGCTGTCGTTGTCGATGTCGGCGACCACCGGATACTCGATGAGCGTCCCACTCGTACGCGGCGCGGTGAGGGATGTTTCCCCCGTCTTACCATCGAAAACGTAAATCTGCGTCTCGTCGGCATAGATGGCTTCCGCGACGCCGTCGCCGAGGAAGTCGAACGCCGTCGCCGTCGCGAGCCCGCTGAAGTCGGACACGTTTTGCGTCCACAGAGGCGTCACGCCCGACTCCCCGACTTTGTAAACCGTGTAGTCGCTGCAGGTCGCAGCGGCGATATCGGCAATTCCGTCGCCGTCGAAGTCGTGGACGACGGCGGGCTTACCCCAACAGTTCGGTCCGGGATTCGGATCGGTGGGGCGCACCGGGCCGAACTTGATCGTTCCGTCGTGCTCGAGGACGGTGATGCCGTCCTTGTTCGTGAGGAACACCTCGGGGTCGTCGTCGCCGTCGAGGTTCGCCACCTGCGGATGTGCGGGCGTAAAGCCGTCGAGCTTGAAATAGAGGCTTCCGTCGGCGCGGAACGTCTCGTGGCCCATCAACACCTCGAGGCTCCCGTCGTCGTCCAGGTCCGCGGCGGTCGGCGTCACGCACCAATAGGTGCCGTCGAACTCGGCGGCATTCGTCGGATCGCCGAAGAGCAGGTGCCCCTCCGAATCGAAGACTTCCCAACCGGCAAGGATTTCGACCGAGCCGTCGCCTTCCAAATCGTACAAACCAATCGTGGGGCAGAGGCTCGATGCCAGCGACGTTCGATAGCCGGCCAGGTCGCCCGACCATTTGAGCGTTCCGTCGTGGTTATAGGCGACCAGCCGCCCGCTGGTGTCGGCCGTGACGACATCGGGCAAGCCGTCGCCATCGATGTCGGCGAACGCCGGATAGATGAGCCCGTCGACGAGGCCGTCGAATTTCAGCTTTACCTCGCCGGTATCGCCCGAGAGGAGAAACATCTCGGCCTCGGCCGTGACGCCGTCGAACTGCTGAATGCCGGTGACGAGCACGTCGGGCACGTCGCAGAGATCGATCGCGCCGTCCGCGTTGTCGTCGGTGAAGTTCCCGACGAGCGGCGAGATGAACGTGCCGGAGGCCAGCGCGCCGGCCATTGGCTCGGGCGCCGTCCACGTCCATTGCACCTCGGGGGCGAACGCATCGGCAGGCGCCTTGTCGACGCACGTCGGAGCGTCGTCCGACTCATCCGGCACCTTGCAGAGGTTGTTCGAGCCGCCGCCGGATCCGTTGCCGCCGACGGTGAATGCGTCACCGCCGGTGCCGGCACCACCCGCACCGCCGGACCCACCGGCGCCGCCGTTCGACGGTGCGTTGCCCGTGCCCGATCCACCGCCGCCTGTGGGCTCGACGTTATCGCCGGCGCACGCAACGAGGCCGATAACGGCGGCGATCGCGCCGAGCAGCGGGACGGCAACTTCGATAGAGGCACGATGTCCGTGATCGATCATCGTCGCAGCGCACGACGATAGCCCGAGGCGCGTGGTGCTCGACAGAGGGCCGGAGTAAAAAGGACACTCAAATACCGCGCAACATGTGGCCGATGCGTCTGACGGAGACCTCAGGATGAAAGAGCGGAAGCGCTGCCTCTGGGCCCGAAAGGACCCGTTGTACCTGCCGTACCACGACGAGGAATGGGGCGTGCCGTCGCACGACGATGTGCACCTCTTCGAGATGCTCATCCTCGAGGGGGCTCAGGCGGGGCTCTCGTGGATCACGATTCTTCGTAAACGCGAGGGGTACCGGCGCGCCTTTTCCGGCTTCGACCCGAGCCGCGTCGCCCGCTTCGACGAGGCGAAGCGGGCCCGGTTGCTCGAGGACCAAACCATCGTCCGTAATCGAGCGAAGATCGATTCGGCCATCTCGAACGCGAAGGCGTTTCTCCAGGTGAAGAAGGAGCACGGCTCCTTCGCGAGCTATCTGTGGTCCTGGGTCGACGGCCGTCCCATCCAGGGTCGGTACGCGGAGCAGTCGGCGGTTCCGGTCAAGACGGATCTCGCGGAGCGCATTTCCAAGGACCTAATGCGGCGCGGGTTTCGCTTCGTAGGTCCGACGATCGTTTACTCGTATATGCAGGCCGTGGGCCTCGTGAACGACCACATCTCGGGCTGCTTTCGTCGTCGCGAAGTTGCGAAGTTGAGCTGAGCAACCTAATCCCCACCCTAAATGGTTCCGACGTAGGATGTCCGGGATGTTCCTAGCGATGGTGCCGCGCAGGTGGACGCGTTCACGGCCAGGGTCATGAACGACTCGGATCTCGAAAAGCGCATCGACGCTCTTTATGCGGGACCGCTCGACGAGTTCATCGCGGCCCGCAAAGCGTTGGCCACGGATCTGAAGGCAGCCGCGAAGAAGGACGCTGCCGCACGCGTGCTCGGATTACCGAAACCAAACGCCGTCGCCGCGGCGGTGAACCGGTACCACTTCGAACATCCCAAGAAGCTCGGGCAGCTCCTGTCCGCAGGAAGAGACGTGCGCGCGGCGTTCCGCGCGACGCTCGCAGCGAGCGCCGGCGCGGGCGCTGCGAGTGCTCTCGCACGTGCGAAAAAGGCGCAACGCGACGAGGTCAACGCCGCGGTCGAGCAGATCACGCGCGATCTGGAAGAAGTCGGTAAACCGCTCTCTGCAGCAAACCTCGACAAGCTCGGCGTCACGCTCGAGGCGATCTCCACGACCGGCAAGTTCGGCGACGGACCTGCGGGCAGACTGGTTCGAGAGCTCGAGCCGCCGGGCCTCGACGTGCTCACGATGCTCGGCGACGACGGCGACACAGTCGCGGAGACGGCGCCGCCGAGCGAGCCCGCACCGGCATCGGAGCGACGCAAGCTCGCGGCGCACGCCGATGATGCGAAATCACGAGCGCGCGAGCTCTCGAAGGCGACGTCGGACCTCGACGACGTCACATCGGATATCGAAAAGCTCGAGCGCCGGCTCGCTCGCCTCGACGAAGAGAACGAGGAGCTCCAGGGCGAGGAGACGAAGGCCGTCGACGAGCTCGACGCGATCCGAAACGAGCTTCGCGAGAGCCGCGCCCGGCGCGAAGAGCTGCGTCGCGAGCTCGAAGAAGTCGAGACGCGCGTCGGCCGCCTCGACCGACGCGTCGACGAGCACGACAAGAAGGTGCAGCGCACGCGCGACAAGCGCGCCTCCTTGCGCACCGATCAGAAGGAAGCGCGAGCCCGCGCGAGCGAGCTCGAATCGAAGCGCAAAGAGCTCACTGTATTGGTGAAGCGTCTCGGCGGTCGCTGACGCCGAGACGTTTTCGACGCGGCCTTCACCAATGCTCAGCCCGGCTCGGCCATTGTCAGCCCAGCTCGGCCACCGTCAGCCGAGCTCGGCCAGCGGCCCGGTCTTGTACGAAGTGTCGTTGCCGAAGTGTTCGTCCTCGTAACCGAAGGCTTGGACGATTGACGTGTACACATTGTGAAACGACACGTCGGTCTCGTAATTCGATTGTGTCGGGTCGCTCGCGGCGAGCTTGTTGTAATTGTGGTGTCGCCCGCCGGTCCAGCGGCCGCCGGCCTTTCCGGCGAGGAGACACGGAAGGTCTCGGGGAGAGTGTCCACCGCCGCACCCGAACTCGCTCGTAAAGAGGACGACGCTGTTGTCGAGCATGTTGCCGTCGCCCTCCGGTGTGCTCTTCAACCCGTCGAGCAGGCGGGCCATCAGGCCGATACGCCAATTGCGATTTTGAACAATCGTCTCGCGCCAGGCGTCCGCCATGTTCGACTCCGTCCCGTTGGGACCGACCTCGAGGCCCGCGTGGCCGAGGGAGTGGCCGAGATCGGTCGAGTACGGCGTCGGCAACCAGGTCGTCAGGATGTCTCCGATTTGGAAGGTACCGACATTCGACAGACCGCAGCGGAATGCGTGAATCATGATGTCGATGAGGATGGGGCCCGCGAGCTCGTGCCCGCCGCCGTCGTATCCTCCATAGCCGAGCGAGACCGGCGCACCGCCGACGTCGGGCTTCGTGCAAGACGCGAGGTTCTCGAGTGCCTCCAGGCGCTTCTCCAGGCTGCGCACGTGCTCGGTATGGGCATCGATGAGGTGGACGTCCGAGGCGCTGACGCGCTTCTTCATCGCCGCGAGGTGGCCCAGCGTCCCGTCGAGGACGCTCTTCTTTTCGGCGCGGATGCGTAGCTGCTCGGGCGTCGGCTCGCCCGAGGTCTCGGTCACGTCGGCGAAGAGCCGGTCGAACGCACCCTGCGGGTCCTTCTCGGTGGAGAGGTTCTCGCCGGAGGCGCGATATACGGGCTCGCCGTAGTTGTGGCCGTCGAGCATGAGGTCGATCGAAGGGAACGGAACCGGCGAATCCGTCTCGAGGCGCTGCGCCAAGAACTGATCGATCGAGGGCCCGAGCGCCACGGCGTCGTCGCCGCCGGACGTGGTGTCGGCGCACGTCAGAATCGTCGCGTTCGAGCAGCCGTGATGACCGCCATAGTCGCCTTGGGTCATTCCAGCCGCGTCGTCGACGCCGCGCAAGAGGGTCAAGTCGCTCTTGAACGCCTCGAGCGGCGCCATCTCCTCGCCGAGGACGTCGAGCGTCGTGCCTTCGTCGCCCGGCGCCCAGAGGTCGAGCGAATGCCATTTACCTTCGGCCCACGGATCACCCTTCGAGCCCGAGCTGTGCCGGCACGAAATCGTGCCGCCGTGGCTGAAGAAGACGATGAATCGCTTCGCCTGGCCGGAGGCTGCCCAGATGCGCCCGTGCGTCGCCTCGAGCATCGGTAGCGCGACGCAGATCCCCGCCGCGCCTCGGAGGAAGTTTCTTCGATTGAAGATTCGTCGTCGCATCGCTTACTCCCCGGCTCGTCGTGTGTGCAAAAACGCATTGCTCGTGGTGAGCGCGACCACCATGTCCGTGACGCTCGAGTCGCCGTCGATCTGCGACATCGCAGTTTCTATCGACACGAGGTCTCGATCGACGGGTAGCCGCCGGAGCGCCGTCTCGAAGAGGTGCTCGCTCAGGCACATGTACGCGGTGTCGTGCTTGGCGATCGCTTCGGACATCTCGACGGCGCCGTCGACTTCGGTCGTCTCGCCGGATCCGCTCGCGGGCAAGACACCCGTCGCATCGACATCGAGCGTGTACGGTCCCTGGTCGTCCTCACCCGTTTCGGTCGCCTGCCACCGTCCGAGCGCGTCGTAGTGCTCGAAGGCGAATCCGATCGGATTGATGCGCGAATGGCAGCCGCTGCAGCTCTCGGTCGAGGTCTTTGCCTCGACGTCTTGGCGGATCGTCCTGCGGATTGCCGTTCCGTTTTCGTCGACGGTGCCGCCTTTCACCGGCACGTCGCTCGCATTCGGCGGTGGTGGTCCGAGCGTCGCGCAAAGGACGCCCTCGAGGATGTAGGCCCCGCGTCGAATGGGGGACTTGACCTCGTTGCCTGCGAACACCGTCAAGAAGCCGGCGCGCGTGAACAATCCCGCGCGCTGATCCGCGGGTAGGGTCACCCATTGGAAATCACCCTCCGCTTCGGGACCTGACACGCCATAGAGCTTCGCGAGCGGCCCATCCACGTAAGCATCCGTGCTGGTCAGGAGCGCCTCGAAGCTCCCATTTTGCTCGAACAGCACCCGCTCCACGAGGGCTTCGATTTCGACACGCATCGCGGCGCGCAATGCCGGTGAGTCCTCCGGATAGATGTCGCCGCTCTTCGGTGCGTCGGCGAGGCTCGAGTGTTTGTTGGACCCGTCGAGCTCGAGCCAATCGGAGAAGAAACGGACGACGGTCGCGCGGGCACGTGGATCCTCGAGGAGGCGCTCTGCCTGCACGCGAATGCCTTCTGCGGTATCGAGATCGCCGGACTCCGCCGCGTCGAGGAGCTCGTCATCGGGCATCGTGTCCCAAAGGAAGTACGAAAGCCGCGACGCCCGCTCCCACCCCGTGAGGGGGAAAACGCCGGGCGCGACGTCGTCACCCGGCGCGGGCAGGCGGCCGGTCTCGAGGAAGTAGTAAACCTCCGGCGACTGAATGATGATTTTCAGAACCACCAAGAGCGACTCTTCGAAGGTGAGCGCCTCGCGCGCACGCGCATAATCCTCTTGCAGCAGCTGCACTTCGGATTCTTCGAGGGTGCGGCGGTAGGCGCGACGGCCGAAGCTGCGAATGAATGCATCGACACACGCGGCGTCCTCTTCTGCGGCCGTGTCGCAAGGAAAGACGCTCGCGGTCCACGACGAGCGGCGCGCGACGATGGCCTCCGCGGCTGCGTTGAGCTTGTCGACCGCGAGCAGGGTGATGACCTGCCCAGAGTCTTCGTCGAGATCGAGCGCGAGCTCGGGATCGCCGAACAGGTCGCGCATCGTGTGCTCGTACTGATCGGGCGTCATGCGGCGCATGCCGGCGAACTCCACGTCGGCCGGTCCATCCGCGCCTCCGGGAGGAGGGTCGTCGCCGCCCAGGTCTCCCGTGCAGGAGACGTTCGCGCCGCCGATCGCCAAGGCGAGCGCGCCCAACGAAACCGCCCATCGAGCCGTCATGCGCCCGACGAGAGCAAGGGCCGCGCCGGGCCATTTCTTCGCAAAAATCGCCGTTCTGGGGGCGACCGACGGATCAACCTGATCCTCGGATCGATCAATCTGATCGCCCCGAGGGCGGCCGTTCAGAACCCCGCAAGGTCGTCGCGCAGGACCGACTTGCCTCCGTAGGAGAGCTCCTCCGGCAGGGTGCTGCGGTCGATGATCGTGTCGAAGGACGGACCGCTGAACGCCTCGAGCGAGGTGAGCTCTCCGTCCTCGACGACCAGACGCAGGATGCTTCGCGGCGTCGGGTCGCTCGTGCCGATCAGGGCTCGCGGCCCTGAGCCGAGACACGACGTGCTCACCAGGCGTAGACCGTCGCGCGCACCCGGGTAGTAGCCGTGCTGGTGGCCGCTCACGTAAACGGTCAGGTCAGCCTCTCGAAAGATCGATTCGAGCTCCGCGTCGTCGAGAATCTCCTCTTCGCGACCGACGGTCACCGAATGAATCGGGACATGGCCATAGGCAATCTTGATTGGATATTCGCTCGCGGCGGCGAGTTGCTCGGCCACCCACCCTCGTTGGTCTGCCGAAAGTGGGCCGATGGTGGTCGCGTCGAGCGAGAGGAAAAACGCCCCCTTGTAGACGAAGCTGTAGCGGAGGGGGTAATCGGCGTCGTCGATGAACTCGACCTCGGGCACGCGCGCCGGGTCGCTCCATTGCGAGACGAAGATGGCGCGTTCGTCCTCGAAGCCTGCGTATCCGGAGGCGTCGTGATTGCCGGGCGTCACGGCGACGGGAATGCCTGCTTCGCGGAGCGGATCAGTCACGGCGTCGTGGAATCCGCTCCACATTGCCTCGTAGTCGAGTCCGCCCTGTTGACCGGCTACCATATCGCCGGTCACGAGCACCAAGTCGGGCAGCTCACCGCCGAGGATGGCACCGATGGCGTCGTGAACCGGCGCATCGTAGGTCGTCGAGCCATAAGAGCCGTTGAGATCGCTGAGCACGGCGATTCGTAGGGAGACGGGTTCCGGAGCGCCACCAGCACCACCGGATGCCCCCGTCGACGTCTCGGACGAAGTGGAGTCCCCGCCTGCTCCGCCTCCACCGGCCGTCACCGCCGAGCCGCCCGTCGCGGCGGTGACGTCCGCTCCGCCCGTGGCGTCGGTCTCGGACGAGCACGCCACCAGAAACGGAAGTGAAAAGAACGCGAGCGCACAGCCGTGCTTTCGAGCCATCGCGGTGTCGCTCGCCCGTTGCCGGCCGGAGCGCAATGGTATGCACCGCATCGGGGCGCGCTTGGCGGTGCCACGGTACCTCTACAGGGTTATCGAGATCGCGAACGCGCCATCGAAGCTGCAACGGGTGATAGCCTGACGCACATGGCGACCTGGGAAGACGTGCGAAAGATCGCGCTCTCCTTTCCCGAAACCGTCGAGCGCAAACCCCGCGACTTCCGCGTCAAGGAAAAGATGCTCGTCTGGGAACGGCCGCTCCGCGCGGCGGATCTCGCGGCGCTCGGGGACGCCGCGCCGAAGGGCGCAATCCTCGGCGCGTGGGTGCCGAATCTCGATACCAAAGAGGCACTCATCTCGTCGCGGCCCGACGTCTATTTCACGACGCCGCACTTCGACGGGTACCCGGCGGTTTTGATCCGCCTCAAAGTCATCAAGGTGCGGGAGCTGCGCGAGCGCATCGAGGAGGCGTGGCTCGACCGAGCTCCGAAACGTGTGTTGCAGCGCTACCTCGAGACGGCGCCGAAGCGCGACTGACGCACGTCTCTCGGAATCACCACTCGACGGTGACCGGGACGCTGGTCCCCTCATCCGTCTTCGTGGGGACGGCGACGCGATAGATGACTTGTCCGCGCTCTCCCGTCTTCTTGTCGCCATAGGTAACGGTGATCGCGGCGGGCTCGTCCGCACCCTCCACCGTCGTCTCACCCTGCTTCGGCTCGCTCCTGCGAATGCTGAGCTGCAGCGGCGCATCGCCGTCGCGAGACACGAGCTTGGCATTTTCGATTTCGACCTCTTTGACCACCCACTCGCCCTGCGGAGGCATCAAGCGCACCTGAATGACGCTGTCCGGGCCGAGCACGGCGGTCGACGGCTCCGACGATGCGGTGAGGGCGGCTTTCGGCTCGGAAGCACAGCCGGCGATGGTCGGCGCGCCAGCGGCGGCAATTGCGACGAGCGCGCAACGAACGAGGAGGTCGAGCCGAGGGGTTCGCGAGAGAGCCATGACCGATACCTACCCGAGATCGGCCCGCTGGTGTCGGACGCCGGGCAAGGCGCTCGCGGAGATCAGGCTCCCGCGTGCGGCGGCGCCGCCAAGAGCTCCTTCACCCGATCTGCGAGGACGGCGATGCCGCTCGGCTTGGGCAAGTAGGCATCGACGCGACCCGACGTGTCGCCGAGGTCGAGCGATCCCGAATACAGAAGGACACGGACGAGCGGAGCTCGTTTACGAATCGAATCCGCGAGCTCGAGGCCCGACATCGCGGGCATGTCGAGGTCGGTGACGACGACCGAAAATCGCAGCGGGCATCTCTCGATCAGCGCGAGTGCAGCGAGCGGGTCCGAGCACGCCGTGAGGACGAACCCGTGGAACGCGAGCGCGCGTTCCACCGCCGCGAGCACAGCGCGGTCGTCATCCACGAGCAGGACCTCTCCTCCTGTAACGGCAACACACATGGAAGCGGCTCGCCCGGTGAGCAGTGAACGGCCCTCGCAACGGTCGTGCCTGGGCGAACCCATACCGCTCGTCGAGCGAAGGCCTGTCCATGGACGGCCTCGGGGACCGACTCCTCGCTGCGCTTTTCGGACGCGCAGGAGGTCCCCGCCGTGTCGGTCTCGCTCGCTTCATCCAAGGCTCGTTCACTTCATCCGCTGACCAAGGCCCAGCGCGGTCTCGCCCAGAACACGAATGTTGCGTCACGTGCCGCAAGAATTGCGCGCCTGCGGTCGTGCCTCTCGTTCGAGGATCTCCGAGGCGTCGCGTCGGTCGGCTTGTGCGTCGCGGCCGCTCGATTCGACCGAACCCGCGGCGTGCCATTCGACGGGTTCGCGTGGAAGCTCATCGTCCGGATGCTCGGCAGGGCGACGGGCTCCGAGCTTCGCCACCGCCGGTGTCAGGTCATCTTCGAGGAGCCGGACGACGACGAGTCGGAGGAGGCACCGATGCCGCGAGCGCGCGTGGCGTCGTTGCCGTCGGCTGCGATGACGCGCACGCCGGAGGAGATGTACGCGACGCGCGAGTATTGCGAAAAGCTGTTGGAGGCGCTGGCACGTGCGCTCGAATGCCTCCCCGCACTGCTACGCAGAGTTCTCGAGATGCGATATGGCGCGGGCATCGAGGTCGACGACATCGCCGAGGTGCTCCGCGTGAGCAGCCGGTCGGTGCGGCGATATCACAGCCGCGCGCTCGATCTCTGCCGGCGCCAGCTTCACCGCCGCGGATTCACCAGTCTGGAATGCGCGTGAACCCGATGAGCGATTGTCCGACTGACAAGGGCGAGCTTCTCGGAGGACTGTCGCTCGAGCAGTTCGCGGGCGTTACCGCGGCGCTCGCAGAAGGCTTCGAGCCCGGTGCGATATTCGATCAGGAGGGCATCGACCCCGCGACTTGGCCCGCGGCACAACGGGCTTGGCGCGAGGCCATCGCAGACGCGCACGACTTGCAAATGCAATACATGCAAAAGCGCCGCGCCGCGGAAGATTGCCTGCGCAGGCCAATCGACCCGCTCGACGACGATCCCGACGCGTGGTTGGGGCTGCTCGGGGCGATGGCGGCGGCGCACGACGCAGGAGCCGTCGTCGCCGAATTAGGCATTACGATGAGGGACATCGGTCGGCTCGGGCGTGCTTGGAAAGCCAAGGCCGCGAGAGATCCCGAGCTCGCCGGGCAGCTGCAAGAAGGCGCGACGGCAGCGCGTGCGCCAACGCGATTGACGGTTGGTCGCATGCGATTACGACCGTTTCCGTGGACACCTGCGGCGCCCGATACGGGTCTCGACGCCGACAATGTCGGTCCTGATTCGATGCTGGAGACGACGGGGCCAGTCGTCGTCCCGGAGCGGTGCCTCGCAACCTTCCAGCTCCTCGAGCAGGCTCCCCGCGAAAGCACGGACGCGCACGATACGGAGGGCACACTTCCGCCCGAGACGACGGCGCCGCAGACGTTGCCCTTCGGCCAGCGCAGGGCGTCCATTCCACCGCCGCCGGCACCCATTCACAAACAATCAGGCGACACCGTCGTCGACGCCGGCGACGAACGCGACCCGACATTGCCTTTCGAGCGCGGGGCGCTCGGCTTGACCATGCTCGACCGCTATGCCGAATTGGCGGCACGATTGCGAGCGGCCCCTGAACGCTCCGACGCAATCATGCGCGAGCTCGGTCTCGACACCGTCGAGCGGCGGCGCCGAGTCCACGAGCTCTGGGAGCTACGGTTTCGCGCCAATGCCGATCTCCGCGGACGTTTCGTCCGGTTGGTCGAGGAGAAGCTCGCATCGATGGCAACGGATGTCGAAATGCCCGATGACACCGTGACGGCAGATTCTCTCGCGCCGCTCACGGTCCTCCCATTCCGAAACCCGGCCCCCGGCAGACCGTCGGTGCCGCCTCCCCCCAGTTTGTTTCCGGAGCCCGCGGTGGGTACGGGCACGGCGACGCTGGCCGCGCCGCCCAAGCCTGTCAGCAAGACCGGCCTGCCTTTCGTCTCGAATCCATCCGACGACGAAGAGCCGAGCGACGACGAGGTTACGTGGGTCGATCCGTCTCGGCGTGAATAGGTGGTGGCGTCGAGGGGCTGTCCCGAGTTTCGGCTCGTCCTTCGGCCCGGCCCGCGCTGACGCGCGCAAGTGAAGGCCGGGCCGAACACCGGGCCGAAACGCCGAAGTCTGGGCAGCCCCTTCATCGTCATTCGGCCGCCCTTCGGGCGGACTTAGCCCAGGCGCGCTGTGGCGAAACGCGCGGGAGATCCGGCCCGCGGCGCGAATCAATGGCTGGCGGGCCGACGCGAAAGAACTGCCCACCCTACTCGGTATGGTGCCTCGTTCTTTCGCAGCCGCGGGCCGCCCCGAACCGCCGGAGCCGGCCAATGCGAAAGAACTGCCGACCCTACTCGGTATCGTGACTAGTTCTTTCGCCGGCCCCGGGCGGCACTCCCCTCGCAGCGCCGTGCGCGCCGCACTTGGCGGCGCCAATGCGAACGAACTGCCGACCCTACTCGGTATGGTGCCTCGTTCTTTCGCCGCCACGGGCCGCCGCGCCCAGCCCCGCCCGCTCGGAAGCGCGGCGCCAACGCGCGTGCGCATCCGCGTCCGTTTCCGAATGCAGCGGGCCCACCCCCCCCGGACCCGCCGTGGCCAAACCTACAGCCGCTTCAATGCAGCTTCGGCGCTCGAGACTTCGAACTTGCCGGGCTGCTCGACGTCGACGGAAGTGCAAACGCCGTTGTCGAAGACGGCGAGGAATCGCTTCGAGCGGACGCCCATGACGTTGGCGGTGAGATCGAGCTCGAGGCCGAGCGCACGCACGAAGTCGGCATTGCCGTCGGCGAGGAACACGACCTTGCCGAAGGCTTTGTTCTCGCGACCCCATGCACCCATGACGAAAGCGTCATTGACGGAGACACAGGCGACGACGTCTGCGCCCTTGGCGCGGAGCTCTTCCGCCTTCTCGACGAAGCCGGGCAAGTGCTTCGCGGAACAGGTCGGCGTGAAGGCACCAGGGACACCGAAGACGACGACCCTCTTGTTCGCAAAGAAGGTGTTCGTGCTCGTCTCCTCGCCGCCGCCGCTTTCGCCGGCGATCTTGATTTTGACGCTGGGGACCTTGTCTCCGACCGTGATCGTCGTGGTGCTCATCGTGCGACTTGGGCTACTACGGCGCGCTCTTCGGCGCCACCCATGAGGGCTGAGACGGTCACGCTGTTCAGCCCGCGCTGACGAAGGAGCTGCAAGAGCTCGGCGAGCGCGTCGATGCTCGTCGGCGGCGTGTCGCCGCGTTCGGCGGAATCGTGAAGCAGCACGATGGCGCCGTCGCGGAGCTCCGGTTCGATGCGCGCGACGACTTGTTCTGCCGAGGGGCGGCCGGCGCCGTCGAACGCTCGAGCGCTCCAACCGACGACGACGAGGCCGAGCTCTTTCACGGCGACGCGGGTGCGCGGGCTCGTGAACCCGACGGGCGGCCGAAAGAGCTTGGGACGCACGCCGGCGGCGCGCTCGATCGCGTCCTGCGTTCGGACGAGGTCGCGCACGATCTTCGATTCGTGGCGCATGAAGAGCAGGTGGTCGTGTACGTGGCTGTGAAGACCGACCTCGTGGCCGCGTCGTACGATCTCCGCGACGACGTCGGGATGTTCGGAAGCTTTCGCGCCGATGACGAAGAACGTCGCCTTGGCCCCCGCCGCGTCGAGCGCGTCGAGGACGCGACGCGTGTGGACGGGGTGTGGCCCGTCGTCGAACGTGAGGGCGACCGCTCGTTGACCGGGCTCGCGTTCGGAGACGACGTCGACGAAGACGCCGAGGTTCAAAAAGAAGATGCCGAGGTTCACGCAGACCGCGAGCGTCGTCAGCAGCGCGACGAGGAACCAGAGCGGAGGAGCGTGAGCGAGCAGCGAGGCGGCGATCACGCCATAGGTGATCCCGACCACGATCATGAGGGCCAGGCGAGGTAAAGACACGAGCTACCGCTTCGCTTGCTTCTTCTGCGGGACGTCTTCGTCGAGGCCGAGGTCCTCGTCGAGGTCGGCACCAGGTGCCGCCTTGATACGCGCCTTCGGGGACGCGCCTGCCGTCTGCCCCTTCGAAGCATCCGACTTCGCACCGGAGTCGGGCGTGTTGTCCGCGTCGTAGAACCCGCCGAGCACGGCTGCGACGAGCGCGAGCGACGTGACGGCGAGGCCGCCGATGGTCCCCCGGTCGGCCGTCTCGTGCAGCGAGCGATTCGCCTCCGCGAGGGCGCCGAGATCGAACGGCAGGCCGAACGTGAGGAAGCGCCGCGTGAGCCACATGAGGCCGAGGGCGAGCACGGCCCCGAAGCCGGCCTTCAACCCGGCCTCGATTTTCCCGTCGGCGGCCCAGATGGGCTTACCAGCGACGAGCCCGACGAGCGCGCCGACGAGCGCCGCCGACAGGTACGCGACCAAGGCGCCCGGCGCCGCAAATCCGAGCTTCGCCAAGGCGAAGCCGATCAAGCCGCCGATGACGAGCCCCTTCACGAGCCCCAGTAGGAGCCGAACTAGCATCGTTACTTCATCCTTGGCACGGACGAGAGCGCCGTTCAACATGCGCGCCGGTTCTTAACCCGCACGCCTTCGATGCCGACGTTTACGCACGCCAGCGCTTTGCTCTTCTTCATGGTCGCGACGGCGGCCTGTGGGACCGGCTACCCACTCGGGGCGCAAAACGCCAAGCCGCTGGTGCTCAACGACGCAGAAAAAGACCTCGATTGCCCGGTGGAGGACATCCGCATCGACGAAGAGTGGGGTGGCAACTTCGAGGCAGTGGGGTGTGGCCGGAAGGCGCGCTACAAGGCCAACTGCTACGGTGTCTCGTGCGTCGTCCACAAAGACGACGAGGTCCTCGTGCCGTTCCGCGACCGAACGAGCCCCGAGGAGCTGAGCCCCCGATGAACGCTGGGCCCCGATGAAGGCTGAGCCCCCGATGAACGATGCGCCGGCCGTCATCCCCCCGTTCGCGCGCGACTGGCCGCGCGACCCTGAGCTCACGCGGCTGCTCGATGCCTTCAACCGGGGCAATTACGCCTATGTCCGCGAGGCGGCGCCGAAGCTCGCCGAAAAGGCGTCCGACCCGGCCGTTCGTGATGCGGCGAAGTCGCTACGGCGGCGCATCGACCCCGATCCCATCGCCGGGATTCTGCTCCTCCTCGCGGTTGCCCTCCTGGTCGTCCTCGCGAGCCATTATCTCGGCCATCGCCCGGACAAACCGCCTCCGGTGAACCAACACGTGCCCCCGGTGCACCCCACATCGTCATGATCGAAAGAGCATCGTGGGGCAGGCCACGTCGAGCGGAGCGAGACCAGCCGGGGCGGCTCCCACGAGGAAGCAGAGCCTCCCTCGCCCTGCTCGCGCTCGTCGCCGCCGGTTGCTCGAGCTCGACGTCGTCGGCGGACGGCTCTTCCACGTGGCAAGGCGGCACCGCGGGTGTCGATGCCACCTCCGGCTCGGCCGCGGAGCGCTTCTTCCCCCTGAAGGACGGGACGCTCTACCACTACAAGACCGAGGCGCTGAAAGAGGGCCCCGTGCAAGCGGGCGTCCTGATGATGAAGGTGCACCGCACCTCGGCGACGCGCGGCGAGCTGCGCAAGCCCGCCGGGACACAGGTCTTCGAGTTCTCGAGCCTCGGCATCGCCACGCAGACGAAGACAGGCGCGCCCGCCTTCTTGCTCAAGCTGCCGATCGATCCGAACACGACGTGGCTCGGACCCCAAGGCGGCAAGACGCGCATCTCGGCCTCCGACGTATCGATCACGACGCCCGCAGGCTCATTCGCGGGTTGCCTCACCACGCTGGAAGAGCGCGGCGGCGATTCCCCGTTCCGCGTTCAAACGACGCTTTGCCCGGATGTCGGCATCGTCGCGCTCGAGGCTCAATCGGGCGGCGCGGTCGAACGTGCGGAGCTGGTCTATTACGGACCACCGATCGATATCGGCGAAGAAGGCCTGCGGCGCGTTCCTTAGTTCGAGGCGAAGTAGCAGCTGTCTCCCGCGCCTTCGACGAGTACACTGCGCGCCGAAACGAGCCGCTTACGCCTATGAACTATTGGGAGTACATCCGGGTCGAAGAGCTTCTCCGTCTGCAAGGCGGGATGAACGACGACGAACAGAAGCTTTCGAACGACGAGGTCGTCTTCATCGTCGTTCACCAGGTTTACGAGCTCTGGTTCAAGCTCGTCATTCGCGAGCTCGTCGCCGCACGGGATCTGTTCAACCACGACCCGGTCCCCGACATGGCGCTCGCCGATGCCACGCGCTCTTTCCGCCGCATCAGCACGATCTTCGAGCAGGCCGCCTCGCACTTCGAGGTGATGGAGACGCTGACGACGCGCGACTATCTCGGTTTCCGTGACGCGCTCATCGGCGCGAGCGGGTTTCAGTCGGCGCAGCTCCGCGAGGTCGAGATCCTCCTCGGTCTCGACGATCGCCAGCGGCTCACGCTCGGCGCGGAGGGCACATACAAGGACGCGCTTCGCGGAAAAGACGGCAGCGCATCCGTCGCGCTCGAGCGCGTCAACCGGCGCCTCGCGGCCGGCCCCTCGTTGAAGGACGTCGTCTACGCGTGGCTCGCGCGCACGCCCGTCGCGAAAGAGGGGCCCGACAAGTTCCTCGCCGACGTCATCGCCGCGCATCGCTCGGAGATGACGAACCGCCTCGCGATCGTCGAGTCGCAGCTCAACCTCAGCCCGGCGGATCTCGCCTTGTGGAAGGCGCGCTACGAAAAAGAAGCCGAGAGCGCCGCGCGCTTCCTCTTCGCAGAGGACGAGCCCGATCTTCCGGCGGAGGAAAAGGCAGAGCGCCGCAAGGTCCGCGCAGCGTTGGTGTTCCTCGAGAGCTATCGAGAGCTGCCGCGCCTCGCGTGGCCGCGTGAGGCGCTCGATGCGCTCGTCGCCATGGAGCAAAAGATTCTCATCTGGCGGCAGCGTCACGCCCGCATGGTGGAGCGCATCATCGGGCGGCGCACCGGCACGGGCGGTTCGAGCGGCGTCGACTACCTCGATCAAACCGCGCTTCGATACCGCGTGTTCTCCGACGTGTGGACGATTCGCACGTTGCTTCTACAGAAGTCCGCCGTGCCCTCCATCGACAACGCAGCCGACTTCCGGTTTCGTGTCGAGGACGAGCTCCCGTGAGCGTGTCGGACATCGCTCGGCACTTCACGCGGATCGATCCCCGTTCGCTCGGCCTCTTCCGCGTCTTGTTCGGCGGTGCCCTCATCGCCGATTGGCTGCAGCGCTGGCAAAACCGAATCGCGTTCTATTCGAATGACGGCCTCCTGCCGAACCACGCGCACCTCTATCAACTGAAGAACAGCGGCCGGCTCGTCTGGAGCGCGATGCACGCGTTCTCTACGCCGGGCGAGGCTGCGGTCGGCCTCCTCGTCATCCTCTTTTTCTACGTTTGCTTCACCATCGGGTGGAAGACACGCGCATTCCACGTTCTTTCGCTCGCGTCGCTGGTCAGCCTCTCGGCGCGAAACACCTTCTCCGAAGGCCCGGGTGAAGCCCTCGCAATTGCCCTTTGCGCGCTGACGCTGTTCTTGCCGCTCGGCACGAGCTTCAGCCTGGACGCAGCGCTCGCGAAGATTCGACTCGCGCGGGAGACGAAACCGCAACATCTGCTTTCGCCCGCCGCCCTCCACACCGAGGCGGAGGCGCAGCGCGGTCGCCTGCCGGGCTATAGCCCACACTCGATTGCGGCCATTGCGGTTCTCGGCCTGGCGGTGCTCGTCCTGTTGACGCTCGCAAAGCTGCAATCCGGCGCGTCGTGGAAGGACGGCTCGGCGCTTCACAACGCACTCAACGTGTACATGGTCGCCAGCCCGCGCGGGTTTTGGCTTCGCAACAGCGGCTTGCTCGGGCCATTGACGCATGTCGTCCACGCGTCCCAATGGCTCGTCCCGATCCTGCTCGTCGTCCCCCTCGTCCGCGGCATCGCGCGCGGCGGCGCGGCCGTGCTCCTTTTGATCTACGGCCTCACCTATGGGCTGTTGACGCGCTATGCGCTCTTCGGCGGCTGCTTCGTCGCCTTGGCGGCGCTCGTCATTGCACACGACACGTGGGATCGCTTTGCGACGAAACACGTCGCGAAGCGTGTCCGCACCGTCATCTTCGACGTCGATTGCGGCATTTGTTTTTGGCTCTGCAAGACACTGCGCCGCTACGACACGGCCGGACACCTCGTCTTCCAAGGCAATGGAGAGTTCCCGCCGTCCGGCTCCGAAGAGCCGGGCACGCGACCGATGCTCCTCTTTCGTGACGACAAGACGAAGAAGATCGTCGAGCGCCCGATGCCGGAGGGGATCGATTCGGCGCTCGTCGAGCGCACCGTCGTGGTCGTGCGACCGGACGGGTCTTTCGCGACGCGCGGCGCCGCCGTCGTCGAGATCTTCCGCGCACTGCCGGGTTTCGGGTGGCTGGGGCTCGCCCTCTCCCTCCCCGGAATCGCCGCATTGCGCGATAGGCTCTACGACGTCGTCGCGCGCAACCGAACCAAGCTCAGCGTCGAGATGGGGCTCAACGCGTGCGGCGTTCAATCGGTGACGAAGGACGTCCCGCTGAAAGACCCAGTCGCACCATCGACCGAGCTTCGCTTCCGCGCCCAGGCGCTCGTTCGGGAAATCGCCGTCGCCACCATCGCGATCGCAATCGCGATTCAATCCTTCCAAGCGAACGGAGTCGGCCCGAAGGTCAAGACGACGGCCCTCGAGCCCGTCACTTGGTGGACCCGTGCGACGTCTCGATGGGACGTGCTCGTCCCCGAGCCGCCGGCGCTCGAATCGAAGCTCGTGGTCGACGTGGTGACGAAGACCGACCGCAAGCTCGACACGATGACCGGCACCGAGGCGACCATTTCGTTCGACCGCCCGTACCGGCTCGGCGGACAATGGGCGATTTACCTCGAACGCGTCACGAAAGAGGACAACAAGGCCCTCTCGGACGCACTTCGCAAATATCTCACCCGGCGCGGTCCCCGGTACGAGCCGCCGGAGCAGAATCAGATGTTCGCGGGCACCGATGCCTTCTGGATCACGAAGCCCGCGCTCGAGGAAACGCCCATCACCGCGGAGCGGTTGTTCCGACACGCGCGCGGCGGGGCAGTGCTCAACCCGATCGTCGCCCCCTATGTAACGACGCCTCAGACGACGTCTCCGATCGGAAGGCGTGATCAGCGCGAGGCGCCTCGTCCCGAGCCCGATCTCCAAGAGGACGAGGATCCCAAGGAGCAGCCCCTTCGATTCCCGGAGAGCCCCGGCCAAGAGCTGCAGTAATGCGCAGTCGGCCGTCCGAGTGGCTGTTCTGGCCGATCTGGGCAGCGCTCGCCACGTGGCGGCGCCGCGGGACGTATCTGCGAGTCGATCCGCGGGCTGCCGCCATCTTTCGGATCACGCTCGGGACGTTTCTCTGCTTCGACACGCTCCGGCACTTCGCGGAGGCGGACTTCCTCTATTCCAACGAGGGTGTCCTCTCCAACGATTACCACCTATACCGGCCTGCGTCGGGCAACCTCTTCAGCTTCTTTCACGCCTTCTCGACTTGGCGTGAGGTGTCGGTCCTCTTCGCGCTCGGCCTGATTTGCCATTTGTGTCTCGTCGTCGGCTACCGGACGCGACTCTTTTCGATTCTGTCGTTCCTGTTCGTCACGAGCCGCGACTCGCGCATGGTTCTCGTCGAAAACGGCGGTTACGTCGTCGAGAACCTCGCCTGCATGTGGGCGTGTTTCCTTCCGCTCGGGCAACGCTTCTCGATCGACGCGTGGCGCGCCTCCTGGCGCGCGAAGAAGGAGACGACCCTCGCCGATCTGGCGCCCGCGGCGCGACCCGTCGCCCCGAAGACCGCGGTCCGCACGCTCGTGGGCCTCGCCGTCGTGGTGAACCTTGCGTTCATCTACCTGTTCAACGTCGTCAACAAGACGGGATACATCTGGCGCGAGGGCAACACCGTCCATTACGTCCTCCACATCGATCGGATGGTGACGGGGATCGGCGTGTTCGTTCGCGAGCATTTCCCGCTCGCGCTCTTGAAGGTCGCCGACTTCACCGTGCTCGCGGTCGAAGCCACGATTTGCGCCTGCATCATCTCCCCCCACGCGCGCAAATTCACGCGACCGCTCGCGATGATCTTGATGATCGGCCTCCACACGACGCTCGGCCTCTTCATGCGGCTGGGGCCATTTTCCTGGGCGCTCATCTCTTGGTCGCCGATTTTGCTCCTACCCATTCACTTCGAGCGGATGGATAGGTTCTATCGCGCGCGCTCCGGCGGTTGCGAGCTGGGCATCGACACCAGCGACCCATTCGCGCTCACGGTGGCTCGCGTCGTCGCGCGGCTCGACCACGGAGGGCGCGTCGCAATCGTCGAGGCGCCGGAGGGCTCGGTACTCGCCGTAAAACCAGTGGGTGCGAACGACGCCGCGTGGATCACCGCGCCGCGCGCGATGATTCGTCCCCTCGCTGACGCCCTTCCCTTCGGGCGATGGTTCCATCGAGCCTTGCGCGTCGTCACACTCGGTCAATTCGACCGCGGAGTTTCATTCGTGTTCGAGCGCCGAACCGGCATCGCGAGCCTGTTCGGCCTCACGACGACGCCGGTCCCCGACGCCGCGGCGCCATCGCCCTTCGACGGACGCGTCGCAAAGGCGAAAACCTATTTCCGCGAGGCGCTCATTGGGTATCTCGTCTTGTGCGCGACCCTCCAGACCTGGATGGAGAACAAGATCATCCTGAAGTCGATTCCGCCGCCCTTGAAAGAGGGACAAGAGCTGCGGGCGGACGAGCGCTGGTGGTACGACCTTGCGAAGCGCACGCTCGGGGGTCGAACGATCCCGCTCAAACCGGAGCGGTCGCCCGAGTTCTTGCAGTGGACCGTGACGTACCCGCGCACCTTCCAAGGCTGGGGCATGTTCGCGCCCAATCCCATTCGTGAGGACGGCGTGCTCGCGGTCGACGCGCTCACGATCGACGGCCGCCACGTCGATCCGCTCACGGGCCGTGCGCCGGATTTGAACCTCTTGGACTCACGCGGCGAAGGGCTTTCCCAGCTCCGGCAAGACTACGGAAACCGCATTCGGCTCGATCGCAACGAGCCGTATCGCGATCAATTCCGCGATTACCTACTTCGATACCCCTCACGCACGAAGAACCCCAAAGACGAGCTCATCGCGATCGACGTCTATTGGGTCCGCGACGAGTGCCCCGCACCCGGGCAGACGAAGCCCCAAAACAACGAAGCCGTGCCAATCATCTCGTGGCGCAAAGCGGGATACAAACCGGAGGCGGGCGGGCCGGCATTGCCGCCCAAGCTCACGACGCGCAGCGCAGAGAAGCCCGAGTCGAAGAAGAAGCGCTGAGCGCCGGTTCGACGATCGTCTCGAGCGCGGCGAGGCGCATCGCCTTGAGCTCCGACGCCGGAAAGACGCCGTGCTCGGAGCGCGCGGCGCGCGAAGAAACGCTCATCGTCGCAAGATCCTCTCGGGCTTGCGCGAGGGCATCGCGTGCAGCCGCGCGGACGTCGTCGCCGAACGTCGCGACCATCCATCGCAATGCCTCGAATGCCAGCATCGCGTGCGAGAGCTCGTCTTCGGCGATTTGATCGAGGACGTCGCGTCGTTCGGGCGTGACAGCGACCGCCGCTAGACACCGGCCTTCGACCGCACCGAAGGTCTCGCCGATACAACCGTCGCGGACGAGGCCGTAGGCCACGCGATAGACGGTCGCATCCATGGGTGCGACCGCCGCTTCGAGCTTCCCGGGTCCGAGGGCACAGCCGCCGTATTCGAGCGCGATGGAGTACGCGAGCTGGGCGTGCCGCGTCTCGTCGGCCATCGCGGCCTGGGCTTTGACGAGTAGGCCGGGAGGTGCGCCGAGCGTGAGGAGCTCCAGCGCGAACCGCGCGAAGCTCGCGATCGACGCATGCTCCATCGCGGCGATCTCCAGCCAATGCGCTCGAAGGTCCGCGGCGTCGGGATCGGCCGCGTACCGGCCCTCGAGACCCTCCGTCGCGGCCCAATCGCTGCGCTCCACATTGGGAGCCTTTTGCACCTCGTCATCCACGACGAGAGGGCGACCGATCACACATCCCATCCCGCGGCATTGCCAGCTCTCGGTCTTGCCGTCGGACGCGAACACGCAATGCGTCCCTCCCGTGCAATCCGCGTCGGCCTTGCACGCGTCCGTATCGGATTTGCACGCGAGCTGAAGAGCCGTGTGACAACCATTGAAATACGCCGACAGCGCGCAGGTGCCGCTCGGGCAGTCAGCGTCCGTCTTGCAGGCGGCTTTTGCGCATTTCGACTGCTTTTGACCCGACGTGTCACCGCATACGCAGACTTCGTCTTTCGCGCAGTCCGCATCGCTCGCGCACGAGTAATCGCAATTGCAATAGGTCGCGCGCATCGGCGCGCCCGTTTGATGGACGCATTTGCCGTGCGGGTGCTCCGTGCATTCCGAATCGGACTTGCACGACATGTGGTTTTCGTTTCCCTCGCAGGCGGGGGTGGCAATCTCCGCGGAGCAGGTCGCCTCGCTCGCGCGGTGGATGATCCCATTGGCCTCTTTGACCCAGCCTTTGCCCTTTGGCGGCTCGCGGGGCGTGGCCGTCGTGAGCGTCGCCGTCGAGGTCGGCGGTGTCTCGATATCGACCTCCGACGTTTGACGGCCGGCGTCGGGCGCGCTGCACCCGACGATTCCAACAGCCGCGAAGATCGAAGTTCGAACGATTCCGAGCGCCCGCTCCATGGTGCGGGCGATGCTAACAGCGCATCGTCACGAAATCAGACGACCTTCGCGATGCCCTCGACGAGGCGAGGCACGTCCCGCTCCGCGACGGAGCAAAGCGCGACGCGAAGCGCACCCGCTTGCGGGACGACGAAGATCCCCGACGCCTTCAGCTTCTCGGCGGAGCCGTACGCATCCGGGCAAAACACGGTCGTGAAGAACCCACCGTCGTAGCGCGGGTATTTCAATCCGGCGGCCGACGCGACCTCGTTGAAGCGCGAGACGCGACGCGCGAGCAAGCTGACGTATTCCTTGCGCTCGCGATCGACCTGCGCGCGCAGATCGGTGTCGCCGAGGATTCGGCTCAACGCCGACATGCCGCCGGCGTTGACGTTGGACCACGTCCCGCGGCACGAATACGAAAGCGCGTTTTGGATACGACGACGGTCTTCGTCGTCGGGCGTGACGGCGACCAGGCCGCCGACCCGAAGCCCGTATTGGAGGAAGCTCTTCGATGCGGACCAGGCGAAGACGACGAGCGCCTTGCCAGCGAGCTTCAACATCTCGTCCATCATCACTTCCATCGGCTGCGCGTCGCGTGAAGTCGCAGCAGCGAAACGCGCGTACGCGACGTCGAGGCACAGCGTGATCGGCCCGCTCGACGAGAGCTCCTCCACCACCTCGCGCAGCTTGCGCCACTCGTCGCCGTCGAACGAATAGCCCGTCGGGTTGTGGCAGGGGCTGTTCAGGAACACGAGCGCGCGTCGCTGCTCGGCGAGCGTCTTCGCGAGCGCGGAGCGGAAGGCCGCGACATCGAGGCCACCTTGCTCGTCGAACATTCGGAAGACCGAGAGGCCTCGATCCGACTCGTCGGCGAGGGTCTTGTACGGACCCCAATAGAACGAGCTCGTGAGCAGCGATTGCCCCGGCTCGAGGAAGTTCGCGATGGCGTGACGAAGCGCGCCGGTGCCACCGGGCGTCGCAGCGGCCGCGGTCATTTTCGCCTCGGGCCGATCACCGATCAGGTCGCGCGCAATCGCGCGCAGGAAATCGGCCGATCCGGCGATGGGCGCGTACGCCGCACCAACGGCGGGCGGAACTTCGTGGAGGGCGCGGACGACGGTCGCGAGGGTCGCGATGTTGCCTTCGTCGTCGAGCAGCGAGCCCACCGTCGCGTTGACGATTGCCTCGCCACCCTGCGCGCGTGCGCGGGCCTCGGCGTTCAGGGCGAAGATGGGATCGTCGCCGGGTCGTGCCTCACGGGAGGGGATAAGAAACGGCATGCGGTCACCCACGGGCTAACACGAACTTAAGTCCGAAGCATGCCCGTACATCACGACGCAGCGCGGCCAAGCAGCTGATTTCGGCGATGCGTCGGGCGAGCGTGAAGAAACGAGAAGGGCCTGGCGACGCACGTTGTCACGAACCGGGCGGGCGCTACCCTTCCTCTATGGCCATTTCTCGCTCCGCTCCTCTCGCGGCCATTGCCGCGCTGGCGCTCGGCGCCGCTGTGCTCGCACCGTCCGGTGCATCCGCCGACGAGCTCCCGCCGCCGCCCACCGCGGAGCAGAGCTCGACGACGTCCTGGGACATCCCCGGGTTCGTCGTCATCGACGCGAAGGACGACCTTTCGGACGGCGAGATTGCCGATCTTCTCGGCGACGTCTCGAGCAAGATCCGCGGGGCGAGCTTCAGCGAGAGTGATCTCGAGGACGAGACGCGCATCGAAATCGCGCGAGTGTCCGCCGACGACGTCGACGACGTGATCGACCTGCTCGATGACGACGCGCGTATCGAGCACGTGGAGCCGCTTTCGTGGGTTCACACGAACTTCGTCCCCAACGATCCACTCTACGAAAAGCAGTGGCACATGCAGCGCGTCGGCGCGCCCGCTGCGTGGGACTACGGAACCGGTCGGGGCGTCACCGTGGCTGTCATCGACACCGGCATCGCCTGCGAGGACCACGAGGGCTTCCGCAAAGGAACCGACCTCGAAGGCACGCGATGTGTCCCGGGGTGGAACTTCATCTGGGACAACGAGCACGCGAACGACGACCACGGGCACGGCACCCACGTCGCGGGCACCGTCGCTCAGTCGACCGACAACGGCATCGGTGCGACAGGTCTGGCCTTCCACGTGCGGCTGATGCCCATCAAGGTCCTCGACAAAGGTGGCTGGGGCACCACCGTCGACATCGCGAACGGGATTCGTTGGGCGTCCGATCACGGCGCGCACGTCATCAACCTGAGCCTCGGCGGCCCGCGCAACGCGAAGGTGATGGAAGACGCGATCGCGCACGCGCGCTCACAAGGCACGATCGTCGTTGCTGCTGCGGGCAACAGCGGCGGCTCCGTCGGCTTCCCCGGCGGGTCGGAGGGCGTCATCGGCGTCTCCGCGACCGATCAAAACGACAAGCTCGCGAGCTTCTCGTCGCGCGGCAAAGGTGTGGACATCGCGGCACCCGGCGTCGACGTCGTCCAGCAAACGATCTGCGACGGCGGGAAGAACAAGTGCGAGCAGTTCCCGAACTGGCGCGGCACCAGCATGGCCTCGCCGCACGTCGCGGCGGCCGCTGCGATGGTCGTCGGAATGGGCGTCACCGATCCCGACGCGGTCGAGCGCATCCTCTCCGAGCACGCGCGTGTGGTCGATCCGAGTGAAGGCGGCCGCAGGCTTTACGGCGCGGGCATCCTCGACGTCGAAGCGACGCTGAAGGCCATTCACTTCAAGCAAGCCTTCGTGCGGCTCGGCCTCGTCGCCGCGTTCAGCGCGATCGTCATGTTCATGATGGCGGCGGCGAAGCGGAAGAACGTGCGGCTTCTCTCGCCGCAGTTCCTGATCGGCGCGCTCGCCACGGGGCCGGGCCTGTTCTTCTTCCTGCCGCTGTTCTTGTCGCGAACGCAGCTCCCGGTCGATGTCCTGTCGCGGCCGTTTGCGGATCTCGACTTCTACATCGGCGCGTCGGTCCACCGGCTCTTGCCGCTCGCGACCGCGATCGTTCCTCTCGCGCTGCTCGTCACGACCTTCCAGTGGAAGCGTGCGCGCCCGTTCGTCGCCGGCGTGGGCGTCGGAACGGCTGCGTACCTCGCGTCGGTCGTGCTGCTCGGCCAGGCGTACGCCCCCTTCGGGACGGTCGCGCTCGTCGTGTGGTGCGCGTTGAACGGCATCGCGAGCCTTTTCATCGCGCGGACCTGCCTCGCCGAGACGGAGTGAACCTGCTAGAAGGCCCAGGTCGATGCGAGCGCAGCTGGGTCGTAGCAACCATTCATTCGTGCCCGCCGTGACCGCGTCGTTGGTCACCGGCGGGCTCGTCGTTCTGGGCCTTTTTGCCGCCGGTTGCTGGGGCTCCGCGAGCGAGAGCCCGTGGCCCGCCGAGCCAGCCGACGTCGACCTCGGCCCCGCCGGCGAAGAAGAGCTTCGCAACCCGGGCCGAAACTCCGCCAAGCCCACAGCCACGCCCGAATCGACGCAACCCGCGACGAAGAGCAGCGCACGGCCGAAGTCCGAACCTGGGAAAGTGGAGCCTCGCTCCCCGTGATGCTCCGCTAAGCTGAGGGCAGCGCCGTGGCGGACCTGTACTCGAAGGTGACTCTTCGCCCGCGCTCGAAGCTCGAACGCATCATCGAGCTCCTCCAGCGGGCGACGTCGGTGCCGAAGCGGCCCGACAGCACCGTCGTGGTCCAGCTCGTCCTCTACTACCTCGTCTCGGCCGAGGTCAGCCCGTCCGATGCATCGCGGCTCGTGAAGAGCTTCCACGACGACCTCGCACGCATCGATCCCGCGCGCCTCGTCGAAGTCGAAGCGGAGAGCGTGCGCGAAGCTTGTCCGGAGCGACATCTCGGCGATCTCGTGAGCGCGCTACGCGCGACGGGTCTTGCCGCACGCGAAGGGCTCGAGGAGCTGAGCCGGCGCGACATCGACGAAGCGAAGCGACGAATCGCGCAGCTTCCGCGCATGAACGCCGAGTCGGTCGATCTCATCCTGCTCTCGTGCGGCGTGGCCTCGACGGTCGCGCCCTCCGCTCCCGCACGTCGAGTCGCGTGTCGCATCGGTTATCCCGGCACCACGTACGCCGCGCTCGCACGCGCCCTCGACGCGGAGATCCCCGAAGGCGACGCGACGGATCTCGCGTGGCGCGCGCACCACGTCCTCGCCCAGCACGGCCGCGACATTTGCCAACTGCCCCGCCCGCAATGCGATCGATGCGCGGTTCGCGCTTCGTGCAGCTACCACGGCGAAGGCGACGACCCTGCAAGCCGTCTCTCGAACCCGGGGATCGCCGGCTGAGATGGAAGGCGGGGGGCACGCGAAGAGCATTCCTCCGCGTGTGAACGCGTGGTGGTACGGCGTCGGCATCGCGGTCGCCCTGCTGTTTCTGCCTTTCATCGCGTGGGTGTTGATTCCCTCGGGCAAGCCTGACGTTCCCGCGGCGAGCGCCAGCGCGCACGTCGAAGACGAGGAGGAAGAAGAGGCGCACACCGAGGAGGAAGAGCCCGGCCCCACGTCATCGCGGAGGTTGGTCACGGGCACCGTGCTCGACGACGGCGCCAACCCAGTTTCCGGTGCGCGCATCACGTTGATGGCCGGCGCGCGGTCGATGGGCTCCGCAAAGACACGGGCGGATGGGCGCTTCACGCTGCGCGTGGACGCCGGGGAAGGTCAGCTCACCGCGTCCGCGCCCGGCGGAACGGCGAGCGCCACGATCGCGGCCGACGGTGACGTCCTCGATTTGGTGCTCGTGCTCGAAAAGGCGGCCGGCGACATCGCAGGCACGGTGGTCGACGCGGAGGGAAATGGCGTCGCCGAGGCCTACGTCGTTTGCGCGCACGATCCCGAGCTCAATGCAGTCACGGGCGAAGACGGCTCGTTCACCCTCGCGGCGGCAGCCAACGGATGCAGCGCGAGCGCGTCGCATCCCGACCACGGAACGTCCCCGGCCGTGACCATGAGCGCGGGCGGAAAGAACCGCATCGAGATGCCGAGCCCGGGAAAAATCACGGGCACCGTCGTCGACGAGAAGGGCCGAGCTTTTCCGTCGTTCACCATCGGCATCGAGTCGTTCCAATCCGCATCGGGTGATCGCGAGCAGCCGTTCTTCCGCCAGAAGAAGTTCGACGACCCGAGCGGACAGTTCGAGATCGATGGTCTCGCACCCGGCACGTACGTGCTCTCGGCAAACGTGCAAGGTAGGCCACCCGCGAAGAGCAGGAGCATCGACGTCACCGGGGGCCAGCGCGCGCGCGGCGTGCAAATCGTCGTCGGCGCGGGCACCACGTTCTCGGGCACGGTCACCGATCGCGAATCGGGCCAGGCGATCGAGGGCGTCAAGGTCAGGCTCGATGCCGCAGTGATCGGCGGCTCGCAGAACTCAGCGACGACGGACGCATCGGGCCGCTTCACCCTCGAGGGCGTACCGTCGGGCCCATTCAGCGCGCGTTTCACGCACAGCGAATACAAAGATCGAATCGTGTCGCTCGACGCGACGAACGGCGCGCTCAAGCAGAACGTCGACCTCGGTAAAAAGGGCGACGGCCCCGACATGGAGATGAGCGGCATCGGCGCTTCGCTCATCACGGGCGCAAAGTTCGTCGAGGTCGGCAGCGTGCTACCGGGTGGCCCGGCCGACAGCGGCGGCCTCGAAGCCGGCGACCGCATCGAGCGAATCGATCAGAAATCGGCCGAGGGGCTCAGCGTCAACGACTGCGTCCAGAAGCTGCGCGGCGCGGAAGGCACGCGTGTCACGGTCACGGTCGGCCGCGGCGATCGACGCTTCGACGTGACCCTGACACGCGCGCGCATCGAGCGCTGAGCACGGTTTAGAAAACGCCGACCACGCCCGCCGTGCCGGGCCCGACGTAGGGACGCACGACGAGCGACGCCGCGTCGGTCTTCTCGTCGTCCCCGTCGTCGCCGTGATCAATCCCGACGGTGACGGTGAGAATGATCCCGGCCGCCGCGCACAATCCGCCGAGCGCGAACGCGACCGTCGAGGCAGTGCCGTAGTCCTGCGCGAGCGCGACATCGTCCGCATATTCGGGCGGACAAACCGAGCCGCCGCAAAGCTCTTCCACCTCGCCGGTCTTGTTGAACGCGAGGACACCGAGCACGGCTCCCGCGGCGAGCCCCGCTCCGCCGATGCCGTAGAGCACCGCGGCAGGCGCCATGTTTCCCCCGCCGCCTTCTTTCTCCTCGTCCTTGTCGGCAGCCTTCGCGGCGACCTTCGGCGCGAGGTCCAAGCTCACGACTTTGTGCTCCGACACCGCGAGATCGATCGTCTCGGTGACCTCGGGCTGATCCCCGACCTTCCCGGTGACCTTGTGCTCACCCGGATCGAGCGGCAGCTCCTTGTCCACCTCGAATGCTTGCCCATCCACCTGCACGGTCGCGGCCTTCACGTCGGCCCCGCGCACGCGGACCTTGAGCGAAGGAATCTTCGCTTCGAGGTCCTTTTTCAGCTGGGCGGCGGCGGCCTTGGCGCGTTGTGCGTTCGGCTCTTTGGTGGTCGTGACGGCCTCGGCGACCTTCACCGCTTCGCGCAGTGCGTCGGTCTTCGCGAGGGCGCGGGCGAAGTCGAGTTGGTACTGCGCCTTGGGATCCCGCTCGACCGCGGCGCGGAGCGCGGCGACCGCTTCATCGGTTTTACCGAGCTTTTCGAGCTGTTTTCCCTTCGCCCACGACGTCTTCGCGGCCGCCTTGTCCTGAGCCGACGGGGCCGCGGCACCTGCGATCGGGGTGAGCAACAGACCCGCCGCGAGCAAGCCCGCGATGATTCCCCGGACCATCATGCGCCGATCCTAACGTCGAAGCCTCGCCGAAAATCGCAACAATCGCCGGGCTTGAGCGCACAAACCTCGCGCAGCGGATCTCTCCGCCGTGACGAGACGTCGCCCGAGGCCAGGGGAGCTGGAGCGGAGACGGAACCGAGTCGGAGCGGGAGTGGGAGAGGAGCGCGAGCGCCGAACCGGCTACAAAAGAGCCAAAACCGACACGCGCGCCTCTAGATCCGAATCACGAGCTGTGATTGTATCCGTCGAAAATCGCGGTCAAACACGCCTATTGGCGACCGCACACCGAAGGAGCCAAGGATGGCTGGCAAGAAGACTGAGGCGAAGAAGGAAGGCAAGAAGAGCACGCTCATGAGCAAGAGCGCGCTGATCAACGCGGTCGTCGAATCGGTCGGCGACATCTCGCGCAAGCAGGTGCGCTCGATCATCGAGGCGCTCGCCGACATCGGTTACAAGGAGCTCAAGAAGAACAACATCTTCACGATGCCGGGCTTCGCGAAGTTCCGCGTCGTCAGCAAGCCTGCCACGAAGGCTCGCCAGGGCATCAACCCCTTCACCAAAGAGCCGATGACGATCGCCGCGAAGCCGAAGAGCAAGAGCGTGCGCGCGCGTCCGATCAAGGCGATCAAAGAAGCCGTCGGCTGATCGTCTCGTGCGCTGGGCGGCGCAGACGAATCGTCGTCTACGCGCCGCTCGCGGCCACGAGCCGAGCAAGGTCCCCGTAAGCTTGCTCTCGCTCTCGCTTCAACTCGGCGATCAGCGAGAGCACCTCGCTCGCTCCCGCCTCCCCGTCTCGTATCAGCCGCTCGAAGCGATCTTCGGCGTGTGATCGAACGGGCGCATCCTCGCCCGCGAGCACGGTCCCTCCCTGTTGAAGCCCGTGCGGAATGAACTGCACGAACGGGTCCGGTGACTGTCGCAAGAGCCCGATGAGGCGATACGCGTTCTCACGTCCACCGACCATCTCGGGGTGAAAGCTCGCGTGCACGAGCGTCTCTTTGGGCGTAGGCGATGCGGAGCGTTCGCGGCGAAGTGTCTCCGCGAGGCGATTGCCGAAACGCTCGAACGGCGAAGATCCAGCGGCGAAAAGCGGAAAGACGAGATGAACGATCGGCTCGTCGAGCGCCTCGATCGCCAAGCGCGCGACCTCCACGTCCGGCTCGACGTCGAGGACGACGCCGACCGCGCCGAGACCGCTGTCGACCCCGCGCAAAAAGGGACACAGCCGGTGCGCTGAGACAACCTCCGTCGCGTACCGAACGAGCAGCGCGTGCGCCTTGGTCGCGAGCTCCACGGCGCGCGGGTGATCGCGGTGCTTGCCGAAGAGGCGAAACGCGGGGTTCGTCCCTTCGGCGACCCCGTCCGTGAGCTTACTCACGGGAAAGGTTCTATCAGGTCGAAGCCCGCCTTCCCACGTCCCCCTTCGACCGTGGTAGCTTACGCGCGGCCGGAGCGTCCGAGCGTGGGCCCCTTCGATGGGCCCTGCCGCACGCCGGGCCCTCACGCGCAGATCATTCAAGGAGGACGTGTGCCGCAGCAGGCCAAGATCACGCTCAGCGACGGAGCCAAAGAAGACACCATCGAGCTGCCGGTCCTCGTGGGCACCGAAGGTGAAAAGGCGATCGATATCGCCTCGCTCCGCGCGAAATCCGGATACGTCGCCCTCGACCCCGCGTTCATGAACACCGCCTCGACGACGAGCGCGATCACTTTCCTGGACGGGGAAAGCGGCATCCTTCGTTACCGAGGCATCCCGATCGAGCAGCTCGGCGAAAAATCGAGCTTCGTCGAGGTCGCGTACCTCCTCATTTACGGAGACCTTCCGAAGCAGGACGAGCTCGACAAGTTCACCAAGCGCCTCACGCGCCACAGCCTCATCCACGAGGACATGAAGCGCTTCTTCGACGGCTACCCGTCGACCGCGCATCCGATGGCGATCCTCAGCTCGATGGTGTGCTCGCTCTCGAGCTACTACCCCGACGTGCTCGAGGTCCGCACCGGCGAGCTCCTCGACATCACGATCGCCCGCCTTCTCGCGAAGGTGCCGACGATCGCCGCGTACTCGTACAAGAAGTCGATCGGGCAGCCCTTCGTCTACCCGCAGAATCACCTCGATTACGCGTCGAACTTCTTGAACATGATGTTCAGCGTCCCGGCCGAGCCGTACCACGTCGACCCCGACGTCCGTGACGCGATGAACCTCCTGCTCATCCTTCACGCCGACCACGAGCAGAACTGTTCCACCTCGACGGTGCGCCTCGTCGGCAGCTCGCAGGCGAACCTCTTCGCCTCCATCGCGGCCGGCATCCTCGCCCTCTGGGGCCCGCTCCACGGCGGCGCCAACCAAGAGGTCGTCGAGATGCTCCAGGCGATTCACGCCGACGGCGGCGACGTCAGCAAGTTCGTCAAGCTCGCCAAGGACAAGACGAGCAACTTCCGCCTCATGGGCTTCGGCCACCGCGTCTACAAGAACTTCGACCCCCGCGCGAAGATCATCAAGACCGCCTGCGACCGCATCCTCCAGAAGCTCGGCATCAAGGACCCGCTCCTCGACATCGCCAAGCGCCTCGAAGAGGCCGCGCTCAGCGACCCGTACTTCATCGACCGCAAGCTCTACCCGAACGTCGACTTCTACAGCGGCATCATCTACCGAGCGCTCGGGTTCCCCACCAACATGTTCACCGTCCTCTTCGCCCTGGGCCGCCTCCCCGGCTGGATTGCCCACTGGAAAGAGATGCACGAGAACCCGAGCACCAAGATCGGCCGCCCGCGCCAGATCTACACCGGCGCGCTCGAGCGCAACTACGTGCCTGTCGAAAAGCGCTGACTGGCAGTTTCTGTCGGTCTGATAGCGGACCCCCTCCCCCATCTTGGGCGAGGGGGTTTTGCTTTCTTGGGGGGCGCGGCCGGGGGCGGGGAGATCGACAACCGGTGAGTCGCGCGGATGGCGCGTCGATGGCGCGCACCGCGCACGCGGAAGGCACCGCGCCGCGCGAATGAACGGTCCCGCGAGGCGCGCCCGAGGCACGCACCCGCCGCGCGAATGAATACGCGAGGGGCGCCCCCCGCATGGCGAATGAAGGCGCCGGACATAGTCTGTGTCGCGGCCGTCTATTCGCTTTGCGGGTGGACGATCGGGCAGCGGGGTGACGCGGGAGGGCCGTCGGCGAACGAAAGGCCGCGACATAGTCTATGTGGCGGCCTTCGGTTCGCTTTCGCTGCGCCAGTTGCGCGGTGGAGCCTTGTGAGACCGGTCGCCGCCGCATGAAAAGGCGCGACATGGTCTATGTCAGGGCCTCCTGTTCGGTTTTGGGCACGTGCGACGGTCGCATCCCCCGACGCGGCAGAGTCGCGCCGAATGAAGGGCCCGGACATAATCTATGTGGGGGCATCTCGTTCAGTTCTGCAGGTGCGCGATGTCGCCTGTGAAGCACGCAGGCTTACGCTCGCGGCGGAGGCAGTTTCAGTCGGTCTGTTAGCGGCCCCCCCTCCCCGTCATGGGCGAAGAGGTTTTGCCTTGTCGAGGATGATTGGAGGGAGCGATGACGAACGGTGTAGACGCTGAGGGGTTTTGGGAGCTTTGCCGCCACGACTGGGATTCCTTCGAGGTCGAGCGCGGCGCAAACCAGATTCCACGACTGCTCAGGACATTGCTGCAGTCGAGTGACGAAGCAGCGTGGTCGTTCGCACTCGCTCGCCTCGAGTTGATCGGTTCCGACCTCGGCATCCCGCGCGCCGTCACGCCGGCGCTCGTGAGCTGCCTATCGGCGGCGACACTTCACCTCAGCGGAAGGAAGCGATCTGACGTGCTGTCTCTTCTGGAGGAGCTGACCTGCGGCCGCAGCGCTGAGGGCTACTCCGAGGACGAGCAGCAGTGGCATCGAGAATCGGTGCACGAGCTGATGCTCGGGATGCGAATCTGGGTGCACTTGATGGAGACATCCTCGACCGAGGACGCCACGATGTGCGTCGACCTCCTCGCGTACTGCGCGGAACACTTCCCGGTCCTGCGAGTACGGGTTCGAACACAACTTCAGCTTTGTGCGGCGAGCCGCCCCGAGCTGGGGGCGGAGATCCAGGCGGTTTCGGTCTACTTTTCGGAGCGGGTGTAGAAGGCGTGGACGACTACATTCGATTGGCTCACCACCGTTTCCGCTGCAGCGACGCTCGCCTCGAATGCTTCATCAGAGGCGATGAGCTCGTCTGCGGAATCACGATTGAAACCCACGTCGCTAACGTGGAGGTCGAACCGGGAGAGCGTCATCCTTGGGCGCCCGTCCTATCGATAGAAAGGCTCTTCACACTGAAAGCGGCGCGCCGCCACTGGACTCATATCGGGTGCCGCCGGTCCTCGTGGAACCTCACGGGGTCAGCTGACGAGAGTGTTGGGACCGTATGCGTCTACGAGCTCGAGCCTCTGTTGGAGGCGGACGTAGAAACGGTGGTTGACGCAGCCGTTTCACGCATCTGCATCCGCGGACGCGCCAATCTGTTCTGCGGCGGAAGCTTTGATCGCGACGTGTCCGTCGAGGTCCAGTGCCCGATTCGCCGCATCCAGCTCCTCGCCGCGAAGCGGAGTGAGGTCGAGGCACGATCAGCATTCGACAGCTATATCGGCACTCGGCCGTTCGCGTATTTGGACCCGCACCGCAGCGCGATCCTCGAACTCCGGCTCAGCGAGATCATGTGAACAGCTCAGACGAGAAGCCGAAACGCAACGCCGGGGGGGAGTTGCTACTGATGAAGGCATTCGAAGAGCACGACAGGGAGGGGACCGTCAGCACCGTGCATTGCGACAATTGCAAAGCTCTGATTACGATAAAAAGCCTGAGCGATACCACCTGGTTCGCGGACTGCCCTTGTGGCCGGCTCCGCGGCGCTCTTCGAGGACTGTGAGCTCCCACTATGACGAGAACACTCGCAGATCTGGTCGCCGGCAGGATAGGCACCGACGAGCTCGAGCACACCTACGAACAACCGATCGAGTCCGACGACGCGCCGAATATTGCCGATAGGCTGGGCCTAACAGCCGAAGAATGGACAGCGTTCGCGCACGGCGTCGGATTTCTGGAGCTCGCACATTGGCGGACGACCGGCTGGCCGAACCGATGCGCCGAATGCGGCCAGCCTATTGATGTCTGTCGATTCTCCTGGTTGGCACGGGAGAACGGCGACACGCACGAACTGGTGCATGTTGGCTGCTCCCAACCAATCTACCTCCTCGACGAAGCGCCAAAAAGACAAACGACATGTATTGGTACACCGACTGTCCCAAATGCAATCAGGGACGGCTCATCCTCATGAAGAACCTGTCCAGCAACACGTTCCATGTACATTGCGAGGAGTGCGAAACGGGATACCGAACGCCAGAGGACGTCGCCAAGAACCGCGGCTTCCTAACGCTCGAGGAAGAGTTCGAAGCGGAGCCAGTCAAGGAGCCGGATACCGTCATCGCATCCTGGGCGGGACAAACATTCCGGCCATACATTTAAGCAAGAGCGCGAGCCTGCCCCACTAGGCCCCACTTCCCTTTCTTTCCGACCCGGACACCAAATGGGCACCGAAATCACATGGCCTGACGACCTAACATTTCTCGCAACCGTTGCAGAGCGGTACTGCGCGCTTCCAGCAGACGAAATCGAGGAGGCGATCGAACACGCCTCCCCCGCCGACGAAGACGCGTTCGAGCTGATCGTGGAGCGTCTCCTGGGCAGCCGTGAGCTCATCTCCCAATACGAGGCTTAGGTATCGCAGCTTAAAGAAGCGGACCCAGAGCAGGCGCGACGGACCACGACTTTCGTAAATGGCATTATGCCGGTCCGCGGAGCCGTCCGTTAGTTCGAGCGCATCTCCGAAGAGACCGATGAGTAGCCGACAAACCAACATCAACCGCCGAGTAACTGCCCGCGTCACCCGAATCGAGGAATACGCCCTCTACCTCGAGTTCGACGCCGGTAACATCATCGTCTTGATCCCCGACGTCGCATCAGATCCCCAACACCTCAAGAGCGAGTGGCAAATCGGAGACGAAGCCGTGGTAAGGCTCTGGCGCTACATCGAATCGGAGGACATCTACAAAGGCACCATCCGCGAAGCCGCGCTGGACACTCCCGAACGAGGCTCGCAACGCAATCGATAGCGCGCCAGAAATGAACCACCCCTCGACACTTCGGCACGGAACATGGAACTACGGCGGCTCACCCATTGGCCACACGTGGCTCATCAAACAAGACTGGGACTACTACGACGAAGACTTCTACGACGACCCGCCGGATCTAGGCCCGGACGGCTTCGCGTACTACCTGCTGACCGGGCTATCGCCGCACATCGAACAGCACAGCGCTCGCTCGCGAACCTTTCTGACCGAAGCTGAAGCCGCCGACTACGCAGCCACGAATCTACCGGGCCTCACCTGGGACCCCCATCACGAGCGCTCAGACCCAAACCGCTCGATCGCCCAACCATCCCCAGCCAAGACCTGCACCCGTCTCCAACCGCGCTAGGCTCCGCGCCGATGCGCGATCCCAAGGCACCCGAGCGATCCCCCGCGACCCTCGACCCAGAGGACCGCGCCGAGCTTCGCCGGCAGGCGCACCGGATGCTCGATGATGCGCTCGATTTCCTCGAGGGCGTACCCGAGGGTCCGGTTTGGCGGCCGATGCCGCCGGAGATCCGCGCTTCCTTCGATGCTCCGCTGCCCTCAGGCCCCTCCCCGCTCGCCAACGTGCACGAGGAGTTCGCCCGCTCGGTCCTCCCCCACGGGACAGGCAACGTGCACCCGCGCTTCTTTGGGTGGGTGCACGGCGGCGGAAACCCTGCCGGCATGCTCGGCGAGATGCTCGCGGCCACCTTGAACAGCAACCTCGGGGGCCGCGACCACGCGGGCGTCGAGGTTGAGCGGCAAGTCGTTCGATGGATGAGGCAGGTGTTCGGACTTCCGGCGACGGCGAGCGGCATCGTTGTGACCGGAAGCTCGATGGCGAACTTTATGGGCGTCTCGGTCGCGAAGACGAGCAAGCTCGGCACCGCGACGCGCACGGCCGGCCTCGACGTGAGCAATACGAAGCTCGTCGCGTATACGTCGGTCCGGGCGCACAGCTGTGTCGCGCGCGCGATGGAGCTCTCGGGTCTCGGCTCCGACGCGCTTCGTTTGGTGCCGGTCGATGCCGACCACCGAATGGATATCGCCGCGCTGCGCACGATGATGGCGCACGATCGGGTGGAGGGGCGCACTCCATTCTTGATTGTCGGGACCGCGGGCACGGTGGACGTCGGCGCATTCGACGACATCGCCACGCTCGCCGACATCGCGGAGCAAGAGCGCCTTTGGCTTCACGTGGACGGCGCGTTCGGATCGCTCTGCGCGCTGTCGCCGGACCTGAAGCACCTGGTTCGTGGGCTCGATCGCGCGGACTCGATTGCCTGCGATTTCCACAAATGGATGCAGGTCCCTTATGACGCGGGCCTATTGATGGTGCGCGACGAACAGGCGCACCGCGCTGCGTTTGCCAACGAGCCGGCTTATCTCGCGCGCGCGACGCGCGGGCTCGCGGCCGGGTCACCGTGGTTTACCGATTTCGGCCCGGAGCTTTCGCGTGGGTTTCGAGCATTGAAGGTCTGGTTCACGATGAAGGTGTACGGCCTCGACGCGCTCGGAAACGTTATCGCAGAGACGTGTCGCGTGGCCCGGGACCTCCGGGACCGCGTCCTCGCCGAGCCCGAGCTCGAGCTGATGGCACCGGTCGCCTCCAACATCGTTTGCTTTCGTTACCGCACCAACGATTCGGATCGGGTGAACGACGAGATCGTGATTGCCCTCCAAGAGAGCGGTCTCGCCGTTCCTTCGACCACACGTATCGACGGCAAGCTCGCGATTCGCGCAGCGATCGTGAATCACAGGACGCGCACGAGCGACGTAAACCTCTTGATTGACGGCGTGCTCGACCACGGGCGCAGGCTGCGAAACGGATGAGCGTCGCGCGAAATCAGCGCCAACGCAGCTCCACGAGCCGCGTCTCCTGACGTAGAAACCCGCTCGGCCGCGTGTAGCTCAAGATCTCGACCGCCCCATCGTCGCGCGCGAGCTCCGGGTGAGCGATAAGGGCGTAGTCGAAGGCGCCGTCATCCGGCTTCATGCCATCACCGAACCCGGTGGCCTCGGACCAGGGCCCTTCGGGTGCGGATGCGGTGCGCAGGCGCATTTGATTGCCGCCCGGCTCCATATAGATCGCGACGAATCGGTCGAGATACGCGCTGTGGTGTACCGAAAAGAGGGGCGCGCCGTCGAAGATCGCCTCCGCGTCATGCCAATCGACGCTCCAAGACTCGCCGTCATAGAAGCGATACGCAGCCCGGTCGGTCGCCGCGTCGAAGGGCACGCGCGCGAGCTTGCAGGGTTTGGTCAGCCCACCCTGGCAGGCATACACGAAGATATCCCCATTTACCAAAACGGCCGCTGCGCCCCAATCGGGCTCTTGGTCGCTGAAGAGCGCCGGCTCGATGCGTTCCGCCGGTTTGTCGGCATTATCCCAAGTCGCGACGGAGCCGGACGTGCTCTTGAAGTCCCAGGGTCCGTCGGGCCCGGTCACCATATTCGTGTAGAACACGACCGCTCGTTCACCATTCGAGACAAGAGCTTGTGGCCAGGGCGTGTGCCGGCGCGGCTCGCTCCGATGCTCGACGTTGAAGGCGAGCTCGTCGGCGGTGTGCGGCAACAGTTGGAGCGACTTGCCATCGCTGCCGAGAGCGTCCGTAAAAGGGCCCAATCGCCCGACTTCGGTCCAAGACCACGTGCTGCTTCGCCATTGAAACCCGTCCGCGGCCGGCTCGCTGAACAACGTATCGCCGAATACCCAAACGCTGCGGTCACCCATGCGAACGCTGAAACCGACATCGCGCGCCGAGGCAGTCGGCGGATTCGGCACGGTCCCGATATCGTTTACCGACGCGACGAGGTTCGGTGTGTCGTGACAGCTCGCGAGCACGAGGCACGCAATCAGCCAGGACTGCACCCTCACGACGCAATCTCCTCGGGGCTTCTGCCCAGACGATCGACGAGCTTGAGCATCGTCGGGAGCCGAAACGGGCCGTGCATCTCCGCGATGCGTCGTGGTGCATCCACGGGCTCACCCGCCTCATCGACCCACAATGGAACGGCGGACCCGCCGCGCAGCACGGCGACGGCGGGCGCCCCGTGAAACCGAGTCTTCGCAACCCCGACGACGGTACGAATGCGCTCCTGCGTATCGAGCAAACGCGCACCGAGCCCAGGTCGCCCCGGTTCGAGCCAAGCGTGACCGTCGACGACGACGACTGTCGGATACGCCGCGAGGCGATCGAGCACCGCGACGATACACGGCAACTCGCGCTTGTAGAACGCGCCGGGCTCGTACGGCTCGACGTGGGCGATCGGCAGGACACATCGCTCGACCGGCGACGCCGCGTCCCACCGATCGAAGGTCACGGCCGCAGCGATCGCGCCGTCACCCTCGCCGTAGTGGACGTCGACGCACGCGATCACGACTTTCTTCGGTTCGCCTGCCACCCACACGCAGTGCACCTCTTTGCAGCCAGGTGCAAACCCTTGCACCGCGGAGCGACTTCACCGTTAGCTTGCGGCTGAATTGGTTGATTTTCAATGCGGCACGCAGGTTGCGATGCGCGGCGCATGCTCTCGCCTACGCACGCCACTCGACTTCATTCCTTGACCACGATCGCGCTCGCGCTGGGCCTCGCAGCGCTCGGCTGTAAGGATTCCGTGGGGTCCGATTCCGACGGCGCCGGAGGCTCGGACGAAGGCGGGAGCGATGCCGGCGGCTACGGTTCGGGAGGCTCGCCGAGCACCTCGAACGCTTCGGGAGGCGAAGCGACGACGGGCTCGAGCAATCCGACAACGACGACGTCGATGGGCTCGGGGGGCGAGGGCGGCAGCTCGTCGGGCTCCGGCGGCGCAGGGCCGACGTCGTGTCCGAACGACGTCGAAAACATTGCGGCACTCGGAAGCGGCGCGGCCGTGACCGCATATCCAGCCTGCATCGGCTTCGCGACCGACGCCTACGACACGCAATACAACCTCGTTTGGTTGAATCAGGGGGCTACCCACGAATACGTCCCCAATGGTGGTTGGAACGGTGGCGGCGCGGCGAGGTTCACGCCTCCTCACCCGTCGCAGGCAGCGACCGGTTTGGGACAGCTCCACCTCGACACGACGCCTCCATCGCATCTCTCGATGCGCTGGCTGATGAAGGCGGGCCCCACGATGGGCCAATACGCGTACGGTAACAAAACGACGATCTTCGTTCAGACGGAGAGCAACGCGACCCATCCGCGGCCGATGATCATTACGCGTCCCAACCCCGCGGTTCCCAATTCATTCGTGCCCGCGCCCTGCGACGGGACCGTCTGCCAATACCACGGCACGCCGCAAGACGAGCCGTGGTGGCCCGATGGGTCCGACACGTTCTGGATCGGCGGCGCGGGCGGCTACCAGGAGCAATGGGTGTCGTGGGAGTTCGAATCCGATCTGAGCGAAGGGTGGATTCGCCTCTACCTCACGACCGAAGATGGGGCCTTCAACGACACGTTGTACGTGCAGAACGATCTCATCGACGGGCAGTCGGTCACCGGCGGGACCTTTGCGTACATCGATTTCGTCGGCGGGTACTTCATGGACGGCGTCACGCCGGATCCGGGCAATTGGTTCGAGATCGACGAGATCGTCGTCTCGGATCAGCACATCGGCCCCCCCGCCGGGTTCGTGCGCTGAGCTTAGTCCGCCCGAAGGGCGGCCTTAGTTGATCGCCGCTTGCTGCCGCTCTTCGACTTTGTCGAGAGCGGTCATCACGGCGCGCGTGACGTTCTTCAGCGCCGTTTCGGGCAGCCTGAGGGTGACGCCGTTTGCCGCGAAGGTGAGGTGGACGGTGCCGCAGGGACACTGCGTGACGCGAACCGACTCGTTGCTCGCGAGCTCCGTGTGTTTACCGCATGATTTTTGCTGCGCCATCGGGGTTGAGGCGGAGCCTAGCACATCAACCGAGCTCGATGAGGGTGCGGACCTCCCCGCCCTCGATGTCGAGGATGTCGACGTCGCAGCGCCTGCCGCGCTGCGTGAAGGCCATGCTCACGCGCGCGTTGCCGACCTGCATGCGCTCGATGACCAGCTCGCGGAGGCTCGCCGGCAGGCACGGATCGCGGACGTAGATCTGCCGCGACGGCGCGTCGATCGTGAGGCCGAGCACCGACGAGAGCAGCAGATACGGAGCGACCGCGGCCCACGCCTGCGGGCTGCACGCGACGGGATACCGAACGAGCCCACCGGAAGAGCGCTCGAGGCCGCAAAACAATTCCGGCAGTCGCCGGTCGTGCATCCCCTCCAACGCGGCGAGGATGCCGTCGAACACTTTGAGGGCGTGCGAGCGGAGCCCGTAATGGGCAAAGCCCTGCGCGATGATCGCGTTATCGTGCGGCCAGATCGTGCCGTTATGGTAGCTGAGCGGGTTATACGCGGGCTGATCCGCGGACAACGTCCGAATCCCGAACCCCGAGAAGGACGCGGGACCAACGAGCAGATCCGCGACTGCCCGCGCGCGCTCGAGCGTCGGCACGCGCGACCACAACAGATGTCCCAAGTTCGAGACGACGGTCGGCACCCGACCACCTTCGCCGTCGATCGCATAGGCGTAGCGACCTAGATCCTCCATCCAATAGGTCGACTCGACGAGCTTGAGCATTCGCTCGGCGCGAGCGGCATAGACGCCTGCGAGCTCGGTCTGACCGAGCGCGTGGAGCAGCCGCGAACCGGTCGCGTAGGCGCTGACGCAATATCCCTGCACCTCGCAGAGCGCGATGGGCGGGCTGGCGCGTTTGCCATTCGGAAAGACGACCGCGTCCTTGGAGTCCTTCCAGCCCTGGTTGTCGAGCCCGTGCTCGCTCCTTCGCTCGTACGTCACGAGCGCGCGCCCTTCGTGCGTATGCGCGTCGACCCACGACAATGCGGCGAGCAGGGCTGGTTGAAGCTCGTGGACGAAGCCGAGATCGCCCGTCATCTCGTACGTCCCGTGCGCCACGACGACGAAGAGCGGCGTCGAATCGACGCTGCCGTAGTAGGGCCGATGCGGCGTTTCACCGACGCGCGCCATTTCCCCGAACCGCATCTCGTGGAGGATCTTTCCCGGCTCCTCTTCGGTATAGGGATCGAACCGGCGCCCTTGGTGAGCGGCCAATACACGAAGCGTGTCGATGGCGAGTCGCGGCGTGAGGGTCAATGCCTCGTACGAAGCGAGCAAGGAGTCACGGCCGAACGGGCAGCAGAACCACGGAATACCCGCCGCGACGATCGCGCCGTCCCCTGCTCGCACGCGCAACGCGAAGAGGTCGGCGAGGGCGCGGTCGAGCGTCTGCTGAAGAACGCCGTTGTCGCAACGAATCTTCGTGCACGAGCTCCTGAAGCCATGGGCCTCTTCATCCAGACGCCGCTTGCGCACGCTGAAGGCGATGGGCTCCATCCGCTCCTGGCTACCGACCAATGGCCGAACGACCGCCTCGATCGTCCTGCGCTCGCCCGGCGCCAGCCGGAGGCAGAACCGCGCAGTGGACGGCGTCAGCTCGTCGGGAATGGGGTCGAAACAAAGCGAGGTGGTGTATCGAACGCCGTCGAGCCCGTCGTAGCTCAGATCGACATCGTTGAGCTTCACGAGCGCCGGGCGCAGCTCGCCGCGACGAGCGCGCTTCGCGCCCCGGACCTCGAACATGTCGGCGAAGTCCGCGCCGAATGAAATCACCACTTCGAACGACAATTCGCGTCCCAGGTAGTTCGTAAAGCTCAGCTCTTCCACGAACACGTCGTCGAGCATTTGCCGGCGGCGGATGTGCACGAAGTTCGCCGGGTCGTCGAGGAACGCGCTCTCCTCCCCGCTCGCCAGCATCAAGTCGACTTGGTTGACGCTGTCGCCGGAGACCTCGTCGGAGAGGTAGACCATATCGAGGCTCTGAACGCGCATTTCGTAATGCGACAAGAACCGCGTATCGCGATCGAACAATCCGAGCTCGCGGGCACCGCGCGGCGTGACGTTGCCCTCACGCGTCGTGACGAGGAACATCGATCCGCGGGCGCGCACCAGCGGCACGACGTTGTGCGCATTGGTCAGCTCGAGACGGGCGCCGGCGGCGGACCCGTCGCCAAGCGGATTAGCGTGCGGAATGCTGAGCGCCATGACGAGCCACTCCGTCCGTCGAAATCGGGATCGCGCCGTAGGGCCGCTCGACCAGCTCACGATAGAGATCCACGTAATCCCGTGTCATTCGTTGCGTCGACCAGCGCTCGAGAGCCCGCGCGCGACAACGTGCTCGATCGAAGGGACCGAGCGTCTTCAGCCGGGCGCTCATCTCTTCCATCGAGTCGACGATGAACCCGGTGACCCCCTCCTCGACGACCTCGGGCGCGCTCCCGTGCCGGAATGCGACGACCGGCGTGCCGACGAGCATCGACTCGATCATGACGAGCCCGAACGGCTCCTCCCATTGAATGGGAAACAGCGTCGCCCGCGCGTCGGACAACAGCGCGATCTTCGGCTCGTGGCTGAGCTCGCCACGCCATGTTGCCCGCTCGCCCAAACGAGCCAATCGAGGTCGCACCTCGCGCTCGAAATATCGCTGCGCATCGTCGATACCGTGAATCGCGCCCCCCAGCTGAATCGGCATCCCCGCCATCTCGGCGGCGTCGATCGCGAGATGGGTGCCCTTGTCTTCGCAGAACCGACCGAGAAAAGCGACGTAATCGCCGCGACCCGACCCTTCGGGATACAGCGACGTATCGATACCGTGGTGGATCACCCGTGCAAACGGTATCTCCGGGGACAGCTCGGCTTGCCGCTCCGAAATGCCGACGAAGTTCACGTCGGGAAACGCTTCATAATGGGGAATGAGGCGCTCGATGCGGTCGTGATGCACGGTCAGGACGCAGGGCGCGGGTGTCGTGAATCGGAACGGCAGCGCGCAAGCGTGATTGACGTGTACCACGTCGATGTCTCTTTTCCGTAGGTCGTCGAACGCGAACGCAGCGTGACGTTGCTCGGCGAGATCGTCGGGAGGCCAAACCGGTGTCTCGAACAACGAGCGAATGGGAACCTCGGCCGTGGAATCACCCGTTGCGTAGAGCACGACATCGTGGCCGCTCTCGACGAGCCCTTTCGCGAGCTCCGCGACGACGAGCTCCGTCCCGCCGTAACCGGCGGGCGGTGTGCTCACCGCGCACGTCGAGACCAATGCAATACGCATCCATTCGAGGCGTTGCCAACGGCGTGCCGGCCTCGGCAGCGGGCGCGCACCGAGGCGGTTTGGTCACACGAACGTGGTGCGTCTCTCAACCTTCGCGGGTCCGTAGGCCCAACATCGAAAGCGGGTTTGCCATATCGGCTGGCAGAGGACTCCCGACGTCGAACAATCCCTTGGCGCGGATTCGCGAAGCGTGAAGCGCGAGCCTGGAGAGGCCCAGCTTTTCGCGCAGCAATCGATTGTGCTCGCTCCGCCCGTAATTCGCGTCGCCGATGACGGGATGGCCGAGGTGTTTCACGTGACGGCGGACTTGATGAAAGCGGCCGGTGACGGGCCTCGCTTCGACCAGTGAATAGCGACGTTCGCGAAGCGGGCTGTCCATCAGCTCGGCGGTCGCAATGCCGCGTACGAACGTCCGAGCCGCTACACGCGCGCCGCCTTCGTCCCGAGGTATTGCGTAATCGACCAGCACTTCTTCGGTGCCGACCGCGCCGCGCACGAGCGCCACATAGGTCTTTTCGATCGCACCCTCCTCGAAGGCGCGTCCGAGCTCACGAGCTGCGTCGGGGCCGCGCGCGAGGACGAGCGCGCCGCTCGTCCCTCGATCGAGGCGGTGTACGGGTCGAAGGTCGACGATCTTCGCGCGGACGAGGCGCGTGACGATGTCGTCCTCGTCCGCGGATGCACCGCGATGAACGGCCAGCCCGCTCGGCTTGTCGACGACGACGAACTTCGCGTCCTCGTACAGGACCGTGAGGCCGATCACGCGACCGTTTTGCCGATATCTCGACGCAAGTGCTTGCCCGAAAACTCGATGGCGTCCGCGCCGCGATAGGCAATTGCGCGCGCCTCGTCGAGCGAGCCGGCCGACGCCGTCACCGCGAGGACCCGGCCGCCGCTCGTCAGGAGCACGCCGTCGGCCTCGCGCTTGGTGCCGGCGTGATGCACCGTCGCTCCGAGCGCTTCCGCGCGATCGATCCCTTCGATTCGGTCGCCGAGGCGCGGCTTGTCGGGATAACCCGCCGACGCGAGGATGACGACCGTCGCATACCGATCGCGTGCAAAGCTCACCGTCGCCGGATCGAGAGTGCCGCGCGCCGCGGAGGCCAGCACCGCTCCGACATCACAATCGAAGAGCTCCATCATTGCTTCACATTCGGGATCGCCGAAGCGCACGTTGTGCTCGAGCAAAAGTGGTATGCCCGCGGCGTCGATCATGAGCCCGGCGAAGAGGACACCACGAAACGGTGCACCTTCGCTTTTCATGCCCTCGATGGTCGGAGCGATGACCTCGCGCACGATGCGCTCCATGAGCTGAGGGCTGACGTCGTCGGTCGGACAGATGACGCCCATTCCACCGGTGTTCGGACCGCGGTCGCCGTCGAAGACACGCTTGTGATCGCGCGCGGGCGGGAGCACGACGAACCGCTCACCGTCGCAAATCGCGTGGACGCTGACCTCGCGGCCGACGATCTTCTCCTCGATAACGACGGTGGCACCGGCGTCGCCGAAGATGCGGTCTTCGATCATTTGTCGCGCGGCCGTACGAGCTTCGTCGACCGACTCCGCGACGACGACACCTTTGCCCGCGCAAAGCCCGTCAGCTTTGACGACGATGGGCGCGCCGCGCGCGGCGATCGCGGCCTCCGCCTCGGCGACCGTCCGGACGACGGTGAAGGGCGCCGTCGGAATGCCGTGCCGTACCGCGAACTCTTTGAGAAATGCCTTGGAGCCTTCGAGCCGGGCTGCTGCCTGCGATGCGCCGAAGACCACGAAACCTTCGGCGCCGAGCGCGTCCGAGAGCCCAGCGCAGAGCGGCGCTTCGGGTCCGATGACGACCAGATCGACGCCTTCGCGCTTCGCGAGCGCGACCAGCCCTGCCGTATCGCTCACCGCGACGTCCGCGCGTCGGAGCCTGTCACCGGCGATCCCGCCATTGCCGGGGGTGACGATGACCTCCCTGTCGTCACGACCGCGGAGGAGCACGCGTGCGAGCGCATGCTCTCGACCACCGCTTCCGACGACGAGCACCTTTCGGGCAGCGTTTTCCACAGGCGCTCGCTACCCGCGCCACCGCCTCGCCGCAACTCGCCGTTGTCGCGCGGGGTCCAGACCGTTAGGAAGACTGCCATGGCGCAGGGACGGGCTAGCTGGGACGAGTACTTCATGCGCATCGCGCGCGACGTGGCGAGCCGTGCGACGTGCGACCGCAAACACGTCGGGGCGGTGATCGTCCGCGAAAAATCAATCCTCGCGACGGGCTACAACGGAAGCATCCGCGGTTTGCCCCATTGCGACGAAGAAGGTCACCTCATGCAGGACGGCCATTGCGTTCGAACGATCCACGCGGAAGCAAACGCCGTCATTCAGGCGGCGCGCAACGGCGTGCGTATCGATCAATCGGACATTTATGTGACGGCCTCCCCCTGCTGGAACTGCTTCAAGATGCTGGCGAACGCAGGCATCGTCCGGATCGCCTACGGTGAGTTCTACCGGGACGAGCGGATCTTCGATTTCGCGAAGCGCCTCGGCATCGAGCTCGTCGCGTGCACGCTCGAGGCAAAAGGATGAAACGTCTCGCACCGTCCGTCGCGCTGCTCGCGCTGGCGGCCTGCAGCAGCAGCGGGGGGAAGGTCCCCCTCGCCCCGGGTGAGCGGTTCCTCTCCGATCGTATCGAGGCCCTCGAAGCCGACATCGCGCAGCTCCACGCCGAAATGGAAGAGCTTCGTGTCGATTACGCCCCGATCGAGGAGATGAGCGAGGCCGAGTTCGAGCGACATCTCGAAAAGCGCCTCGCGAAGGCGCCCGCCGACGCGCGTCCCGCTCTCGAAAAGGAGCTGCGCGCCAAACGCAAGGCCGCGACACTGTCCGGTAAGGCGCTCGTCGCCTATTGGGAAGAGCGCTTCACCAACGAAGCAGACGACCCGGCCTGGGCCAAGGTCGCCGAAACGGCCTGCAAACCCCGCCTCGAAAAGGCCCTATCCCCGGGCGGGAAGATTCACGCATTCGAGTGCAAGAAGGAGCGGTGTCGCACGGAGATCGAGCTCACCGCCGACGGGCCCGCGGCCGACGCCGCCGTGACGGCTTGCACCTCCGAACCGACCGACGCGGAGACGTTCGCCGAATCGGCCACGATGAGCCGCATCACGGGCTCGAATGGCCATGTCCGCGCGATCGTCTACATCGCTCGCAAGGGCTATTCGATGGCGGTCGAATAGCCCCGCTGGCCGCCGCCGATTGCGGTCGGCACATCAAGCCTTGGCTGCGGTCTCGGCGGCCTTCTTGCCCTGCTCGACCGCAATCTTGCGCCACTCGTCCGAGAGGTGGGCGGCGTAGCTGATCGACTCCTTCATCAGGCGAGCCGTCTCGTCGATCGCCTCGCAGGCGCGCTCGAGCGCCTTCTGCTGCGCCTCTTCGTATTGCGCCGTCATCTGCTCGAAGCGAGCGATCTGCTCCGACGTGAGCTTCGTCCAGACGTCGAGGAATTGCTGCGACTGCGTAAAGGGACCAGAGAACATGGGCATCTCGCTTTCTGCGGTGCTTCGTGCACCGGCGAGGCCCACAATATTCATGGGCTGGACCCTGTCAACGAGGTTTTGTTGCACCGCAACAAATCAAGAGCGCTTACCGCGCTTGCCGCGAAGCTCCTTCTTCAGCTCTTCGAGCTCATTTCGAAGCGCGGCGACGTCCGATGCGTCGGGCGGTGCAGGCCCGGGAGGAGGCGGCGGTGGTGAAGGAGGTGGCGGAGGCGGGACGTGGTACCCGCCTCCCTGCGGCTGGGGGCCGTAACCGGGCGGGTACGGCTGCTGCGGATAGCCCGGCCCTTCACCCCAAAACGGCATCCCCCCGAGCGCGCGGGCGAATGCGTTCCCCGCGGAAAAAGGCAGGTTCGCGAACGGCACGTACGGCGACAGAGCCTGCGCGCCGGACTTCGCGGTCAGGTACATTTCGAGGGCAAACGACACGTATCGGCTGAAGAAGTCCGCCAGCGCATCGTCCTGCATGCGGATGAGCCGCGCGAGGAGCGGGACGGGCAAGAGGCGCGCTGCCTTCGTCTCGAGGACGACCTGCACGAGCGTCGCCTGCGTGAGATCCTCACCCGTCTTCGCGTCCACGATCTGGACGTCGACGCCGCGCTTGATCCGCTCGGTGAGCTCGTCGAGCGTGATGTAGCGACTCTCATCGGTGTCGTAGAGGCGCCGATTCGAGTACTTCTTGATCGTCGTCACGGCCATCGGCGGAGTCGTCGCACGCATCGTTCTGCGCCGCAACATCGACGTTTCCGCATAGCACAAGAAAGAGTGTTGACAGCCGCCAACGGTCGCCGCATATAGCCCGCCGCTGCTCGTGTTGCGTCGCAACATCGCAGCTGGCCGAAGCGGAAGGGCAGGAAGTATGAGCAAGCAGCTGGGCGGGGCTCGTTTCGGAGATCATTTCTCGACCCTCGGTGGCAGTCACGCTGCCCGGGCCGGACGTCTGGGGCTCGCTGCGCTCCTGCTGCTCGTGTCCGCGTGCGCGGTCGGCAGCCCCGTCGGCGCGGAATGCGAGTCCGGCGCCGATTGCGAGTCCGGCGCGTGCAACGACGGCGTGTGCATCGACACGAGCGCCGACGGCGGCTCCGGCGGTACGACGAATGACGGCGGCAATGGCGGCGAAGACGCAATGGGTGGCTCCGGCGCCGGGCCCGCCGACGGCGGCGGCCCCGAGGGCGGCGCCGGCGGCAGCAGCGGCCTCTGCAGCCCTGGACACGAAGGAATCGTCTCGCGCGACGAGATTCCTCTCGAAGCTGGTCTCGAGGCGCAATTCCGCGTCGCGACCGACGTCACCCTCTCCACGGCGGGGAGCGAGGTCGACGGCGTTCTGACTTGGGATCTCTCGACCGCGCTGCAAGGCGATCACACGACGCTCCTCGAGACGCTGCCGCTCGCGGGCACCTGGTACGAGGCGACATTCCCCGGCGCGACCTACGCATCACGCCTCTCGGAGTCCGAGGATCTTCTCGGCGTCTTCGAGCTGAGCGACGAAGCATTGCTCCTCCGCGGCGTCGTCTCGCCCGAGGACGGTCTCTATCGCACCGAGCTCGAATACGACCCGCCGGTCGCCGTCTTGAAGTTTCCCCTTCAGGTCGGCGACACGTGGACGACGGATTCGACCGTGAGCGGTTACGCCACCGGGGTCTACGGCGTTTACTTCGAGACCTACGAAAACAGCGTCGACGAGCGCGGAAACGTCGTGACGCCGTTTGCGACCTTCGATTCACTCCGGGTCCGGGTGGATTTGACGCGTACGGTCGGCGCCCTCGTCACCACCCAAAAGACGTTTGCGTTCGTCACCGAGTGCTTCGGCACCATCGCGACCATGAACTCCCAATCGGGGGAGACGGACGACGAGTTCAGCGACCTCGCAGAAGTACGCCGGCTGACGCCATGACGACGCGGCGTGCTTCCATCGCCCTCGTATTGTCGATTGCGCTCGCGTCGACCGGGTGTCTTTCCTTTCACGAAGGTCGCATCGACGGAGCGCCCAAAGGCGCGACCTTCGCGACCATCAAGGGAACACCGATTCATTACGTCGACGAGGGTGAAGGCCCCGTCGTGGTGCTCATTCACGGCTTTGCTTCGTCGATGGGGGCTTGGTCCTCCATCCGCAAAGCGCTCAAGGGCAAACATCGGGTCATCGCGTTGGACCTGAAGGGATTTGGCCATAGCGGTCGGCCCGAAGGCGACTATTCGCCGAAGGCCCAGGCGGAGATCGTCCTCGGCCTTTTGGAAGAGCGGGGCGTCGAAGGACCGGTCGCCCTCGTTGCGCATTCTTGGGGCTCGTCGGTCGCGTTGCAGGTCGCGCTCCTCGCGCCCGACCGCGTCGACCGGATTGCCCTGTACGATGCGTGGGTCTACGCCGATCAACTCCCCGGCTTCTTCTTGTGGTCACGCGCCGACGGCCTCGGCGAGGCGTTGATCGGCGCGTATTACGATCAGCGCTCGGACGAGAAGATGGCCATTGCCTTCTACGACCACAAATACGTCACCGAAGAGCTCGTCGAGACGGTCGAAGATCAGCTGTCGCGCCCAGGGACCAAGGCTGCCGCGCTCGCCGCGATTCGCGGTCAACGGTTCGAGGACGTCGAGACCAAATACAAGTCGATCGACAAACCTGCGCTCCTTCTTTGGGGTCGTGAGGATCGGGTGACGACGCTCGAATACGGCGAGCGCCTCTCGAAAGAGCTGCCGAAGGCGAAGCTCGTCGTCTACCCGCAATGTGGTCACTTTCCGATGATCGAAGCCGCGACGCCTTCGACCCGCGACCTCGTCGCGTTCCTCGGCGAAATGGCACCGAAGGCGCCCGCAGCGAGCTCACCCAGGCCCGAGTCGCCCAAGCCCGAGGTCGAGCCGACCGCGCCGAAGCCCGAGCCGACCGAAGCCGAGCCCGCCGAGGAGAAGCAGCAGCCATGAAGCTCCTCCGCACCGCCGCGTTCGCTTGCGCGACGCTCACCCCCGCGACCGCCGTGGCGAGCGGTCTGACCGACCACGGCACCGACCTGCAGGCGCCCCCGTCGTTCATCGAGCTATCCGGGTATTTCCGGATGCGCGGGTCGCTTTTCTACAACCTCGATTTGGATCGGGGGCCGACGCCGTCGGGCGAAATCTTTTTTCCGGTGTCGCTCTCGGACCCGACGGCGCAGCTGCTCACGGCGGCGGATACGCGCATTCGAACCGACGTACATCTCTATGCGCCTTGGGGCGGGATGGCGCTCAAGGTGCGCCTCGACGCGCTCGACAACGTTCTGCTCGGCAGCATGCCCGAAGGTGTCCCGTCGGCGTCGACGTCGCAACGTGCGGATCAGCCGCTCTTCCGGCTCCGCCGTGCCTACGCCGAGATCCTCACGCCGTTCGGCCTCCTGTCGTTCGGCCGAATGGGCAATCAATGGGGCCTCGGCATGTTCGCCAATGGCGGCGATTGCCTCGATTGTGACGGGGGTGATTCGGCGGACCGCATCGCGTTCGTCGCGCCGCTGCTCGATCATCTATGGGCGGTCGCCTACGACTTTACGGCATCGGGCCCTCCGGTTCGTGACCGAGGGGACTTTCGCTGGATCGATGTCGAGCCGAAGGCCATCGTTCATAGCTTCACCTTCGCGGTAACGAAATGGCGCGGCCCGGAGGCGCGTGCTCGCCGCAATGCAGCAGGCAAGGTTACGCCCGAATACGGCGCGTTCGCTTCCTATCGATTCCAGGATGCCGACGTTCCGGCGACCTATCTCCCCGTTGCGCAGCCTATTCCGCTCGAGCCCGGACAGGTGATGGCGCGCGGATTCGAGGCCGTCGCGGCGGACCTATGGCTTCGCTTCGAGGGCAAGAACTTCCGCGCCGAAGCGGAGGGCACCTATCTACATGCCTCCGTCGAGCAGCCGAGCCTCATCCCCGGCGTCCTCTACCGCGAGCCGGTTCTCTCCAATCAATTCGGCGCCGCGCTCGAGACGGAGTTTCGCGACGACACCTATCGCCTGCGCGGCGGGCTCGATGCCGGCTTTGCGAGCGGTGACGCGGCCCCGGGCTTCGGCGCCATCGTGCCTCCGGGGGAGCTGCCCGGGGTCGCAGGCGATCTCGACGGCCCCCAGGCCAACCCTCCATTCGACCGCGAGGTGAACAACTTCCGATTTCACCCGGATTACCGTGTCGATCGAATCCTCTTTCGCGAGATCATCGGCACCGTGACGGACGCCGTCTACGTGAAGCCGCACGTTCAATACGACCTCGTCACGGGCATTCGCGGAAAGCTGACGGTCGGTCTCGCCGGTGTGCTTTCGTTCGCGGCCGTCCCCGAGTCCGCTCCCGGGCAAGCGAGCTTGCTCGGCTTCGAGATCGATCCGACGATCACCTACGCGAGCGACTTCGGCTTCCGCGCCGATCTCGAGCAAGCGACGCTCATCCCGTTCGCCGGCCTCGACAACGTGGAGCTGGGGCTGTTCGCAAAGCCGGCTCAGCTCTGGCGGCTTCGTCTCTCTTATACGTATCGAGGGCCCTGACGATGCTTCATCAACGACTTTGTCTCGTCCTCGCGCTCGTTCCCGCCTACGCGTGCGGCGACAACCTCACCGTCCCGCCGGATCGTGATCCGGCAGCGGACCCCGTGCAGCCGGTGCTCGAGTGTGTTCCCAATCTCGACGAGCAAATCGACTCGGACGAGCTCGTACCGGCGATCGGGGTCCCCGTTCGATATGTGGTTTCGCCGCCGGACGCGTCGCGTCCCGTCGACCTCGCGGGCGAGATGGACGGTGACGAGCTCATTTGGGATTTCGCGACCGACTTTGCCGACGACCAGGCCCTCACCGTCACGGCATCGTCGCTCGAGGGCAAGTGGTACCAAAGCTCCTTCGCCGAGGGTGCATTCGTCACACCGTTCGATCGAACCGGTGATCTGGAGTCGATTGGGCTCGTGCGCGACGACGGCCTGCTTTTGCTCGGCATCGCATCCAGCGAAATGGATCCGGAGAACGGCCGGACGCTGCTCGTCTACGACCCGCCGATCGTCGTTTTGAAGCTTCCGGTCGAGGTCGGCCAATCCTTCGTATCGACGGGTGAGATCGTGAACGGCGTCGTGCAGGGTTTGCCTTATGCAGGCCGCGACACGTACGAGGTTTCGGTCGACGCGATCGGCACGATCGATCTCTTGCAGCTCACGTTCGAGCAGGTGCATCGCGTGCGCACGAAGGTGACGGTCGAGCCGGCCGTCGGGCAATCCGTCGTGCGCTATCAGACCTCGTTCTTCGCCGAGTGTTTCGCCGAGGTCGCGCGCGCGACGAGCAAAGACGGGGAGACGTCCCCGGACTTCGAAGAAGCCGCGGAGCTACGCCGCCTCGGATATTGAGAGTCGTCGGCGCGGGCCACGAAGCCGCGCGGAAGGAGCCGTTATGTTCGGGTGGGACGCGTTCAAGCAGTATTTCAATGCGTGGGAGACCTCGACCGCCAAGGTCGTCGAGGCCTGGATGAAAAGCCCCCTCGTCCTCGAGCCCGCCGGCGCTTGGCTCACCGCGATGATGAAGACGAAAGCGGCGGCCGACAAGGGCGCAGCGGCCGCCTGGGGCCTCGTCGGCCTACCGACCAAACGCGACCAAGAGCGCACGCTCCACGCCCTCAATCAGATCCAGAGCCGCCTCATGGATCTCGAAGAGCAGCTCGCGTCCCTCAAGTCGGAATCGAACCAGTAGGAGCCTGCGATGTTGGACCTCGCGCGTTACGAAACCATTCGCCCCGCTCCTCACGCCGTCTTCGACCGATTGGAAGAACGGCGTACCCGCGTCCGCTTCATGGTGCCGGACGGTAACGATTGGCGCGCGGTCACGTGGGGCGGTTACGCGGCAAAGATCCGAGGGATTGCCTCGTTCCTCGCCGGCGCCGGGATGGAGCCCGGCGAGCGCGCGTGCATCTTCGCCGCCAACTCCGTCGAGTGGATGGCCGCGGCGATGGGCATTCAATCGGCGCAGGGCGTGATGGTCCCGATCTATCCGGCGAGCACTGCACAGCAGGCTGCGTACGTGGCGCGCCATTGCGATGCATCGTTCGTCTTCGTGGCGGGCCGCGAGCTCGTGGGCCGTGTGCTCGCAGCTTGGGACGATTACCGCGCGGTTCGCCGATTCATCGTGATGGACGACATGAGTGTCGTTCACGCAGCGCTCAAACATCTCAAAGACCAGGGTCGAGCGACCCCCGGTATCGACGAGATCGAGAGCCGTGTGCTCACGTTCGAGTCGGCGCTCGCCCGGGGGGCGGAGCGCGACGAGCAACACCCTGACTGGTTCCGGGCGAGCATCGACGCGCTCACCCTCGATCGCAACGCGTTCATGCTCTACACGAGCGGAACCACCGGTAACCCCAAAGGCGTGCCGCTCACCCACTCCAACGTCGGGCACAACGGGCTCGATTGGTTGCGCTGTTTCGCGCCCCTGTTGGAGGAGGGATATACCGATCTTCTGTGGCTGCCGATGAGCCACATCTTCGGGTTCGGCGAAGCATGTGTCGCCGACTCGCTCGGGTGGACGACGTACCTCGCGGACCCTTCCAACGCCCTCACGCGGCTCCCCGAGGTGCGGCCGGACGTCTTCTTCAGCGTCCCCGCCTATTGGGAGAAGCTCGCCGGTGCGGCCATGGTGGAGACCGATGCGGCGCGCCAACGAGCGCGTCTCGCTGCATCGACCGGCGGCAAGCTCAGGTTCTGCCTCTCGGGCGGCGCAGGCCTCAAGCGCGAGGTCAAAGAGCTCTTCTATCGCAATGGCCTCTTGATCCTGGAAGGATATGGTCTCTCGGAGTGCTCCCCGACCTTGACGCTGAATCGCCCCGACGACTTCCGGTTCGACTCGGTGGGAAAGGCGCTGCCGTCCGTGGAGCTCAAGCTCGACGAGGACGGCGAAATCTTGGCGCGGGGGCCCAACGTGTTTGCCGGTTATCACAAAGAGCCGGACGCAACACGGCAGTGCTTCACCGACCACGGCTGGTTCCGAACGGGTGACGTCGGGCGCTTCACCGAAGATGGGTTTCTTCAGATCGTCGATCGGAAGAAGGAAATCCTCGTCACTGCCGGCGGCAAAAACGTCGCCCCGGCGAACATCGAGCTTCGATTCGCGGACGAGCCGCTCGTGTCTCACGCGGTCGTCTACGGCGACAGCAAGAAGTACGTCGTCGCGGGCGTCTGGCTCGACGCCGAAGCGGTCGCGCAGCGCTTGGCGCGCGAGGGCATCGACAACGGCGGTCGCCCCGTCGCAATTCAGCAGTGGGTCGCGTCGGCGATCGAGCGGGTGAATCAAGATCTCGCCAAGTACGAGCAGATCAAACGCTTCCGCGTGATGGATGTGCCGCTGACCGTCGCGGGGGGCCACCTCACGAGTACGCTGAAGGTGCGCCGAAAGCACGTGTGGAAGGCCTTCGAGCGAGAGTTCGAGTCGCTCTACGAGGAATCGCCGTGATCGACCGCATCTTCACGCTGGCGCGGCGCTTCACGAAGCCGATGCCGCGGGTGGGCGTGACGCCGGCCACGGTCGTGCACGCCGAGAACAAATGGCGATTGCTCCATTACGACCGGCGGCCCCAGGGCCTGGCCCACAAGACGCCGGTCGTCCTCGTGCCGTCGCTCATCAATCGGCACTACGTGCTCGATTTGATGCCCGAAAAGAGCTTCGTCGAATGGCTCGTCGCGCAGGGCCACGACGTCTATTGCATCGACTGGGGCACACCCACCGACGAAGACCGCTTCGTCACGTTCGAGGATATCGCCGATCGCTATATCGGACGCGCGATCCGCGCGGCGTGTAAGCGCTCGGGGGCGCAGAAGGCGCATGTCCTCGGCTATTGCCTCGGCGGCACGCTCGCGCTGATTCACGCCGCCATCCGGCCGCAGCATGTCGCGAGCCTGACGTTGCTCGCGACACCCGTCGGCTTTCACGACGACGGCATGTTGTCTCGCTGGACGCGTACGCGATCCTTCGACACGGGCGCGCTCATCGAAGCAATGGGCAATGTGCCGTGGCAGCTCATGCAGTCGACGTTTCAAATGCTGCGTCCGACGATGACGGCCGCGAAGACCGTCAGCATGCTCGACCGAGCCTGGGACGACGAGTTTCTCGATGGCTTTTTGGCACTCGAGACATGGGGGCAAGACAATGTGAGCTTCCCCGGCGCGAGCTATCGCACGTACATCGACGAGCTCTATCGAGGAGATGCGCTCGTCAACGACCGCTTCAAGCTCGGTGCGAACGCGGTGCACCTGTCCGAGGTTCGGTGCCCGACGCTCGTCGTCACGTTCGAGAACGACGCCATCGTCCCCTGGCCGAGCGCGGCCGTCGTGATGGAGAAGATCGCCTCGAGGGACAAACACCGGCTTCACCTGCCGGGCGGGCACGTCGGGGCTGTGGTGTCGAAGAAAGCCGCAAAAGGCCTCTGGCCCGCCATGGCGAAGTTCTGGGCGGACCGAGAGGCTTAGGGGGCTGTCTGGACAGCCCCTTCATTGTCGGTTGGCCGCCCTTCGGGCGGACTAGGGGGCTGAAGACCGGCGCTGGAACGCCGAATCGAGCTACCGCAGAGGGCGGCTCGTCAATGAGCCGCCGCGGGAGCCGGCGCGTATTTGCCGAGCACGAGCTGCTCGTGGATATCGACGCCCTTCGCGTGGAGTCGAACACTCTCGATAGAATGAGGGTCCGCCTCGGACACCTTCAAGACGACGAAGCCGAGCTCCGACAAATAGAAGAGGTCGGGCTCCAGGGCGCGCTCGATGCCGCTCGACTTCATGTCTTGTCGCAGCGTGTCCATGTGAATGGGACGGAACGCTTCTTTTTGCCATTGCCGATAGAGGTTCGCGAAGAGGTTTCGCCGAACCGTCCAATCGAAGCTCTCCTTCTTCGGGGCGTAAAAGAGCGGGGCGCCGACGCCGAACACCGGCCGACCGACGATCGGGTTCAACAGCGCCCCGAACGCGAGCCAGAGGCCGATGAGCCCGAGGCCGAGCGTGCACGCCAAAATCGGCATCTCCATCGCTTTTGTGTGCGTGACGCTTCGGATGATCCGGAACACGAACAACAGATCGATATCGAGAAGGAAGACGAAGAGCATCTTGCCCAGGTGGCCGAAGCCCCACGTCAGCGCGGAGAAGATCACCAAGAGGACGATCTCCACGGCAAGCCCTACGGCGTGGTCTGGCACCTTGCCCTGCGAGAGGCTCCAAAAGCTCCACCCGTTCATCGCCCAGAGGAACGAGAAGCAGCTGAAGACGGTGCCGCCGAAGCTGTTCTTGTTCGCGAACATCATCAGCCCGGCGAGGAGCTGACAGCCGCCGCCGAAGAGCAGCGCGTACACCGCCGCGCTCGCGAACGCGTTCGGTGTGAGGCTCGAGCCGAGCGCAATGGGTACGAGCGCACCACACGCGATCGCGAGGCCGAGGAGGCCGAGCGGCGCAGGGTTGCCGAAGCGGTCTTGAGAGGGTCCGAAGAGCTCGTAACGTTCCAGCATGGTCATGTTGCAGTGCAACACGACTTCCGGAGCGTCAAGGGTGACCGAAACAGCTTGCTATCGATTTGAGATGCTGCGTCGCAAAAAGGCTCAGTCGCCGGCGAACAGGATGCGCTCGCCTTCGGGTCGCTCGACGATCTCGCCGAGCTTCCACGCCCGCTCGCCGGCGGCCTGCAAGGCGGCGATGGCCCGATCCGCTGCTGCAGTCGCCACGACGACGCAGAGGCCCACGCCCAGGTTGAAGGTGCGGCGCATCTCCGCTTCGTCGACGGGGCCACCCCGCTCGATGATCTGGAAGATCGCCGGGCGTTGGTGGGTGGACAGATCGAGCCGCGCGCCGAGGCCCTGCGGCAGCACGCGGGGGAGGTTCTCCGGCAATCCGCCGCCGGT
>JABFXY010000182.1 GCA_013361525.1 Polyangiaceae bacterium | reverse complement strand
GGCTGGGATGGCGACGGTGATGACATCGCCGGCTTCCAGTGGGCCGAGGGCGGGTCAGGCCGCCCGGCGGACTTCACGTTCAGCGGGAACGTCTCGCACGACAACGTTGGCCACGGCGCGTTGATCTGGACCAACAACGAGATCGTGCAGCCGGCCTATGACGACAACCAGGTGTGGTCGAACGGTGGCTACGGCATCCACTGGGGCGCCTACCTCAACCCGTTCGTATTCACCAACTCCGTGTTCACCGACAACGGCCTCGCCTCCGTCGGCGCGAAGGCCATCCCGTTCAACGAGAACAACCGCCTGACCAACACCACCGTCGACGATATCTCGATCCTTGCCTACGTCTTCATCCAGGAGAAGGTCGCGACGTTCTCGAACGTGACCTTCACCGGCAACCGTCCAATCGGCGTCACGCAGATTCACGATCCATGCGTCAACGGCGACGAGAACGATCCGGCGGACCCGGACTGCCTGCGCGTGTGGCTGCGGTTCGACAATCCGCACTTTCCCGCCGGCATGAAGCCGTTCGAGTTCGGCCAGACCTTCAACAAGTACTCGGTCTGGGAGGTCCGCGGGTTCTCGAGCCCCGACTATCCGAGCCTGCCGGCGAACTTCGATCTCTTCCGTCCCGACAACACCGTCGCCGGCGGCTCGTACTACGCGCCGTTCGACGCGTGGCTCGTGCCGCGCTGAATCGCACCCCCGGTCGTCGGCCACGCGGCCCAACATGCGCGGTCGCGAGCGAGCGAGGGTGCAACATTTTGCGGCAGCTGACTTACCCGGACGTTTCCCGTCCGCCGGGTTGACGCGATCCGTGCGCCTTGCGTTAGCATTTTTGGAAGCGGTCGCATTGAGGAGAGCTGGATGGATTGGATGAGGGTGGTTGCAATGGCAGGGGCACGCTCGCTCGACTCGCGCGATCGACAGGGACGTCGCCAGACGTGATGGGAAGGTCGATGCGCTCGAAGCGAGATGCGTCCAGCTTGGCAGGCGCGCTGGGCGCCACGAGCGTGGACGAGCTCGCGACGTTGCTGCGGAGCGGACGGGCTCGTCACTTTCCGTCGGCGGATTCAGCTGCTTCGTTCGACATCGACGACTTCGAGGAGCTGCTGTGGTGTCAGGAGCAAGCGTTGCTCCAGCACCTTGCCGTGCACCAAGGCGATCGAGAGGTCGATGTGCCGCGCAGGCCGGAGAGCAAGGATCTCTTCCGCTGGGCGATCGACCGTCATGGCGAGGGGCACACACTCCGCTACGAGAATGCCCACACGGTGGTCCCGTGCCTGGCGAGTCTCGCCGCGGATACCGCGAGTCAGTTGCTGTCGCACGTCTCCGTCGATGCGGTGCTCCTGGCGAGCTCCGGCGTCGCGAGCTCGCACGGTATGTCCTGCGCGTCACGTCGGGTCGTCGTGCAGACCGCGGGGACCGCTGCGTGGACGATCGCCGAGACAGCGCGTTCGATTCGGATGAAGCCGGGTGATGCCCTCTACGTTCCGAGTGACCGTCAGGCAGAGTGCCGAGCAGAGAGCACCTACGCGGTGTTGGTGGTGCTGACGATCGAACCACTCACCGCCGCCGACTTGCTGGATTGCCTCGTCGAGGTGGCTACCGAGCTGGATCCTGCTCTCCGGTTCACACTGCGGCGCGAAGCCTACGCGGATGCCGTCGAGGTGTTGTCGAAGCATGCCGCGTCGTCGGAGATGCAGCGCCGGGCATGGGAGCGCGTGAAGCTTCGCCTTGCCGACGAGCATCGGCCCGGTGCCGGTGGACATCTGGCAGCGTTACATGCTGCGCCCGAGCTCACGAGCGAGAGTCGTGTCGAGACTCGACCCGGTTCGTTGCTGGCCAGATCGGAAGAGCCCACGTCGTTGTACGTGTTCGTCCCCGGGCTTGGAGGTGTGGCCGAGCGAGACGCCGCACCTGGTGGCCTGATCTTTCCACTGGCCGCTCGACCGCTGCTCGAGGAGATCGCCAATCGTCGAGGGGCCTTTTCGGCGAAGGATCTGTCCGAGCGCTTCACGGTGGACGCGCGACTGGCCACCGTTCGGCGACTCGCACGCGAAGGTGTGCTGACCGTCGTTGCACCGACGCCAGCGCGGCGAACCCGAGGAGATTCCGTTGTCGTTGCTCGATGAGCTGCTGGGGGGCCTCCCGCAGGCCACGTTCTATGCCGAGCACTTCGAACGTGCACCGCTCCACGTTTCGAGTCGGGTCACGGAGAGGTCGCTTCCTGTCGACGAGCTGAACGCGCTGATTCGCGCGACGGCCGAGGCCAATCCCCGTCGTCTACGTGCGAACGTGAACGGGGCCGTGCTCGTTCCTCCTCGGAACGCGTCACCTGCCGCGCTCGCGGCATGGGCACACGAGGTTCACGCGAACGGCGCAACGCTGATCATCAACTACATCGAGCGTCTCGATCTGCGGTGGGCGGAGTTTGCGAAGGAACTGGGAGCCGCGCTCGGTGCGCAGGTCACGCTGACCGTGTTTGCGACGCCGCCGGCGGCACAGGGCTTTCCGCCGCACTTCGATACGCTCGACGTCTTCGTGCTGCAGCTCGAAGGAGCGAAGACCTGGAGTCTTGGCGACAGCGCCGTGCAACTTCCGACGCTGCGGCAGGGATACATCGTCAAGTACGAGGGGCGGCCGCGCGTGCGCCAGACGGTGAAGCTCGCGACCGGGAACCTCCTCTACATTCCGCGCGGCGTCGTGCATTGGGCGGGTACGACCGAGGAGCGGTCGGTCCACATCACGGCAGACATCGACACGGCCACTGCCGGAGATGTGCTGTCCACGTCCGTTCGTGAAGCATTCGGGCGCAGCGCGCCCGAGCCGCTCTTGGGGGTGGATGGATGGCCGACGGAGGGACGCGCGGATGCGTTGCGCGAGCGGCTGTCGTCTATCGGGGAAGTTTCGGCACTGATCGAGAGGGCCCAGCAGAAGAAGTGGGCTCGACAACGCTAGGCTTGCTTGCTGTACAGGCATTCACACGAGAAAAGGGGAATGAGAATGGCAAAGAAGAAGTCGGTAGTGAAACGCGCGACCACGAAGCCGAAGACGCTTGCGCTCAAGTCGAAGGAACCGGCGCAGTCGAAGGCAGAGCTGAATGCGATCATCGGCTCTGCCGAGCGCAGAGCGCGACTCGTCGAGCTGATGCGTGAGGAGATTCATTTCACCGATGAAGCGATCGCACGGTTTGCACAGCATCGTGTCCAGATCGACGCCGACTACTGAGTAGAGGGCACGACGATCACCGATCGCGGGTTCGTCCAGTGAGGGGTAATGACCATGGAATTCGCATCGGTGATCTCGCCCATGCAGGTGTCCGAGCTCGTCGAAACGATCGAGCAAGGGCTCGCTGCGTATGTGCCCGGCCGTCCGGACAAGTTCAGCGCGCTGTTCAGCAAGGCGGCGTTCTGGAAGTGTGTCAGCGCCGGCAAGCGCGAGGGAGCGATTCTCCCCAAGATCGCGCTCACCGAGTTTCAGTTTCCGATCGCATTCGATCAGAACACCGTTAGCCGCGCGCTTCGCTCGGGCAATACGGTGTGTGTATCGCAGCTGGACAAGGCGTCCGCGGAGCTACGAGAGCTCTGTCTCGCCGCCGAGGAAGCGCTCGGGTTTCCCGGCGCTGCCTCGGTCCACTGTTACTACTCGCCGCCTGGGACGGGCTTTTCGTTCTTTCACATCGATAGCGGTGTCGCGATCACGCTTCAGCTCGAGGGCGAAAAGAAGTGGCAGTACGCCGAGCGGGCGGCCGTTCCGTGGAGCATTCGTGTCGGCGGCTATCGCGAAGGCACGCGCCTGGAGTGGTTCGGTGACTCGGACTGGGAGCCGAAGCCGGGGACTGTGCCGTCGCCTCAGGAGCAGGGGTTCCAGGAGCGGACGTTGCGTCCAGGGGACATGCTGATCATTCCGCCGGGCGTGTGGCATAGCGCCTGTGCGACGGACTCGACCTCGTTGTCGCTCAACCTCAAGTTGACGGCAGAGCCTTCGATCGAATCGATCCTGGAGGTGGTTCGGCAGGCGTGCCTCGTTGAGGAACGGTGGCGCGGCCCGTTTCCGTTCGCGAGCGTCGAGGAGCTTCGGACGGGCACGATATCGGAGCGAGCTCGCCGAGAGGTGAAGGAGCGGATGCTCGGCGTGAGTCAGCTCATCGCCAGGATGGCGGAGAACGACGGCGACGTGTCGCGTTTGTGGTTCCGCAACTTCCTCGGGAGCCAGGACAACCTCCGTGGCTCTGACGATGTGGAGCTCACCGATGGGGACGTGGTCAGCATTCCGCCGCGCGTCCGTCCCATCCTGTCGGTGGCGCCGGATGGAACGGCGGCATTGCTCGGGCAAGGGCGCATCGTGCATATCCACGGCAAGGGAGTCGCAGGGCTCCTGCAGGAGATCCTGCGGCGCAGAGTGTTCGCGATTTCGGACGTGCGGTCCTGGCGAGCTGCCAAGGGCCTCGACGCGGCAGCCATCCGCAAGATCGCGCTCAAGCTTGTCGGTGCTGGTTTCCTCGTGAAGACGCCGCGGACCACCACCGCCAGCAAATCCGTCGCGCGTCAGACCCGCGCGGCTCGGGTGGCGCGTCGAACGTCGAGGAAGGCGAAAGGCTAGCGACTCGCGC
>JABFXY010000004.1 GCA_013361525.1 Polyangiaceae bacterium | reverse complement strand
CGCAGACCCTCCCAAAAGAAGCGCTCTGCGGGGACATCGAAGTCGCGCTCGGGTCAGGCCCGTCAGGCGGGCGGCAGCGCGGCACGAAGCGACGAGCGAAGCGAGGCGGGAGGAGTTTCGGCCTGAGCGACGAGCGAAGCGAGGCGGGAGGAGTTTCGGCCTGAGCGACGAGCGAAGCGAGGCGCGAGGAGTCTACGCGAGATGCGTGACCTACAGCGCCAATGCCCAGCTCGCGCCGACCGCGCCGAGGGCGATCGCGCCGAGCGCTGCCTGGGCGACGATGTGGCCACGGCGCCAGACGAAGCTCTTGTGCCAGTGACGGATGGCGAGCGCGATGGGGATCCCCACGAACAAGCCGGCGACGAGGCCGAAGGCGTGGGCGAGGACGTCCGTCTCGGGCCCGGAGCCGAGCGCGCCGAGCAGCGCGATGCCGCCGATCACCGGCGCGAGGTACTCCGTCCAGTGACGCTTGCCTTCTTGCGAGGTGCCGGTCCGACCAACGGTCATCGGGGCGCGGGTGCCGCCGAGGATCAGCTGTGAGGTCGCGAGTAGACCGACCGCACCGAACACGGCGGTCGATGCGCCGATCGAGCGATGCTCCATCCCTTGCGAGGCGAAGAACATCGCGTTCGCGACGTTGCCCAGCGTGCCCGCGGTCACGATGCCGAAGAGCGCAGCGCCCGGCCCGAAGCGGCGCTCCACCGCTCGCCCGAAGATCGCGCCCGACACGAGGTTCGACAGAACGTGCGCGCCGTCCGCGTGGAGCGTGAGCGCCGTGACCGCGCGAAACGGCTCCGATGTGAGGACGAGCGACGCGACGCTCGCGCCTTCGCGAAACCATGCACCGTTCGGTTTCGCAGCTGGACCAGTCACCCACGCGAACGCGACGAGGAGCAGGAATGCGATCGCGACGAGCGGCGGGCCCATGTACCGCGTGCGCTCGACCCGGCGTCGCGGCGGAAAGTTCCGATTCTCCTCTTCGTAGCGATCGAGATGTGTGCGCGCTCTGTCGTAGTCGGCGTCGCGCACGACGAGGTACCCGCCGCCGATGCCATAGACCGTCTGGTGCGTGATCGACATCGACGCGAGCACCAGCGCTGCCTCGCGAAGCGCACGCTCGGAGCCGTACGGGCCGATGCCGGTCCAACCATGGTTGCCACCGGGCGGTGTGTTGTTTTCGCTCTGTGGCGGCTCGCCGCTCGTGCCTCGTTGCACGGGCTCGTCGCGGTCGCCGTTCGCGCCGTCTTCCGACGCGTTCGACGTGCCGTTCGGCAGCGACAGTGGAGTGAAGTCGATCACGATCGCGCCGTTCGACATTGTGCGGCCAAGCTGCGAACGAGCATCGGAGCTGTCAATCCTGGCAGGTTTCCTCCCTGGTTGCGCGCCGCCGCGTCCCGGTCTACGAACGGCTCGTGTCGGTCGCCGTTACCGAGGGAATCCGCATCGCAGTCACCACCCAGTACGTGCCGCAGCAATCGTTGCCGCAAGCGAAACGGTATGTTTTCGCATACACGGTCAAGATCGCGAACGAGGGCGGGCAGGTCGCACAGCTGAAGAGCCGGCACTGGATCATCACCGACGGCAACGGGAAGATCGAAGAGGTCAAAGGCCCCGGGGTCGTGGGCCAACAGCCCACGCTCCGCCCTGGTGAGCACTTCGAATACACGAGCGGCTGTGTGCTCGAGACGCCGCGCGGCTCGATGCACGGCACCTATCAGATGCGTCGGCCCGACGGCTCGCAGTTCGATGCGACGATCGCGCCGTTCGATCTGATGTTGCCCTATTCGTTGAACTGAGCCGCGTCCGCCGTCACTGCTGGCGGATCACGACGTCGGGCTTTGCCGGCAACGGGTCCGGGTCGACCGGCGCGCTCGCCGAAGCGGCCGCCGCCGTGGCGGACGACGCAGGGGGTGGGGCGAGATCGCGGTACTTGCCGTTGCGCTCGGTGCAGAAGCGCTCGGCTGCCTCCGCCGAGGTCACGTGGCTCGATACGATCGTGCGTTTGCCCGGCAGATCGCACGAAAACCGGGCGCCTTCTCGAACGCACGGCCGGCCCGTCTCGCGGAACTTCCCGCCGAACGCCTTGCACTCGTCGGCAGCAGCGCCGATGCGTGTGCTCACGAAGATCTCTTCTTCCTCGCACGCGTCGTCGTACTTGCCCTCGCAAGCGACGACGGTGGGGTTGTCCTTCGCTGGGATCGTGGACCCAGCAGCGAACCTTCCTTGGAGCTCTTTGCACGCCTTCTCGTGCGAGCTCAGCGTCTTCGGTGGGTACCCGAAGCGAAGGCTGCCATCCGGCAAACGGCACACGCCGAGAACACCCTCACGCGCACACGAGCGGTCGCGCGCAAAGCCGCTGACGCAGCTCTTTTCGCGCTCCGCCGCGAGCTCGTCGTCGTCCATCTCGACACAGAAGTGCTCGTCCGCCGTTTTGGTCTCGCAGACGGCTTTCGCAGCAGCGGACTCGTTTACGGACGAGCTCGCGGCCGCGGCGCCGGCGCTCGGCCCGGCCGACGATTGCGCTGCGTCGTCCCGCGAGGACCCGCAGGCGACGGCGAAGCACCCGAGCAATACCGCTCCGAGCAACACCGCCGCCCGCGTCATCTCATTGTCCACCGTCCGAAACGACCGCCTCTTCGGTGACCTTCCGCTCTGTCGAAGGCTCGTCCGAGCGCGGCTCGAAGGTGAAGGTGAGCTCTTTCTTGTCGGCGTCGAAGCCGACCTTCGCGACGCCGCCGTTCTCCAGCGAGCCGAAGAGGATCGAGTCGGTGAGCTTCGCCTTCACGTCGTCTTCGATCACGCGGGCGAGCGGGCGGGCACCCATCATCGGATCGTATCCCTTGTCGGCGAGATGCGCGCGGGCAGCCTCGTCGATTTCGATCGTCACTGCCCGATCGGCGAGCAGCGCTCCGAGCTCTCGGATGAACTTGTCGACGATGCTACCCATCACCGACTTGTCGAGCGGCTCGAACTTCACCCGGGCGTCGAGCCGGTTCCGGAACTCGGGGCTGAAGAGGTTCTTGAAGGCACGATCGTCGTCGCCGACGACGCCGCGCTCACCAAAGCCGACGCGCGTCGTCGTCAGATCCCTGGCGCCGACGTTGCTCGTCATGATGAGCACCACGTGCCGGAAGTCCGACTTCTTGCCGTTGTTGTCCGTGAGGGTGCCGTGGTCCATCACCTGCAGCAGCACCTGGAAGATGTCGGGGTGCGCCTTCTCGATCTCGTCGAGGAGGAGAACCGCGTGTGGCGTCTTCGCCATCGCTTCGGTGAGCAGACCACCTCGGTCGTACCCGACGTAGCCGGGTGGTGCACCGATGAGGCGCGAGACGGTGTGCCGCTCCTGGTACTCGCTCATGTCGAAGCGCACGAACGAGATGCCGAGAGACTTGGCGAGCTGCTTCGCGAGCTCGGTCTTGCCGACGCCGGTCGGTCCGGTGAACAAGAACGAGCCGATGGGCTTTTCGGGGCTGCGAAGACCTGCGCGCGCGAGCTTGATCGCGCCGGCGATCGTCTTCACCGCCATGTTCTGGCCGAAGACGACGTTGTTGAGGTCCAGCTCCAGGTTCTTCAGCTGGCCCTTGTCGTTGCTCGAGACTTGTTTCGGCGGGATCTGCGCCATCTTCGAGACGACGAGCTCCACGTCCGCGGCGACGATGACGTGACCGGCGCCGTGCGCGAGCTTCGCCGCCGCGCCGGCCTCGTCGAGCAGGTCGATGGCCTTGTCGGGCAGCTTCTTGTCGCGGAGGTAACGCGCAGCGAGCTGCGCCGCGGCTTCGATCGCCTCCGGGGCGTACTTCACCTTGTGGAAGTCCTCGTATTTGGGTGAGAGGCCCTCGAGGATGCGCCTCGTCTCGTCGATGCTCGGCTCGCCGATCTCGATCTTCTGGAAGCGACGGGCGAGGGCGCTGTCCTTCTCGAGGTGTCCGCGGAACTCCTCGAACGTGGTCGCGCCGATGCAGCGGAGCTTGCCCGACGCGAGCGCAGGCTTGAGAAGGTTCGACGCGTCCATCGTGCCGCTGCCCGCGCCGGCGCCGATGATGGTGTGGATCTCGTCGATGAAGAGCACGCTGTTGGGCTTGTCGGCGAGCGCGCGCAGCACGGCCTTGATGCGGTTCTCGAAGTCGCCGCGGTAGCGCGTGCCGGCGACGAGCGCGCCGAGATCGAGCGCGTAGATCGTCGCGGTCTTGATCGGGTCGGGAACGTCTCCCTCCACGATGCGCTTCGCGAGGCCCTCGACGATCGCCGTCTTGCCGACGCCGGCGTCGCCGATGAGGAGCGGGTTGTTCTTCTTGCGACGAGACAGAACGTGGATCGTCCGCTCGACCTCGATGCTGCGACCGACGAGTGGATCGATGCGACCCTGCTGGGCTTCTTCGTTGAGGTTCGTCGCGAAGGCCTTGAGCGGGTCTTTCACCTTCGGGGCGCCGTCGCCCCCTTCTTGCTCGGCGTCGCCGCCGAGCTCCGCGCCGGGCGACGACACGCCGTCATCGAGCTTCGAGACGCCGTGCGAGATGAAGTTCACGACGTCGAGCCGCGCGATGCCTTGCTTGCCGAGGAACGCGACGCTCGGCGAGTCTTGCTCGGCGAAGATCGCGACGAGGACATTCTTGCCCTTCAGCTCTTCTTTGCCGCTCGATTGCACGTGCATCGCCGCGCGACCGACGACCCGCTGGAAGCCCAAGCTGAGCGACGGCGAGTCGAACGTCTCGGCGGGAAGCGCCTCGAGCTCGTCGTCGAAGAACGCCTCGAGCAACTTCTTCATCGCCTCGACGTTGCCGCCCGCATGGCGCAGCACGTCCTTCGTCTCCTCGTCGAAGAGGAGCGCGTAAAAGAGGTGCTCGACGGTGACGAACTCGTGACGCCTCCGCTGGGCCTCACGGGTGGCGAGGGCAAACGCGACCTCGACCTCCGGACTGATGCGCATCTTTCCTCTCATTTGTTTTTCGAGATCTGAGAAGCCAGAGGGGTCGCCAAGGGCGCCGAGGGCAGAGGAGGGAGAAGAGAGAAGAGTTGGATTTCGTTCGGTCGTGCGGCGCTGTTCATCGTCCTAATCCTCCTCTGTCTTCTCTTTCTCTTTCTCCCCTTGGCGTCCTTGGCGACCCCTCTCGCTCCGCTCTTATTCAGGCTCGGCCGTGACGAGCAGCGGCATGCCGTGCTCCTTCGCGTAATCCATCACCTGCGCGACCTTCGTCTCCGCGACGTCGCGCGGATAAACACCGGCAACGCCGTGGCCCTTGTGGTGGACGCTGAGCATGATCTGCGTCGCCTCGGTCTCGCTCTTGTGGAAGAACTTCATCAGCACGCGGACGACGAACTCCATCGTGGTGTAGTCGTCGTTGTGGAACAGCACGCGAAAACGCCGCGCCTTTTCGGCCTTTTCGCGCTTCTTGGTCTCTACCGATCCTTCTTTTTCGTCGTCGGAGTCGAAGTCGTCCGGCGGGGCGCTCATGGGCTGGCTCGATTCTGGTTAGGGCAACGCAATGTGTGACGCGAACCGGTGACGTGCAAGGTCCGGGCTCAGACCGGGTCGGGATGCGCCAGGGGCACCATCGCGGGGTTGCGCGGCTCGGGAACGATGCAAGGCACCACGTCCCAGATCTCGTTTGCGTATTCGCGGATGGTGCGGTCGCTCGAGAAGCTCCCCATGCGCGCGACGTTGTAGGCGGCCTTTCGCGACCAGTCGTCCGCGCTGCGGAAGGCGCGGTCGACCTTGTTCTGCACGTCGGCGTACGACGCGAAGTCGGCGAGCACCATGTACTGGTCGTAGCCCATCAGGTCGTCGATCAGCGGGGCGAAGATGTCGCGCTCCTCCGGGCAGAAGAAGCCGCTCTTGATGAGGGACAGCGCTTCGGCGAGGAGCGGCTGGTCGGCGAGCACGGTGTGCCCTTGGAAGTGCTGCTGACGCCGCTCGAGCACCTCGCTCGCGTCGAGACCGAACAGGAAGAAGTTCTCCGCGCCGACGGCCTCGCGGATCTCGATGTTGGCGCCGTCGAGTGTCCCGATGGTGAGCGCGCCGTTCATCGCGAGCTTCATGTTGCCCGTACCGGAGGCCTCCATGCCGGCGGTCGAGATCTGCTCGGAGAGATCGGCCGCGGGGATGATGCGCTCGGCGAGCGAGACGCGGTAGTTCGGTAGAAACACGACCCGCACCGCGTTCTGCCGTTTGTCGGCGTTGATGATGTCCGCGATCGAGTGGATGAGCTTGATGATGAGCTTCGCGCGGCGGTAGCCGGGGGCCGCCTTCGCGCCGAAGACGAACGTCCGGGGGTGGACGTCCTCACCGCGCTTCGCGCGTAGGTACAGGGTGACCGCGTGGAGCGCCGCGAGGTGTTGGCGCTTGTACTCGTGCAGGCGCTTGATCTGCACGTCGAAGATCGACGTGGGATCCACGCGTTGCTTCACGAGGGTGTAGATGAGCTTCGAGAGCTCGAGCTTGTTCTCCATCTTGATCGTGCGAAGCCGAGCTCGGAACTCCGCCTCCTCGGCGCTCGGCTCCAGCTCCTTCAGACGCTCGTATTCGGTCACCCAGCCGTCATCGCCGAGGCGCTCGGTGATGAGGCCCGCGAGCGGACGGTTGCATTCGTAGAGCCAGCGTCGAAGCGTGACGCCGTTCGTCTTGTTGTTGAAGCGCTCGGGGTAGAGATCGCAGAAGTCCTTGAGGAGCTGCGACTTGATGAGGTCCGAATGGAGCTTCGCGACGCCGTTGATCGAGTGTGAGCCGACGACGGCGAGGTTCGCCATGCGGACCTCTCGATCGTGACCGTCCGAGAGGATGCTCATCCGGCTGAGATGGCCGGGCGAGTGCGGGAAATGCGCCATGACCTCGCGCAGAAAGCGGCGGTTGATCTCCTGGATGATCTCGAAGTGGCGCGGCAAGAGGCGCGAAAACAGCGCGACGGGCCATCGCTCGAGCGCCTCTGGCAACAAGGTGTGGTTCGTGTAGCCGAAGGACGCGACCGTCTGCTTCCACGCCTCGTCCCACTCGACGCGGTGCTCGTCCACGAGAACACGCATGAGCTCCGCGATCGCGACCGCAGGATGCGTGTCGTTGAGCTGGATCGCGACCCGCTCCGAGAAGCGCGTGAAGTCTTTGTGCTGCTTCGTGTAGCGCCAGACGATGTCGTGGATCGAGCAGGCGACGAAGAAGTACTCCTGCTTCAGCCGAAGCTCGCGGCCTTGCTCGAAGCTGTCGTTCGGGTAGAGGACCTTCGAGATGACCTCGCTCGCGTTCTTCTCCTCGACCGCGCGCAGGTAGTCGCCGCCGTTGAAGAGCTGAAAATCGAACTCCTGGTCGGCGCGCGCGGCCCATAGGCGGAGCGTGTTGACGGTGTTGACGCGGTAGCCGGCGGTCGGCGTGTCGTACGGGACGCCGATGACCTTCGTCGCGGGCTTCCAGATCACCTGAAAGCCGCCGGTTCGCTCGTCCGGAACATGGAGGACCTGCCCGCCGAAGCCGACCGGGACCGTGTACTCCGGTCGAGCAAACTCCCAGGGGTTACCGAACTTGAGCCACTCGTCGGCCCGCTCGACCTGGTACCCGTTGCGGATCGCCTGCTCGAAAATGCCGAATTCGTAGCGGATGCCGTAGCCCATCGCGGGGAGCGAAAGCGTCGCCAGCGACTCGAGAAAACACGCTGCGAGCCTGCCGAGGCCGCCGTTGCCGAGGCCGGCATCCGGCTCCTGTTCGAAGAGGTCGGACATGCTGATGCCGAGGTCGCGCAGCATGCGGTCGTACTCGTCGTAGACGCCGAGCGCGGTGAGGTTGGCCTTCAGCGCGCGACCGAGGAGGTACTCGGCGGAGAGGTAATAGGCGCGCTTCACGTCGCGCTCGTAATAGGTTCGCTGCGTCTCGATCCACCGCTCGACGAGCGCGTCGCGCGCCGCGAGGCTGAGCGCCATGAAGCGGTCGAACAGCGTCGCCGTGATCGGGTTCTTCGATCGGGCGTAGCGCAGCTTGTCGACGAACTGCCTGCGGAGCTCGTCCTCGGTGGGGACGCCGTCTGCCGCCTGGTTCTGAGGGGTCGTGGTCGCCATCGAAAGCGACGCTATCACCTGCCGGCAGGATCCGGCTCGCGGCACATTCGGGCACGGATGCCCCCGAGTGCTCGCGTCGGGGTTTCGCTGGATCGTGCGACGCCGCGCCCCGTACGCTTTGGTCTCGCGTTTGCACACGGTAGCGGCCAACCATGACGAATCCCTTTCGACTCCTCGTCGCTTTGCTCGTGCTCGGAACCACAGCCACCGGCTGCAACGCCACCATCACGAACGGCGGCAGCGGTGAAGACGACGACACGGAGCCGACCTGCGACGACGATGCGTTCTGCGCCCCCGATCCGGGCGACGACGAAGACCCGCCGATCGGCAGCGAAGATCAGGATCCGCCCGTGCCCGGAACCGACGGCATCGCGGTGCCTTACGAGCAGCTCGGATCGGAGGTCGTCCCTGCGCCGGCCGGCACCTTGCTCCTGAGCTTCGGCAGCGAGGCAGCCGTGTGCGCCGATCCGCTGGCCGACCTGCCGAGCTGCCAACCCGAGCTCATCTGGCGCGCCGAGATCCCGCTGCCCGCGGAGCTCCAGGCCGCGGGCAGTGTGGTCGACCTCGAGGATCTGCTCGAGGTCGGCTTCGGCCCGTTCTCTTCGGAGTCCATCGGGGAGGGCGACGGCCTCTGCTCGGGCGGGGGCGGAACGTTGACGGGGACGCTGGAGGTGCTCGCGGTCGACGATGCGACGATCACGATCCAGCTCGCGGGCGCGATCGGCTTGGACGCCGACCCCAACGGCGTGCACGTCCTCGCTCGTTGCCCCTGACGTCGCCCCTCACCGGATCCGCGATTGTGATATTGCGCAATCGCGGATCGGACTGGTGTTTAAAATAGTGCGCTTCTTCGGTGGTTTGTCGAAGTGGGCGTCTGAGCCATTTTCAATAGCTTTGTAATCGTGCTCGCTGTCGAGTCATTGATGGTTTGGAGGTCGAAACTCTTTTGATTGTGATTCTCGCGTCGGTAGCGTCGGGCCGGTCGCGGGAGTTTCGATGTCAAACACGATAAGCAGTATTGTCCGGCTCGGCGCTGCGCTCGCCCTATTGCAGATTTCCTGCACGGGCCGAATCGGCGGCGACGAACCAATCGACGAGGAGCAACCGGGCCCGGAGCTCGGCGAGGTCAACGCCCCCGTCTCGGGGATGCGGCGACTGACCCGGGTCGAGTACACACGGACGGTGCAGGACTTAATCGGACGAGATGCGCCGATGGACGTCAGCCGATTTCCGATCGATCCGCTGACACCCTACGACAACAACTATCGAGAACAGCTTCCTTCGCCGATTGTGGCGGAGGCTTCGTATGCGAACGCGCAGTCGATTTCGGCATGGGTTCGCGCCAATGTCGAAGTGCGCGACAGGGTCGTAGATTGTAATCCGACCGGTCCGACCGACGAGGCCTGTATGCGGCACTTCGTCGAGACGTTCGGGCGCCGCGCGCTTCGACGCCCTCTGTCCGACGACGAGGTCGAACGATACGTCGGCCTGATGGCGTGGAACGAGGGCGAAGGGGACTTCTATGCAGGCGTGGAGCTCGCGGTGGAGGCCTTCCTCATGCAGCCCGAGCTCCTGTTCCGAGTCGAGGTCGGGACGCCCCTCGACAACGGCTATGTATTCCAGCTCGACGACTTCGAGGTAGCGACGCGCCTATCCTACCTCCTTCGCGGGACGACCCCCGACGACGCCCTGCTCGACAAGGCCGCGTCCGGGGAGCTCCAGGACTCGGAAGCGCGTCGGGCCGAAGCCGAGCGTTTGCTCGCTACGCCCGAAGCCCAGGCGCAGATTGCTCGTTTTCACGCCATGTGGCTCGGCTACGAGAAGTTTGCGGCCGATACCGGAATCGTCACCGACATGCGTGTCGAATCGGACATGCTCGTCGAGCGTGTCGTCGGTGCGGAGCCACCCGACTATGCGCAGCTGCTCCGATCCAGCGAGACGTACGTGACCCAGACGCTCGCGGACCACTACGGGATGGACGCCGACGTCGGAGAAGGCGCTTGGGTCTCGTATGCGGACGCCGGGCGAGCAGGCATTCTGTCCCACGGCAGCGTGCTCGCCGCAGGCTCGAAGGCGAACGACACCAGCCCAACGAGGCGCGGGAAGTTCATTCGCAATCAGCTTCTTTGCCAGCCGGTTGCGCCCCCTCCGCCCGAAGTCGATCCGGATCAGTCGCCCACGTCGGAGGACCCGAACGCGTGCAAAATCGACCGATATGCCGAACATCGCAACAATCCGTCGTGCGCCGGCTGCCACTCGTTGATGGACAGCATCGGGTTTGGATTGGAAAATTACGATTTGCTGGGACGCTATCGCGCCCACGACAACGACCGCCCGGAATGTACGATTGACGGAAAGGGGACAGTCTCCGGGATTGGGGACTTCCAGGGCCCTGCCGAGCTCGGTGAGCTGGTGCTCCAATCCGGCGCGTTCGAGGAATGCGTGGCGCAACAAGCGCTTCAATACGCGGTCGGCCACCCGCTCGACACGTATGACGACGGAATGGTCGAGCGTATGGCCGGCGCGCTCCGCGACGAAAAGAGCTTTTTGGAGATGTTGTTCGCCTATATCGAGGACCCCGCGTTCGCCCAACGCCGGGAAGAGTCGGCACCGTAGGTCGCCACGGTCGAAGTGAGGAGTTGTTTCATGACGCGATTCAAGATCAACAGGCGGCACCTGCTGCGTGGCGCGGGCGGGCTGTGCTTGGGACTTCCGCTGCTGGAGGCGATGTTCGACCACAAGACGGCGCTCGCGGGGGCCCCGCCGCTCCGATACATCGTCGTCTTCGGCGGTGTGTCCATCAGTAGCGAACAGGGCGGCAACTTCGTCGTCCCGGATTCTGCCGGTCCCCTGACGGCGCCGTTGAAGACGGCCCTGGCGCCGCTCGAGCCGTTCAAGAGCGAGCTGTCGATCGTGTCGGGGCTGTCGATCCCGGCCGGAAACGGTGCCGGCAGCATCCCTGCCGGCGGGCGCTACGGTCGTGCGTCGTTCCACGACGAGAGTGTCGGGCCGCTGCTCTCGGGCATGCGTTCCCCCAGCAACGATTCCAATTGGGCGCAGGGGGTGTCGTCGGACTACGTGGTTGCGCAGCAGCTCGGTGGGGCGACCGCGATCTCGCAATTGGCGCTTCGAGTCCAGGCCGCGAACTACGGCGGTCATTTGGTGCCTCTCAGCTACAACGACGACGCGGACCCGATCGACCCGTATTCGAGCCCTCAGGGGCTGTTCGATACGCTCTTCGGCTCCACGTTCGTTCCTCCGGGCGAAGACAGCGAGCCGGATCCCGCCGCGGAGCTCGCGCGTGCGAAGCAGGCGAGCGTGATCGACCTGGTGCGGGGAGACACGAATCGGCTGGTCGCACGTGTCGGCGCCCAAGACCGCCAGCGGCTCGAGGCGCACCTCGAGGGATTGGACACCCTCTACAAGAAGATCACTGCGACGAGCCCCACGCCTGTCACGAACAGCTGCTCCAAGCCGGCCGCGCCGCCCTCATTGGAGGTCGGCGGCAGCTACAGCGGAGAAGACGCGCGAGCCGAGGTGTTCGTCGACCTCCTCCACATGGCGCTCGCGTGCGACCTGACCCGAGTGGCGACGATAGCGGTCTCCGAGCCGATGTCGATGATGGTGGTGCCGGCCGACGTGACGGGTATCCCCAGCGGCGAGAACAAGGACCTCCACGAGCTCGGGCACTCGAGCACGTCGCAGAACCACGCGCGTGGTTTTGCCTGGCACACGAAACACCTCGCGCGGTTGCTCGACAAGCTGAAGAACACGCCCGACGTGACCGGAACCTTCCTCGACAACACGGTGGTCGTGTTCCTCACCGAGGGCGGCTCGGGGCAGGGCGCCCCGCACAACACGGAAGGCATGTCCGTCATCGTGGCGGGTGGGAAAGGTCGTATCCGCCAAGGCGAGCACATCGTCGCGACCGGAAAGCACCCGGTGAACGTGACCGTGTCCGCAATGAACGCGGTGGGCGTCTCCGCGAGCGGGCTCGGCGAGGTTCAGGGGAACATCCCGGATCTTCTCGTCTGAATCCGGGCTACGGGCTTCAGGCTCCGGGCTTCGGGCTCCGCTTCAGACGCCAGCTCCGAAGCCTGTAGCCCGAAGCCACAAGGCGTTCGCCCGAAGGGCGAATCGCCTTGTTACAGCGGGCCTTCGGTCAGGCCGTGGACGAACTGGCGAACGTACGGGTGGGAGCTCGCCTTTGCTTCCGCGGTCGTGCCGTCGAAGATCAGCTTGCCGCGGTAGAGCATCCCGACGCGATCGGTGACGGTAAGGAGCCGATCGAGGTCGCTCGACACCATGATGACGGTCGCGTTCTTGGCGCGCTGCTCGCGTCGCAAGAGCTCGAAGATGCGCTGCGAGGTAACGGGGTCGAGGCCCGCGGCGGGCTCGTCATAGAGGACGATCGGCGCGTCGATGACCGTCGCGCGGGCTACGCCGATGCGCTTCTTCTGCCCGCCGGAGAGCCCTCCGGGCAGGCGATCCTCGAAGCCGGGTAGGCTCACGACCTTCAAACGATCCCGAACCCGGTCGGCGATCTGCGGCTCGCCGAGATCGGTCATCCGTCGGAGCGGGAAGGAGATGTTGTCGGCGACGTTGAGGTAGTCGAACAGCGCGTTGTTCTGGAACAACATCCCGAAGCGCTTACGGAAGTCCTGCAGCTCGAGCTCGCTCATCGCGTGCACGTCGCGGCCCTCGACGAGGATGCGACCCTCGTCGGGGCGTACCAGGCCCGTGATCATTTTGAGCAGGACGCTCTTGCCGGATGCGCCGGGGCCGATGAGCCCGTAGAGGCAGCCGCCGGGGACGGTGAGATCGACCCCACGCAAGACCGGCATCCCGTCGAACTCTTTGTGGACGCCTTCGACGCGGATGACGCTCACGGAGCTACTTTACCGCTGCAAACGTCGTCGTCGCGACGTCGAGCCGAGGATGCGAAGGGAAGGGCAGGCCCGCGACTTGGCCGCGGATGCAGCCCGCGATGCCGGGGTTCGACGGGTTCGTCACGACGGTGATGCCGACGGCCCTGCCGTTTTGCACCGCCGCGCAGACGGAGACGCTCATCGTCTCGGGGACGCCGCACGCGTTGAGGTACGAGCCCTTGTTGAGGACGTTCGCGTAGGCGCCTTGCGTGAGGTCGGGCGGCACGCCTTGTTGCGTGTAGTCGTTCACGTAGGCGGCTTGCGCGGCCTGGCAGCTTCCACCGGAGACCACCGGGTATTTGCCGCCGCCGCCGCCCGCGACGGCGCCGCCCGGCTTCTTCGGATCTTCGGCCCGACCGCTCAGCGCGGCGTCGGAGTCGACATTGCTCGCCTTGTCTTCGCGCACGATCTGCTCGTTCTTCGAGCGCGCGCGCTCTTTCAGCCACCAGCCCGCGCCCGCCGCGCCGATGATCGCGAGAAGCGTGACGCCGACCAGCGCCTTCCACTGCGTGCGATGCTTCTCCGCCTTGACCACCGCCTCGAGCGCCTTGCGCTCCTGCTTGATCTCGCGGTTCAGCCCGGCCTGCTGCGCGAACAGGGAGAACTCCTCCCAGTCGGCGATCGGCTTCTCCAAGTTGGTCTCGCTGTCGCGGAGCGGATGCTCCCCGACGAACGAGTGCGACGCGATCTGCTGCAGGAGCTCGACGGCGGTGAACGGACCGTGGTCCATGCCGTCTTTCACCACGACGTAACGTGGACGAGGGTCCGATTCGAGGCGCGCTTTCAGCGCGGCCAGGCGCACCGTCGGATCGTCGAGGTTCGGACGGCTCGGCGGTGCCTCCGCGACGAGGAACGGGCTCGAGATCGCGTGGCTGGAGATCGCGTGCACGCCCGGCGACGAGTGGTGCGCGTTCGGGATGCGAGGTTGGCTCGGCGCGGCGTTCGGGGAAGAGATCGGGCCGCTGTTGAGCGAGCTCAGCGGGATGGACGCTTGTGAGGACGGCGCGGGCGGCAACATCGACAACGACAGATCGACGTCGAACCCGTCGTCGTGGTCGAGGTGCGACGCGTCCGCCGGTGGCGGAGGCATCGATCCCGCGGGCGCGACCTGATGGAACGCTTGCGCGAGGGCGCCGATGTCGTGCGGGCGATGGCGCGGATCCGCGACCAGCGCCTTGCTGAGGACGACCTCGAGAGTGGGAGGCAGGCCCGGATCGACCTGACGCGGGCGTTTCATCCCTGGCCCGACGCTTTCACCCGTCACGAGCTCGTAGAAGATCGCCCCGAGGCTGAAGACGCTGGCCGTCGCGTTGCCCGGGTCGCCCTTGCGGCACTCCGGTGCGACCGTCGCGCGATCGCGCGCGTGGGTCGGCGAGGTCGCTCGGTCGACGTCGAGCTCCGTGCCTGCGGCGCCGTGCATCAACGCGGACGGATGGACGAAGAAGCTCCGGCCTTCCGCGTGGAGCGCGGAGATCTGCGCACACAGGGGAACCAGGATCGCGACTGCCTCGCGCACGGTGAAGCGAGCCCCGCGCACGCGACGGATCTCGATGGCTTCGCGGAGCGTCCCGGGGGTCACGACCCCTTCGTTGGTCGATGCAACGGCCTGGATGGACATCGGCTTCGTACACCATACGACCCGGACCAGCCGGGGCTCAATACGTGCGCGCGGAGCGGTCACGAACTTGGTGGGATGTGAGGATGCCGTGTAAGGACCGACGCTCGGCCATGCCGCGATCGTTCGTCGCACCCGCGTTCATTTTTCTAGCCGCATGCAACACGGCGTCGGCGAGCGTCGACCCGGGCGATTTGCACGGTGTGTTCGGCGGCGCGAGCGCCAGCGCTTCAGCCGCGGCCGCCCCAAGCGCTACGCCACGCGCCGAAGCGAGCGCTCGGGCGAACGCGAGCGCGGTCGTCGAGACGCACGAGCGAACGCCGGATTCCCCCGATTGTGTGGAGGAACGCGGAGAGCGCGCGACCGTCGTGCGAACGCTCGGCCGGCCCGCGTGCCGCGGATCCGAGGTGATCGAGTGGCGCGATCCTTCGGGCGCACCTCGGTACGCGTGCCTCTTCACGCCACCCGAGATGAGCAAGCGGGATCCCATGCCGCTCCTCGTCGTGTTCCACGGATCGACGCCCGGCCTCGACGACCCGGCGAGCATTCCGAAGCTCACGAGCTTGCGCTCGAAGATGGACGCGACCGACATGAACGGTGCCGCGCCCGGTCGCGGCTTCGTGATGCTCGGCGTGCAGGGCAGGGCGCTCAAAGGACCGTCGAAAAAGGGGCTGCTGGCCGGCGCGAGCTTCGACACCGCGCACGCTTCGCCGGACAACCTCGACAAGGTCGCGACCGATCATTTCGTCGACGAGCTCATCGAGCGCGGCATCGTCGACACGAAACGCATCTACGCGGTCGGCATGGGCAAGGGAGGCGAGATGGCCGCGACGTATGCGATGTTGCGCGCCGATCGCGTGGCCGCCTTCGCAGCCTTCGCGCCGTCGACGCCGCCCGCGTCGTGGCAATGCCCCGGCCCGCCCCCGCCCGCGTTCGTCACGTACCGCGCGTGCGACGCCGTGGTGTCTTGCGAGAGTGTCGAGTCATGGCTGCGCCGTCGTGACGACATGCGCTCGGAGACGAAGAGCTACCGCCTCGGCGAAGACAACCGCGAAGAGCCGAACTGCGCCCTGAAGTGCTCGAAAAAGAAGGGCGAGGCGCATCACTACCGCTGGCCGAAAGGCCGCGAGAACGAGATGCTGCGCTTCCTCGCCGGTTACGCGCTGAAGTAGCTCGGCGGGCCTTGTCGCTCAGCTGGCCTTCTTACCCAGCGTGCCGAAGATCAAGTCCCAGAGCGGTGACGACACGCCCCAGCGCGCGTTCTCACCCGTGTGGTGATGAACCATGTGGTAGCGCTTGAGCCAGCGGCCGATCGGCGACGTCATGCGAAAGTGATGGGTCGCGTAGTGGATGCCGTCGTAGGCGAGGTAGCCGACGCCGAAGCCCACGAAGACGGGATCGACCCACGCCGCGCCCGCGACGACGCCGACGGTCACGCGAAGGAGCAGGTAGATCGCGACGCCCATCGGGATGCTCACGCCGAGCGGCATCACGAGGCGCGTGCGGTCGGTCGGGAAGTCGTGATGCACGCCGTGCAGCACGAAGTAAAAGCGACGTGCGGCCAGCGACGCGCCGATGCGGTGGAACAAGAAGCGGTGCAGCAGGTATTCGGTCAGCGTCCACAGCAACAGACCGCCGACGACCGCGCCCGCGATGCCCAGCCACGCGAGCTGCGCCGCGTGCGCCTGCCAGAGGAACCACGCGATGAACGGCGTCCAGAAGATGAACGGCGCGGCCGGGTGTGTTCGAGAGAAGGCCTCGATGATCGGCGTCTCGAACATCCGGCACGTGTTGCGCGCAGCCTGCGTCTTCACCACCAGCCGTAGCTAGCCGAACTCGCGGTGCGCCGCCAGGAAGAGCACGCTTCTTTTAGCGGCAAAACACGTCGAGTGTTGCGCCATTCTCTACGCGGATCGACGACCGCGCGCGAACGTGTCTACGCAGCCGGCCGGCCGACCCGCGGAAGCGCGGAAGCGGCGAAGGTCCGAAGGGTGTTGCGACCGCAGAACGGACAGAGCCAGCCGATGTCGAAGACCTCGCGCTCCGGGAAGATCGAGTGCGCGGGCGCGAGCTCTCGCTTGCCGAGCAGGAGGGCGGAGCCGGAAACGACGAAACGCTGCTCCGTGAGCTGCGCGCTCAAAGAGGCCTGACACTCGCAACGGCTGGTCGCGACGAACGTGGGCGTCATGGGAAGACCGCCATAGTCTTTTGGCGGAAACTGGACAAGACGAGAGAACAAAGCTCGCTTGCGCCCGGCCTCGCGAACGGAGGCCCAGTCGGGTCGGTCGGCCCGACCGGACCATTCGAGGGAATGAGCTCGTACGCTCGTAGGTTTCCGGAGCCGCACATGACCACACGCGATCCGTTCGAGGGGGACAACGAGCAGCCGGCCCGGCCGGCACGCCTGTCGGACCGCAAGTCCGGCGAGTGGCCCGCCCTCCGGTCGAAGCACCTCACGGTGCTCTTCGCCCACGATCCAGGGTCGAGCACCTGCGACGCCCTCATCGAGAGGGTCGGCGTCGCTGGGCAGCAGCTCTTCGTTTCCTCCTCGCTCGAAGAGCTCGGGAGCCTCGAGGCCGCTTGGGTCGCCCTCGATCGGGCTCGCCGCAGCGCTGATACGACGCTCGTCCTCGCGTGTCTGGACCTTCCGCCGGCGCCACGCGCGGGGGCGACCGTCGCCGAGTGGGCTCGTTCGTTGAAGCTGCCGGTCGTGACGGTCGCGCATGGGCGCCGGTGGATCCCGGCGAACCGAAGCGGCGTTGCGCTCCTGCCGACGCTCAGCCCGACCGCCGATCCGGAAGAGATCGTGCGGGTGTTGGACGCAACCGTCGCGAAGGGCCTGGCCGTCGCGGCCTCCGGGCCCCCGACGGTGACCGCACTTGCCGACGCTGGATTCGAGCCCGCACCCGAGAGCTTCCCGGGGCGGCCCTCCTGGCTGGGTTGAGGTACGCGAGTCTCTTGCGCGACGACACGTCGCCGACTAGATTCGCCTTCGCCTCGAGCTTTTGCGGGAGTAGCTCAGTTGGTAGAGCATCAGCTTCCCAAGCTGAGGGTCGCGGGTTCGAACCCCGTTTCCCGCTCGAAGCGCAAGACGCGTGGTCTAACCGGCCGCGCGTCTTTGCATTCGCCCGAACGCGATCGGTCTCGGTCGCGTCGGGCTGTTGGTTTTGGTTCGCGCGCAGCACGTTGCGAGCTACGCGAACAGGCTGTTCACACGCTTCACCAGACGGTGCCTGGGTCGGTCGCGCGACACGCGGCATCGGAACTTCCATCGTTGCGACGATCTGATAAGGTCGCCGCCTCGTTCGCGGGGGAAGGGCCCCGTGTTAAGGTCTTGGTCGGAATATGGGGCTCTACGAGCTGTCGATCGATCCTGGAAAAATCGCCGAAGCCGAGAGCCTAACCTCCGTCGAAGCCCTCTCGCGTCGTGAGTTCCCGACGCTCGTGATGAACTGGGAGTCGAGGATCTTCGGCCAGCCCTGGTCGACCACGATCGTGCTCGACTACATGATCGCGCTGCCGCCGCTCGAGCCGCCGGCGCACTTCATCCCGGTGCGCGTCGGTGCCTTCGTCGGCAACGCCCCGACGAAGTACTTCTACTTCGGCACGGAGATGAACAACACCGTGCCCCGTCTCGCCCCCGAGATGGAAAACCTCGTCACGCCGCAGAGCCTCTACCAAGAGTTTCTGATCGACGAGCGCACGACGCCGATCCCGTACCTCAAGCTGATCCAGGCGACGCCGCGGATCTACGGCAACGGCGCGCAGGACTATTACGCGCCGCCGATCAAGGTCGAGCGCTACGACGGCATCCCCGGCATCGATCAAGTCGCCGATCTCTTCCCGGCGCAGGTCGCGGGCCTACCGATCGTACCCGGCGCGTACCTCACCGATCCGACGGGCGGCGCGTGGGAGGGGTCGCGCTTCTCCGGCCTCCGCGGCATCGCGATCCTCCGGCAGGGCAAGGTCGTCGGCATGCACCAGAAGCTTGGTCGCGCCGACCGTGACGCCGCGCCGAACAACGTCACGAAGCGCGACCCGAAGCGCGACATTCGCACGTCGGAGTGGGTCGCGATCGACGTCGGCGCGAAGTCGTTCACCGTCGCTGCCCGTCTCGAAAAATCGAACCCGGAGCTGTTCCGCCTCTGCACGCGCGAGCCGGCGAAGCGCCCGAGCGAGTACGAGAACCCTTCCGAGATCACGTTCATCAACCTGAAGAACACGCTCCGCGCTTGGCGCGAGCGCGTGATTCAACCGCACACCCGCGTCGAGGACGTCGCCGTGGCATGCGCCGCACAGCGCATGCGGGGCGAGACGATCGATCCGTTCTCCCGCGCCGCTGCGACCCTCGGGGAGATCTCGCTTTCCCGCGAGTGGACCGACGACAACCGCGGCGTGAAGATGCGCGGCCTGCAAGACCCGGACGCGATCGAGCCGCTGAAGAAGCCCGCACCTGCGGTGATCGACGAAGAGGGGATCGGCGCGCACGACCCGTTCGATCCGATCGAGCTCTACGCCTACCAGATCGGTCTGCACGTCAATCACCGGCTCCGCGGCATCGCGAACCGCTACCTGGTGACGATGCCGACCGGGTGGTCCGCCGAGCGCCGTCGCAGCGTGCTCGTCGCGATCCGCCGCGGCATCTTCAAGAGCCTTCCGGCCGGGATGCTCGAGTACCACGAGCTCGACAAGCTCATCGTCGCCGACGGTGGCCTGTCGTCGATCTGCTACATCGCCCAAGCTCACCGCATCTTCAGCGCGGTGCCGAAGGACGGGCCGATCACGTTCGGCGTGTTCGAGGCGGGCGCGAGCGAGACGGGTATCGTCTTCGGTGTCCTGCGCGAGCCGACGAACGACGAGAGGAAAGACGGCTTCTCTCTCATCATCGAGCACCTGGACCACGCGAGCCTGCCTTGGTTCGGCGCGGAACGGCTGATTCACCGTCTCGCGTATCGCGTCTACGCGGATCACGTCTCCGACATGATGGAGCTGAAGATCCCGTTCGAGGTCCCGCCGGAAGAGCAACCGATCCCCGGGGCTCAGGAGCTGCTCCAGGTCACCCCCGAAGCGCGCGCCAACACCTTTCTTCTGAAGGAAGCGGTTCGTCCGATCTTCGAGGGCGATCCGACCTACCGCCTGCCGACTTCGGTCAAGCTGGGCTCGCTCGACGGCGGCACGCGCGAGGTGAAGCTCGCGCTCAACCGCATGACCCTGAAGCAGCTCGTCGACGCGTGGTTCCAGTACGCCATCGGCGAGTTCCAGCAGCATACGCAAGCCGCGCTGCAGCGCCTCGCGCGGGGCTCCGATCCATACGAGGGTCTGCGCATTTTCCTCGCCGGACGCATGACGATGCACACCGGCCTGCAGGACATGTTCACGAAGGCGCTGCCGCCGAACGTGCGAGTCCACCGCTTCCGCGAGCCGGATCGATCGAACCTCAGCGCGCCCACGATCAAGACCGCGACTGCGCTCGGTGCGCTCTCGCTGCGTCTCGACCGCATCGGCGTTACGCGCCGGACGGAGAAGCGAGACGCGTTCCGCTATCGGGTCGGCCGCGCTCGACATGGACAGCTCGCGGACGTGCTCGAGCCGAGCGTCGAGTACGACGCCTGGCGTGAGGTCGGCAACTGCACCAAACCCCTCATCGACGTGCTCTTCATGCGCGCCGACTACGACGGGGAGGTCGCTGCCGACGATCCGCGCGTCACGCGCGTCGAGTGTGATCTCGGCGCCGACGCGGTTGGTCGCAAGCTCTTCTTTCGCGCCGTCGGGACCCACCGCATCGAGGTGAGCGTCGGCATGCCGGGCGAGGAGCCGCAGGCCGACTCGCCGCGTGTCGCGGTCGAGCTCCAGACCGGGATGGCGTTCCCGCTCTGACCGTTCCCGTGTAGCCTTCTCGGTTTCAGTCGGCAGCACGCACGAGCTTGTTTACGTGCGTGCTCGAACGTTGCCGACGCGACACCACGCATCAACATCCGGGGGAAAGCACATGAGCTTCAATCCTTACGCGCCGCCGGCCGCGCAGGATCCTACGTATGGGTATTACGACGGCGCGGCCGCATACGACGCGCCGCTCGCATCGCGTGGCGCGCGCTTCGTCGCGCAGCTGCTCGACGGTCTGCTCCTGATGGCGGCGATGATCCCAGGCTTCATCTACCTGTGGATCTCCATCGACTCGTCGCGCGGCCAGTTGAGGGCAGGTCCCTATTCCGAGCCGACCGACTTCGTTTTCGACTCGTTCGTCGGGCCGATCCTGGTGATGGCGATCCCGTTCCTCGCGTTGACCATCTACCAGTGGGTGCTCATCAGCAAGATGGGTCAGACCCTCGGTAAGAAGTGGATGGACATCCGGATCGTTCGCCACGACGGCTCACCGGTGGACTTCGTGAGCGGCGTCATCCTTCGCAACTGGATCATGGGTTTCCTCGGCAACATCCCGTACATCGGCGGATGCATCGCGCTCGTGGACATCCTCTTCATCTTCACGGAGGACCAGCAGTGCCTCCACGACAAGATCGCGAAGACGAAGGTGATCTCCGTGCTGCCCGGCGGCGGTTACTGAGCCGTTCGGCGCACGGCTACCGAGCCGGCGGGGGGAGGGGGCAGCTTTCGGGACTACGCCCGTATCTTGCGGGCGTTGTTTCGTTCGAAGACGCGCACATTCGCGGCTGAGCGTGCGCGCGCGGGGAAAACAAATGCGCTGGTTTTGGCGACGTCGCACCGAGTCCGGTAACGTACCTGCCGACAACGTGCCCAAAGAATCACCGAAGAATCCCAAGGGTCCACGTCGCTGGAAACGAGGCCTCCTGATCGCCGGCGCGAGCACGGCGGCGTTGGGGGTCGGCATGTGGGTCGCCATCCACGAAGTCCCCGGTTTCGGGCCGTGGCTCGCGGAGGGCGTACGTTCGATCGTGGGTCCCGGCCCCGTGGCGTGGGCGGAAGATGTCGTCTACGGCGTCGAAGACTGGGTGAACGTTCGGACCAAAGGGGACGACGCGCCCACCACCTACTGGGAGGCGCCGAAGGAGGCCGAGCCCATCGTCGTCGTCGACGAGAAGGGGCACACCGTCGTGCTCGATCCGAAGGTCGACGCGCCGCCGGCGTTCGAGCCGCCGCACGAGAAGGTCGCCGCAGAAGGCGACGGGACGTGGACGCCTTTCCGGCTGTCCTCGGACAACGGTCCGGTCAACATGTGGCGCAGCCTCGTGCATCCGGATCCGAAGCGGCCGTTCGCCGCCGTCGCGGTCGTCGCCATGGATCTGTCGAAGATCGATCTGCACATCGTCGCCGGAACGGAGGAGCCGAAGAGCCAGCGCGTCCCGCGCGCCGATCGACCCGGCTTGGTCCCGGACACCGATCAGAAGGATCTCATCGCCGCCTTCAACGGAGGGTTTCGCGCGGAGCACGGCAACTACGGCATGAAGATCGCCGGCGCCGAGTTTCTGCCTCCGCGGGACATCGCGTGCACGCTCGCGAAAGAGCCGTCGGGGATGCTGACGATCCGCACGTTCTCGAACATCAAAGAGCGGCAGGACTCGTTCGCCTGGTACCGCCAGACGCCGCCGTGCCTCGTCGAAGAAGGCGCGCCGAACCCGGGTCTACTTCACGAGTTCAATCGCAACTGGGGCGCGGCCGTCGGTGGCGACACGATCATCCGTCGCTCCGCCATCGGCATCTCGAAGGACGGTCGCTATCTGTTTTACGCCCTCGGCGACGCGACCACGGCGCAGTCGATCGGCAAGGCGATGCTCGCGGTGGGCGCTTACCAAGCCGCGCAGCTCGACGTGAACTTCTCGTATCCGCGCTTCTTCCTGTTCGAGCACGGAGAGGCGGGCCCGAGCATCGCAGAAGGCGTCATCCCCGGGCTCAAGCACAAGCCGACGGAGTACGTCGGCTTGTCGGAGCAGCGCGACTTCTTCTACGTGACGCGGAAGAAGTCGGCGACGAGCCGAGCGGAAGCGCCCAGCCCGCCAAAGGGCTGAGCGCTACGCGGGGTGAGCGCTACACGGGGTGAGCGCTACCCAGGTTGGGTGCTTACGACGTCAGGCCCTGCGCCATCGTGCGCGGGCCGTCTTCGAAGAGGATCTCGACCTTCATCGGGTCGATGATGCGCGCGACGACGCCGTCGCCGAAGCGGGTGTGACGGATGAGCTCGCCGGGCGAGAACGTGCCCTTCACGTTGTAGGCCTTGAAGGCGCTCGGCGGCTGTCCGGCGATCGACTTCTCCCACAGCTGCTTCGTGTTGAGCTTCGAGCCGCCGCGCTCGGCCTTCGACGCGATGGATCGCGTCGGCATACCGTCCTTCGGCGCGTGGATCGCACGATGCATCGCCTTGCGCTCTTCTTCCTTGTCGCGCTCGGACTTGGGGCGGCGATAGTTGTGATCGCCTTTGCAGGTGAGGCACTCGACGCGCTTCACCTGGTTGTCGACCATCGCGATGATGCGGTGATTCAAGTCGAGCCGGCACTTCGTGCAGTAGGCGTCGATCTCTCCGCCAACGCGCGGCGGCTTGGGCCTGACGGCCGGAGCACTCACGGTCATTTTCTCCTCTTCACTCGGATCGGCGCGCGCACATGATCAGCGGCGCCGTCCCTCCGGATTGCGATCCTTGACGGTCACTTCGCTCGTGACCTTCGGACGAATACCGCCCGTTTCGTTGCGCTTTTTCGCCTCTTCGTCCTCGGGGTTGTCCGCGGCGCGGTCGTTCGGGACGAATCGGATCTCGGTCTTGATCTCGAAGGAGAGCTTCGTCAGCACCTTCGCGATCTCGTCCGCGATTTGCGTGTGCTCGAGCACGTCGCGGATCTCTTTCGCGACGACGCGGTAGAGGCCCGTCTTCGTGTCGTCGATCTGCGCGTAGATTTCGCCGAGGACCTCTTTGGGCAGGCGCAGATCGCCGACGAAGTTGCGCAAGCTCTCGGGCTTTTCGCTCAGCTCGCTCAACTTCTCGACACCGCTCTCGACGGCGCGCTCGAGGACCCGCTTCACGATCTCCGGGACGGCGCGCTCGAACAGCCGCTTTCGCTCCGGATCCGGCGGGCTCGGCGGCGGGACGGACCCCGACGCCCGCTCTTGATGAGAAGGGGCAGTCTGGTCGTCGTCTCGTTCGTCAGCCACGGTGCGGGTTTGCCCGCGTGGAAGGGCCCCGCGGGAATGGACCAGTTAGTCAGCGTCCGGCGGGCCGTCAATGGCTCGCGGTCGACGCGACCGACAGCACTTCCAGCGCAAAAGCGCCACTACCCGGCCCACTTCGAACCGTGATCGCAGCGGTGTCGTCGGCGCCCGTGCAAAACGGACGATCAGGCTGCGCGACGGCGATCCTTCCCGTCGTGTGATCGCTTGCCACGATCGTTCCGCGGCTCGTTCGCACTTCGACGTCGAGCTCCGATACGCCGCGATCGGCCGCCGCAAAGACGCGATAGCAGCGTCCCTTCGCCATGGGCAGCTCGAGCGTCACCGGCGCGCCTTCCGCGATCGCGCCTTCGATGATTCCGTCACCGACGGGATCCATTCCCGTCACCGGACCGCACACGGCGACGAGCCGCGTGACGTCGCGCACCGGATCCGTCTCCGCTTGGAGGCCCTCGAGGCACCGGGTCCAAAGCCCGCCATGCGGCGTCGGCGTCTCCTCCGCCGCCGCGCTCGCGAGGACGTCCGCCGAACTCGACGCGGCAGGCAGCACCTCGAGCGCAGGCGCCTTCCCGCTCTTCTCCCACGCGTATCCGTCGTCTCCACACGAGAGAGAGAAGGTCGCCAAGGGCGCCAAAAGAAGAAGAGAAAGAGTAGGGGTGCTGGTCATCGATCAAGCTGCATATGGTCGAAAAACAAATCCTCTTCTTCCTCTTTCTGCCTTTGGCGCCCTTGGCGACCCTCTCCGTTTCAATCAGGGCGACGCAGGCCGCACGAGGATAGTCGCTGACGCCGCTCGGGATGTCGGGTACGCACTCGCGCGTGCGTGAGCGGGTCGATCGCGACGATACCGTTGTGAGCCCGTCGCGCGCCAAGGCTGCCCAAAAAGCGATTGTCGCGTGGTTCGATCGTGCGCGGCGCGATCTGCCGTGGCGAAGGACGAAGGATCCGTACGCGGTTTGGGTCAGCGAGATCATGCTGCAACAGACACGCGTCGAGACGGTCATCCCGTACTTCGAGCGTTTCATGGGGCGATTCCCCGACGTCGAGGAGCTCGCTCGCGCCGATATCGCCGACGTTCTCCTCGCGTGGTCCGGCCTCGGTTACTACCGGCGCGCGCGCGGCCTTCATGCTGCGGCTCGCGAGGTCGTGAGTCGATACGGCGCGAAGTTTCCGCGGACCACCGACGAGCTTCGGACGCTGCCCGGCGTGGGTGAATACACCGCGGGCGCGGTCGCATCGATCGCGTTCGGGGAGCGTGCGCCGGCGATCGATGGCAACGTGATGCGCGTCGTTGGTCGTTACATCGGGCTTCGAGCGGACGTCGGCTCGACAGAAGCGAAGCGGGCCGTTCGCGCTGCGTGTGAGGCGCTTGTTCCGCCGGTTCGCCCGGGCGATTTCAATGAAGCGTTGATGGAGCTCGGCGCAACCGTGTGCTCGCCGACGTCGCCCGATTGTCCGTCTTGCCCGTGGCGTCGCAGCTGCCGCGGGGTCGAGCTCGGCCTCGACGCCGTCGCGGGCGGTCCGAAAAAGCGCGCTGCAGTCCCCCGCGTAAAGCTCATCGCCGCGATCGTCGAGCGCGAGGGCGCCGTGCTCCTCGCGCGGCGTCCGCTCGATGGGCTCTTCGGCGGGCTTGGGGAGCCTCCGCTCGCCGAGGGCCCGCTGCCGCGCGCACGCACGACGTTCGCGCGCGCCGGGATCGAGCTGCACGGCAAGCCGGGCCCGCGATCGGTCGAGCACGTCCTCACGCACAAGGTGCTGGAGGTGAAGCTCGCGACGGCTCGCGCCGATGCACCGCAATCCCTCGCGCCCTACACCGATCTCGCGTACGTGCCGCGCTCGCAGCTCCAGGCGACCCCGATGTCGACGCTCGCGCGACGGCTCGTGCGTGTATCTTTCGCCGACGCATGAGCTCCGCCGCGTCTTTCGCTCGAGGGTGCGCCGCGCTGTTTGCGCTGGCTGTGATCCTTGGAGCGGCGCCTGCCGCCGCGGAAGAACGCACGTCGCCTTCGGAGCCCCGTGCAGAGCAAAAGGGCGCTCGCAGCGACGGCGCGGCCGCGCAGCTCGAGAAGAACCCCGGCGCGACGGTGCGCCTGTTCGCGACGGCTGCCGCAGGCTTCGGCATTCGATTCAACAATCCTTATCGCCTCGAGACGCAGCTCGGTGAGGACGCGTCCAGCGCGTCGCTTTCGGCGCCATACCTCGACTTCGCCCTGAGCGTCGTCGGCGGCCCGGCGAACGGCCTTCAGCACGGCGGTGGCCTCCACCTCGGGACGTCGCTCACCGGTGTGACGCAGCCGTTTCTCACGCCGTCGTATGTCCTCGCGTACCGCGCGGAGCTCCCCGTGCTGCTGTACGCGCGCCTCGCGACGCCGATCCTGCTTTCGCCCGACGTGAACGTCGGTGGCGAGGTCGCGGCGAGCGCTTCGTACTTTCTAACCTCCGGCCTCGGCCTGACGAGCGAAATCGCGTTCGACCTCTTCTACGGAGCTGCCACCCTCGAGGAGCAGTACAGCGCGATCCCGATCCTGTCGTTCCAGTTCGGTGTCATCGCCGACTACGAGTTTTTGCCATGAGCGAGCGCCGTTCCGTCCTCAAGACCGTGCGAGCGATCGCGATCGCGGTCGTTTGCATGGCTCCGAGCGCCGGCAACATCGGCAGCTGCGGGCAGGACGCCGAGGCGCTCGATCCGCAGAAGTTTCTCGCAGCGAAGAACACCGTCGATTGCCAGGCGTGCCTCGACTGCGGGCTCACCACCGTCGTGTGCGATCAAGCTTGCGACGGCGTCGTGCCGCCGTCGGCATCGTTTCCCGGTGGATGCCTACCGCTGGTCCACGACGGTGAAGTGTGTCTCGACGCGCTCTCGGCGTCGGGATGCGACGACTACGCCTCGTTCGTCGCGGATCAGGGCGCGACGATCCCGACCGAATGCAACTTCTGCCCGGTGGATGAAGCCGGCAACCCGGACCGCGATCCGTGAGGCGAGGGGTGCATTTCCGGTGCGCTATGGTCTTGGCGCTTGTCGCGCTCGCGGCACCGCTCGCCTCGTGCAGCTGGGTCTCCGCGTCTCCTTATGAGCACGCAGCATACCGCAAGACGCGCGTCGCCCCGACGTTCGACGAGCGACTTGCTGCGGCTTACGACTACCTCGAGCGATACCCGAAAGGCGCCTACGCCGACGAAGTCAGTCGCTACGTGAAGAAGGCCGAGCCGGTCTTCTACGAGTCTCGCCAGCGCGACGTCGCCGGGCTCGAGGCATATCTGCGCGCGCTGCCCAAGGGGCCTCACGCGAAGGAGATCCGATCGAGGCTCCGCGCGATCGAGGAGCAGCGAGCCCGCCCCGACTCACTCAGCGAAGCCGCGAAGTCGACGGAGGCTCGTTTGTCCGAAGCGAAGGCTTCCCGTGAGAGAGCGCGCGCCGAGCTGTTCTTTTGGATCGAGACTCTCTCGGAGCCGGACACCTACAAGTCGCCGATCGCCGAAGGTCCGCCCGAGCTCGTCGTCGCGTACTCGCTGTCGCTGCCGGCGCCCGTTTGCAAACACGTCGAGCCAGACGCGATCGAAATCCCCGGATTGACGCAGCCGCACGGCGAGTGGCGCGACTGCACGAAGTCCATCTCGGTGCCTTACCTCGTTCCGGATAAAGGCAGCCTCGTCGAGCGGAAGATGGAATTCACGGTGACCTTGCGTCAGGACCGCACCGGTCGCCCGACGTCCTCGCGCATCGAAGGTGAGAGGCTGTTCATGCGCCTCGAGGAGACCTATGCGACGCGCGCGATCGATACGAGCTCGACCGACGATCAAGTCGCGAGCCTCGAGCGAGGCATTCAGACGGTGCAGAGCTCGTTCGAGGCGCGCGTGAGCCCCGACCCCGCGTGCATCATCAAGACCGGCGTCCCCGAGATCCTTCGCCGCGAGTGCAAAGGCATGCGGGTCGTCGTCATCGCCAGCACCGAGCCCAAGTGGCTCGACGCGATCGAATTCGCGGCGCTCGCTCCGCCGTAAGATCAAACACCGAGAGGAGCGCCAAGGGCGCCAAGGGCAAAGGAGGGAGAAGAGGGGTGGGATGAACAGGGCTGACAAACACTCCCTGCTCCTCTTTCTCTTTCCGCACTTGGCGCGCTTGGCGAGTTCTCTCGATCTGCCTTGTCAGCAGGGTTTGCCTTTGGGCTTGCCCTTGAGGCCTTCGGTCTTCTTCGGGCAGATCTCTTTGATCTTGCCGGACATGGTTTTGAGGGCCTCTTTCATCTCGGCGAACTTCTCTTTGTTCTTCCGCGAAAGGTCGTTTTCCTCTTTCGGGTCTTCTTTGAGGTTGAAGAGCTGGTAGCCGCCCTCGTTGCCGATCTCGATGATCTTCCAGTCGCCGCGGATGAGGGTGCGCTTGCGGTCGTTGTTGCTGTCGCGCGCGAGCTCGGACACGACGTCGCGCGGCTCGGACGGGCCGCCTTTGAGCTCGGGCAAGAGGCTCGTGCCCTGGTAGCTCGCGTCGAGTTTGACGCCGAAGGTGTCGAGGATCGTCGGACAGACATCGATCGCGCTGCGCACCTCGGAGATGCGGCGCGGCTTGAGGCCGGGCGCGCGGATCATCAGGGGCACGTGCGTGAGGTTGTTCCAGAGCTCGAACGCGTGGCGATACTGCTTGTGCTCGCCGAACGCCTCACCGTGGTCGCTCGTGATGATGACCATCGTGCGCTTGCCCCACGGCTGCGAGTCCACGTAGTCGAGGATCTTCTTGATGTGCATGTCGACGAAGTAGAGCTCGCCGTCGTACATGTTCTTCGCACCCTTGCCGAAGTCCTTGCCCTCGGGGTGGGCGAGGTACTGATCGTGCGCGTCGAGCAGGTGATAGAACGCGAAGAATCGCCCGCTCGTGTTCGCCTTGTCGGCGAGGTGCTTGAGAATGATCTCGGTGTGGGCGGGGCTCGTGATGCTCTCGTCCGTGGTGTTGTTCTTCTTGATGCCCGGGACGATCTCGTACGTGTCGAAGCCCTGATCGAAGCCCGCGCGGCCCTTCTGAAAGTAGAAGTGTGCGTGCGCGCTCATGGTCTTGATGCCGGCCTTCTGCAAGAGCTCGGGGAACATCGTCTCCTCTTCCGGGTAGACCGCGAAGAAGGAGCCGTTGCGCTTGAGCTCGCTCGGGTATCGACACCCGAGGAACCCGCCGACCGACTGCGCGGTGAACGAGCTCAGCGAGTGGAAGTTGGTGAACGAGACCGCCGTCTTCTCGAATGCGTTGAGCGTCGGCATGACCTCGGGGTTGTGCCCGCCGAACTCGAGGTGATCGGCGCGCATCGCGTCGACGCCGATGACGAGGACGTTGAGGTCGTCGGTCTTTTCAGCGGCGGGAGCGCTCGCATCCGCGCTCGCCGTCGACGTCGGCGATGCGCTCGCCTCGGCGGTCGTCGGCGCAGCGCCGGCGCTCGAGGTCGCCGTTGGCGCACCGCTCGACGCCGCGACGTGGTTCTTCTCGCCGCTGCACGCGGAGACGACCGCTGCGAGCGCGAAAAAACAGACGTTTCGGCGAAGTCGGGCGCATGAATCGATCATCGCCCGCGCTTTAGCGCATGCGCCGTCGGCCGTCGAAGAAAGTAGCCGGCCCGCCAAACGCGTGGCGGACCGACTCGAAGTCACGCCGACGTCAGTTGATCTGAAGGTTCGGGCTCGCGGTGCCGTTGGTTCCGGTGCCGCCGAGGCCACCCTGCGGGTTCGTTCCGCCGCCGCCGCCGACGCCGGGGAGGCCCGTCGTGCAGCTGTTGCCCATGAACGTGAACGTCGCGGCGCTCGATCGTGCGAGGCACGCGCTCGGCCCACCGCCGCCGCCACCACCAGGTCCGCCGGCGCCGCCATTCGAGCCGCTGCCTCCGGGGCCACCAGCGTCGGCGTCGTCGGCGCTTCCGCCGCCGATGCCGCCCGTTCCACCAGTCTGGCCGGCGGCGCCGTTGCCTCCGTCACCGCCCGCACCACCGGACGCGGTCGTGATCTCGTTGTCGGCTACTTCGATTTTGCCTGCGGCGACGAAGACTCCGAAGCTGCCGCCTCCGCCTTGGCCACCGAGCCCGGGATTGCCGCCCAAGCCGCCGCAGCCACCGCTGCCGCCGCCGCCACCGCGGTCGGAATTGCAGAACGTGTCACTCTCGCCGCCGCCGCCGCCGCCGCCGCCGCTGCCACCCTTGCCGTTGGCTCCCCCGATACCGATGCCGCCGTTGGACGGCGCGTAGATGCCTCCCGCGACCGTGCCGATCGCGGTGCCGCCGCCGCCCGATTGGCCTTGCGCGCCGTTCGGCGAACCGTTGCCGCCGGTCCCCGCGGTTTCAACGCTGCCGAAGCAACCATTGCTCGCGTCGCCGAGACCGACCGGAGCATTGCCGCTGCCAGGGCTTCCGTTCTGCCCGGTAGCGCCTCCGTAGCCTCCGTTCCCGCCTTTGCCGCCGAACTCGGTGCAGTTGGTTTGAGGGCCGCCTGCGCCGGCTCCGCTGCAGCCGTCACACCCGTTCTCTCCAGCGTTACCGCCTGGTGCGACCGATTGCGCGTGCGGATTTCCATTTCCCCCATCCGAGCCGTTCGCTCCCGCACCGACCTGAATCACGTTGTAACGAACGAACAGCGTGCCTTGCGAGTTGCCGTTCACCATGTGGACGCCGTAGGTGCTGGCGCCGCCGCCGTTCGCTTGGTTCGCGATGATCGTGAGCCCTTCGATGTGCGTGTCGGACGTGATCGACGCCACGTTGAAGACGGTGCCCGTGGCGATCACGCGCGTCGTGATGCCGGCCTTGCGACGGAATTTGAAATCCGGATCGAGGTGATCGAACCCGCCGTAGATGCTGATCCCGGAAACGACGTTGACGGACTCGTTGTAGTCCTCGCCGGAGAGGCACACCGCGGGGACGCCGTTTGCCTGTGCGACCGCGAGCGCGCCGGCGATCGTCGCGAGCGGCATCTCGCGCGTACCCGAGCCGGTCGCGTCGCTTCCCGTCGACGCAGAGACGTACACGCATTGCTCGACGAGGCCGTCGCCGCCGTCGCAGTTGTCGTCGGTGAAGTCCTCGTCGATCGGATCGGTGTCCGCCGACGTTTGCTCGCACTCGTATTCACACCCGCACTCGCCGGTGATCGGGTTGTTGTCGACGTCCCAGAGATCTTGCGGACAGCCGAGCGCGCAAGGATCCATCCCGCCCATTCCGCCTTCGCCCATCCCTCCGTCGGCCGCTCCACCCATTCCGCCCATCCCGCCGTCGCTCGACGAAATGGTGCTGGTGTTGGTGCCGCCTTCGCCACCCATCCCGCTGCCGTTTCCACCGCCGCCGTTGCTCGGCGCGGACCCTCCCTCGTTTCCGCCGCCCGTGAACGGGGACTCACCGTCCGCGCAGCCGACCAACGCAGCGAGCAAGAATGCACAAGGCGCAAGCAAGCGAGGATTACGCATATTGGTATCGTGTCGCCACCAGCCGTCTTTTGGCAAGAGACGCAAGCGACGACTTACATGCTCTGAGTTAACGTCCCTGTGGGGCTCGCTGGTGTAGCCTCGCTGATGGGGCTGTCACAATGAACCGACTTTGGCTTCCTTCTTGGGCTTCGGTCCGCCCGCTCGTCGTGAGCGTCGGCTTTTGCACGGTCGCGACTGCGCTGTTGTCCGCTGCGGCCGGGTGCGGGGCAGGGACGGAGGACGATCAAGCCGGCGGCGGCTCGTCCACCAGCGGGTTTACGACCGGCAGCGGCGGCGGGTTCGGGGGTGAGGACCCGGGCTGCGCCTCAATCGACCAACAGGCCGTCGCGCGCCCGCTGAACCTCTACATCATGTTGGATCGCTCGAGCTCGATGGCCGGCTCCAAGTGGGACGCGGCGAAGGCGGGGCTCGAAGCTTTCCTCCAAGACCCGGCGTCCGACGGCATCGATCTCGGATTCCGATCGTTCCCCGAGGGCGCGCCGGGTTGCGACCAAACCGTCTATCAGGACCCGGCCGTCGGTTGGGCGGAGCTTCCAGGGGTCGGCCAGGACGTCATCACCGCGCTCGCGAGCCTCGCCCCCGACGGGTTCTCGACGCCCATGTACCAGGCACTCGGCGGCGCGCTCCTCGAGTGCATCGAGAGAAAGTCCGACGCGCCCGACGAAGAGGCAGCGGTTCTGCTCGTCACCGACGGCGCACCGCAAGGGCCGACGGGGACCTGCGGCGGGGTCGATCCGGAGGACTCGCAGGCGATCGCGAACCTCGCGGCCGCCGCGCTCGAATACGGCGTGACGACGTTCGTCATCGGCTTGCCCGGCGTCGACCAATCCTTCGCCAACCTGGTCGCCGCCGAAGGTGGAAGTGAAGAGGCGATCCTCGTCGGCACGACCAATGTCGAGTCGGAGTTCCGCGACGCGCTCGCGAAGGTTCGCGGCGACCTGTTGCCTTGCGAATACTTCATTCCCGAAGAGGTCCGCACCGGCGAGGTCGGGCTCACCTTCGTGAACGTCGCCCTCGGCTTCGACGGCGCCGATCCCGAGATCACCCCACAAAACCCGGAGTGTGACGGCGAGGGTTGGCACTACGACGACCCGAGCGAGCCCACGACGATCATCTTGTGCCCGAAGACCTGCGAGAAGGTGAAGTCCGACACGTCGGCGAGCATCTCGATCGCGCTCGGGTGCCAGACCATCGTGAAATAGCGCGCCCACGTTTCCGGGCCGCGGCACGGCGCCGCGTTTCTGTATCCTCGCTGCGATGAGCGGCGATCGACCCCCTCCGCCACCACCTCCTCCTCCGCGCGCAGCAGCTGGAGCCCCGCCGAGGCGCAACTTGCCTCCGCCTGCGCATGCGGCCGCTTCGCGCCCGGCGATCGTCGCACCGGCCGTCGGCCAGACGATGAGCCAGGCGTCGAAGGACGCGATCGCCGAGCACGCGCTCGGCCTCCTCGAGGAGCAAATCCAAGCGCGGATCGTGCACTACAAAGCCGAGCTGGAGACGAACCCGGAGCTCGACGCCATCACGGCGCAGGTCGTTGCGCAGCTCCGGCAGATGCAGGCGCACATGGGCGGCGGCTCGACGGGCCGCTCGAAGGAACAGCTCGAGGCGATCGTCGCGCAGCAGGAGCGGACGCTGGTCACGCTGCTTCGCAAGCTGTTCCCCGAAGGCGCCCCGTCGCTCGTCATCGAGAAGCGCATCAAACAGATCCTCCGCGGCCTGGCGCGCCTGTTCTTCCAGTCCGAGCTGCACGAGCGCACGCGGGGCACCGAGACGACCAAGGTGATTCAGCACGGCGAGCAGGCGATGTTCTATCTCCTGTCGCGGTACCACCACCGAATGCTCAATGAGCTCAATAACTTCGACTACATCTCTGAAGAGATACGTGAGCGTAGCCACGAGCTCTTGCAGAAGCTCACGAAGGACATGCAGGATGGCTTCTTGGCCCGCCGAAGTAGCGAGCTAAAGCGCATCGTCGCCGCCTTCAGCGCGGTGCTCGTCGACTTCGTCGCGAAGCAGATCCCCGCCGTCGTCACGGATCTCGCTCGCGACCTCGTTCGGGCTTCCACGGGCGCGGAGGGCAAGGCCTACAGCTACAAGATCGTCCAGAGCGCGTTCCCGAGTTTTCGCGCGACGTTCGAGCGGCAGGTGATGACGCGTCTCGTCTCCTTCGCAGAGGACGAGCTCGTTCGGCGGCTCGCCGACACCGCGGGAACGTCACGCGACGAGACGGTGAAGTTCATCTCGAACCCCGAGGTCTTCAGCACGATCCTCGGCGAGCTGGGCGGGGGTACCTACGAATACCTCTGCAACGAGGGCTTCCTCGATCTACCGCCGGAGTGGGTCGGACAGCCGGCGGCGTGATCCAGGATGTCGCAATGGATTGCACCCGCCTGGTCCTTCGAGAGGGCCAGCGAGAGGGCCAGCGCAGCGAAGAAATATTCGCGTCTTTCACGTTCGCAAAACTGCCTCACAACTAGTTTCGTCCGGGTCCTGACTGTGACTAAGGTGGCGGCCTATGCTCCATCGACTTCGAGCTTGGTCCGCTCGCGCATTCATTGCAGCCACGATGCTCGGCGCAGCTGCCTGCGGCGGCAGCACCTTCGTGATGACCCCCGACGCAACCGTGCCCTTCGCGAAGGGTGAAGTCTCGGCCTCCATCGCCGACGACGGCAACGGCACGTATACGGTTCTCGTCGAGCACCTCGGCGATCCCGCGAAGCTCAACCCGCAGGCGACGACCTACGTCCTCTGGGTTCAGCCGAAGAAGGAAGACAGCCCGATCCAGAACATGGGCGCCATCAAGGTCGACAGCGACTACAACGGCGAGCACACGTTCAACACGACGTTCAAGTCGTTCGATCTCACCATCACGCCGGAAGAGTCCGCGGACGCGGTGAAGCCTTCGGGACGCGACATCCTGAAGACGACGATCGCGATCGACTGAGCACCGGGCGAGCATCGGCTCGCCGTTCCTTTCCGACAGCTCCGACGCGCCGCGGGCTGGCCTGTGCTTTTCGTGCCGGGCCCGTTCGCGGCTGCGGGTGCTTGGATCCAGCGCGCGCTTGGACTAAGGCTTTTTCCCTATGTCCGAAAAGGTTCCCATGACGCCCGAGGGGCAGGCGCGCCTGCGGGAGGAGCTCAAGAAGCTGAAGGAGGTCGAGGCTCCTCAGGTCATCAAGGACATCGCGACCGCACGCGAGCACGGCGACCTCAGCGAAAACGCGGAGTATCACGCCGCGCGCGAGCGCCAGGGCATGATCGTCGCGCGCATCACGCACATCGAGCAGTCGCTGTCGCGCGCCGAGGTCATCGATCCGACGAAGATCAACAGCGACAAGGTCCAGTTCGGCGCGAAGCTGAAGCTGTCGAACGTCGATACCGGTGACGAGATCGCGTACCAAATCGTCGGCCCCGAAGAAGCGAACCTCGACGAAGGACGGATCTCCGTCGCGTCGCCGCTCGCGCGAGCGCTGCTCGGGCACCACGTCGGCGACGAAGTGAAGGTGCGCCTGCCGAACGGCCAGCGCTCGTACGAGATCTTGGACATCCGCTACGGGTGAGCTGTGACGTCGGCGTCACGCCGTCCGACCAGTCCGTCGGGCGCCTCCGGCGCAACCGGGCCGCGCCATCGGGGGCTTGCGGGCGAGCGGATCTGGGACGCGTATCTCCTTTCGGTCGCGCTCGTCTGGGTCGAGCTCTGGGTCATCGCGTTCTCGTCGCGGGCGGAGTTCGTCAGCCTGGCAGAGGCGTTGCTCGCACAGCGATCGCTGATGCCGATCGCTGCGCTGCTCGTCGCCCCGTTCGCGGTGGGTGCGGGCGCGGCGATCGAGCTCTTCGCGCGCGCTGAGCGGCGCGGCCCACGCATCGCTCTCGCGGTGCTTTGTGCGGCTTTCGGTGGTGCGGTGGCATGGGGCGTTTCGACCGGCCGGCACCTCGCGGGCGCGAAGCGGCCGCTGTTCACGGTCGCCGTCGCGGCCATCGCAGGCGCGTGCGCGTTCTTCGTCGCGCCGCTCCTCGCTGGCTACCTCGCCCGCGCGCGCACCGCGACGCGAGTCGCCGTCGTCGTGACGTTCGCGCTCATCGGCGCGATCGCCCTCGAGCTCGCCAACGCGCGCGTTCTTCCGCGACTCTATCCCGCATTCCACGTCGGCTTGGGTGTCCTGTCGCTCGTCGCCGTGAGCGCGGTCTCGCTCGCTTATGGCCATGTCGGGCGAGCGGATGGCACTTCGAGTTCCGGCCGCACCAGGCGCGGCGCGGACCTTCGCTGGCGGTATTTCGCGACGGGACGCGGTGTCGCTGCGCTCGCGATTTTCGCGATCTCCGCGGCGCTTCTTCCGCGCGCCACGAGCAAGCTGCGGCTCGCCGACAACATCCGCTTCATCTACGTCGAGCGCGCGCCCATCCTCGGCCATGTAGTCGAGACGGTGGCTCGTTTCGATCCGCCGCCGTCGGTCGATGCGCCTCCGCCTTCGATGGAGGCGGCGAGCTCCGGCGCGTTCGATCTCGCCGGATGGGACGTTCTGCTCATCAGCGTGGATGCGATGCGCGCGGATCACCTCGGCGCGTACGGCTACGACAGGCCGACGACACCGAACATCGACGCCATCGCGAAGGACGGCGTCGTGTTCGACCGCGCGTACACCGCGACGCCACACACCTCCTACGCCGTGACGTCGATGATGACGGGCAAGTTCACGCGCCCGCTCCTCGCGATGGATCTCGGCGGCGACAGCGAGACATGGCCGGAGCACCTTCGCCGCTACGACTACAAGACCGCCGCGTTCTACCCGCCGGCGGTGTTCTTCATCGATGAATCGCGCTTCACGTCGTTCTCCGAGCGCAAGCTCGGGTTCGAATATGTCCGCGAAGAGTTCCTTCCCGCGGCGGATCGCGTCGGGCAAGTCACGAAATACCTGGACTCGGAGGCCGGCGATCGTCGCGTGTTCCTCTGGGTCCATCTGTTCGAGCCGCACGAGCCGTACGACGCGCACGCGGGCTTCGACTTCGGCGCGCGGGACATCGATCGCTACGACGCCGAGATCGCCGAGAGCGATCGCGCGATCGGCGACCTGGTTCGTGAGGTGCGCGCTCGCAGGCCGAAGACGCTGGTCATTCTGACCGCTGACCACGGCGAAGAGTTCGGCGATCACGGCGGGCGGTACCACGGCACGACCGTCTACGAAGAGCAGGTGCGCGTGCCGCTCGTGCTCAATGCGCCTGGTCTCCTCGGCCCGCTCCTCATCAAGCAGCCGGTCCAGCTCGTGGACCTGTTGCCGACGACGCTCGCCGCACTTCGGGTTCCGCGGCCTGCTCGGGTTCGCGGCAGAGACCTCGGCGATCTGGTCACGGCGGTCGCCCCGGACGACGCTGAGGCTGGGATCGCGTTCTCGGAGTCCGAGGACATGATGCTCCTCGCGAAAGGACCACGCCGGCTCGTTTGTCTGCGACGCGCGGGGGCTTGCTCGCTTTATGATTTGACGGAGGATCCACGTGAGCGGCGCGACGTCGCCTCGTCGAATCCCGCGGAGCTCTCCGCCCTTCGAAACGATCTGCGCGCGCTCGAAGCCTCACACGGACGTTACGAGCGCGAGGGCAGGGTGCGCGAAGGCAAAGGCCTGCCGGAGCCGCTTCGTCGCGGGCTCTCCGGCGACGTTGAGGCTGCGCCTGACATCGCTCCACTACTCGACGACGCGGACGTCGCGATTCGACGCAAATCGGCGGAGGTGCTGTTCGAGCTGCGACCGAGAGAGGTCGCGCCCGCGCTGCGCCTCGCGATAACGCGTGAGGAAGATCCCGAGACGAAGGCGTATCTGGCGCTCGCGCTCGTGCGCATGGGGGAGGGGGCGCCGCACGTGTTCGAGCTCCTCGATGGGAAAAATCAAGCGATGCGACGTCTCGCAGCGCTGGCGCTCGCGGAGGGCGGTGACGATCGCGGCGAGGGTGAGCTCGTCTCCTGGCTGATCGAGGCCTACCCAAAGAGCGGCAGGCCGCGGCCCGAGGACGCGATGAGCTTCGAACGAGCGCGCCAGGTGCTCGAGGCAGTCGGATCCATGAAGTCGGAGCTCGCGGTCGGCGCGCTCCTCCGCGTCCTGCCCGACGTGCGATTGCGACCGTACGTCGCCGCATCCCTCGCGAAGATCGGTGAAGACGCGGCCCGCCCCGGTCTCGCCGAGTATTTGATGGAAGAGCGTTATGTCACGGGTCGGATCGCGATCACCGAGGCGCTGCTCTCCCTCGGCGCGGGGCCGGAGCTGCGCGACCCTCTCGTCTCGATGCTCGGTATGCCGGACCCTCTACCGAACGGCCTCTCGTATGCGATTCGCGCGGACGTCTTGAAACACGTCGGCGGGCCGTCCCGCGACGCGGAGCTCGGACGATTGAAGCGCTTCGCGACGAGCGGCGTCATCGTCGATTTCGTCGTGCCCGAGCTCCCGAAGGGCGCGGAGCCGCCGGCGGATCGGGACGCGCGCGTCCGTGTGTTGTGCCGGGCCGTGGCGCCGTCCGGCGGCGAAATCCGCGTCGGACCACGCGGCGACATCCCGCGCAGCTCGGAGAAGAAGGCACCCATTCCGAGGAACCGCCCCGAGCTCGACGGCGAGCGGGCCGTGACCCTCGCCGTCCCATCGGGAGAGGGCGCAACGGAGGTCTTCGCCGATCTCCCGACCAGCGTGCCTGCGAAGCCGGGAAAACAGCTGAGCTTGGTGTTCTATGTCACGCAGGGCGTGTCGATCGACGCGTGTGCGGTCGTCCCGCTTCGTCGCGAGCTGCCCAAGGAGACGCCCAAGGAAGGCTGAAACGAGAATCTCGGGATCGAGGGCGAGCCGGACAAGAGTGCGATTGACGCGGGTGGTGCGGCTACTAAAGTCGCGGCCGTGGCCGACAAGAAGAGGGACGACGAGGAAGAGGACCGCACCGCCGCCGACGACGACGCGGACGAAGGGTCTTCATCCGAGCGCGATCCGGGCAAGAAGGTCGAGCGCGACGCGTCCACGCGCGGCGTAGCCGAGGCATTGGGCGTCGACGAAGAGGAAGAGGAGGGCGAGGACGAGGAGGAAGAGGCTGCGAAGCCTGCTCCGAACCGCGCTGCCCGCCGCCGCGAAGACGTCCTCAAGCGCCGCGCCGCACGCGGTGGAAAACCTGCTTCCGAACCCGCGACCACGACCGCGAAGAAGAAGGCCGCCGCCGACGACGAAGAAGGCGAAGGCGAAGAGGAAGAAGAGGGCGAAGAAGAGGAGGAAGAAGAGGTCGTCGCGAAGGCGCGTGATCCGCTTCCCAAAGATCGAAACGCCCGCGCGAAAGAGCTCCTTCGTCGCCGGCAAGAGTCGGTCGAGAAGGCCAAGAGCAACGCCATCGGTCTGAGCACCGGCGAGGCCGTTCAAGATCAGCTGGCGCGTGCCACCGCAGGCACGGGTCGCTGGCTGAAGACGCATTCCCGAAAGGTCATCGGCGGCGTCGTCGCTGCGGTCGCGATAACCACCGGCGTCCTCTACTACTTCGAGCACCAAGAGAAGAAGGTCGCGGGGGCATCCGATTCGCTCGCCGCCGCCTTGTTGGTCGAGCGCGGCGACGTCGAGGGCGTGCCGCTGACGCCCATCGAAATGCAGCTGAAAGAGGCTGACCCTCGCACGACGTACGCGACCTTCGCGGCCCGCGCCGACGCCTCGCTCACCGCCTACGAGAAGGTGATCACGGAGCACCCCGGCACGGGCGCCGCGATCCTCGCGAAGCTCGGCAAAGCCGGCGCCCACCTCGACAAGGGGGAATACGACGCTGCGCTCTCGGCTTACGGCGACGTGCTCACGACCGAGCTCGCGAAGGCCGACGTCGACGTTCGCGCCCGCGCGATCGAAGGGCAGGGGTTCGCGAACGAAGGCAAAAAGGCCTACGACGCCGCGCTCCAGTCGTTCCGCGATCTCGAGACCGTCGACAAGTCGATGGAGGACGTCGCGAAGTATCACCAGGCCCGGATCCACCTGAAGAAGGGCGAAAAAGACCGCGCCAAGGAGCTCTTGACCGCGCTCTACAAGAAGCTCGAGGTGCCGAGCCTCGAGGGGCCGTCTCAGTCGCGGCTCCGCGCTTCGGTCGAGCAGTATCTACGCAGCGTCGACCCGCTCGCCCTCCCGAAGAAGAAGGGCCCCTTCGGTCCGGGCAAGATGCCCTCCCAGGAGGAGCTGCAGAAGTACATCCAACAGCTGCAGCAGGAGCAGGGGCAGGAGCACGGCGACCACGGGGACGAAGGCCCGCCTCCGATGCCCATGCCGATGCCGATGCCCGAGCTGCCGAAGGAAGCGCCCGAGCCCGAAGAGGCGCCGCCCCCCGCGCCTGAGCACGACGATGGAACCCGCTGATCGCCGGCGCTTTCTACAAGCGCTCGCTTCGATGGGTCTCGCGGCGACGGCGACGGGCTGCGACTCGCTCGGCGGGCTCGCGGTCCCGGAGCTGCCGCTCTGGGTCAACCGGCCGGGTGGTGCGCTGAGCGTCGCGTTCCGCCGCCAGCTCACCGACAAGAACAAGATCGAAGACCTCGCCTACGAGCGCGGCAAGCCGGCCATCGACGTCGGCCACATGCGCGTGTTCGTTCCGTCGCAAGACGGCGGTCTCTATGCCGTCGACGCACGCAGCGGCGAGGTCATTTACCGCTTCGCGACGCTCGGCCCGGTTCAGAGCGAGCCGCTCTACGACCCGGAAGAGGACGTCGTGTACTTCGGGTCCGGCGACGGCGCGCTCTACAAGATCCGCGGAAAAGACGGCACGCTCGTCTACCGCTTCATGACGAGCTCCGAGGTCGCACGGCGCCCCGTGTTGGACAACGGCACGCTGTTCGTCGTGAACGCGAACGACACGCTCATCGCGATCGACAAGCAGACCGGCAAGCTGAAGTTCTATCAGCACCGAACGCCCGCGTTCGGCATCGAGATCGGCGGTTACGCCGGGTGCGCAGTCGGCAGCGGTAAGGTGTTCACGGCGTTCTCCGACGGCAGCGTCATGGCGTATTCGACGAAGGACGGCGCAGAACAATGGCCGAACGTCGATCTCACGCTCGACGCGCAGACCGCAGACGGCGAGGCGCCCCAATACCTCGATGCGGACACGACGCCCGTGCTCACGCGTGTCGGCAACACCGATGGCGTGCTCGTCGCTCACTACGACGGAGGCGTCTACGCGCTCGAGGCCGAGTCGGGCCGCGTTCTATGGCGCAACGAGCGCGCTGTGGGCACGACGAACCTGCTGTTGTGGGAGCAACCCGCGCACGGAAGCCGCGCACAGATCGGCGGCGGCACGGGCCCCGACGCACCGCCGCGACGATTGCTCATCGCCGCATCGGGACGCACCGGGCTCTGGGGCATCGACGTCGATACGGGCACGCGCGTTTGGCAGAAGAAGCTTCCGGAAGGCGGTATTTCGGCTCCGGTCGAGATCGCCGGCGCGCTGATGATCTCGACGACGCGGTACGGGCTCTTCCTCGTAGAGCCGACGCGCGGTGGCGTCATCGACGGCATCGAGCCGGGCAACGAGATCGCGATGACCCCTGCGGCTTACGGCCGACACGCGTTCGTCATGACCAACGGTGGTGAGCTGCTCGGCCTGGTCGTCCAGGCGCCGCCCGCCGTCGTCAAGACGTGACCCGCGAGGGCGACGCCGACGCGCTGCACCGCCAAGGCAAGGAGCGGCTCGAGGCAGGCGATCGAGACGGCGCCGAAGCGGCGTTTCGAGCGGCGCTCGCACTCGACCCCGATCGCACCGCGACACTCAACAACCTCGGCAACTTGCTCGCCGCGCGGGGGGATGCGGCGGGCGCGCTGTCGACGTTCGAGCGCGCTTACGCGCTCGGCAGCCGAACGGCCGTGCTCCTCACGAATTACGCGCGGACTGCGCTCGCGCTCGACCGCGTCGAGGACGCGGCGCGGCTCGCCGAGGAGGCGGTCGGTGCCGGCCCGGAGCGCGATGCCGGTCACGTGCTCCTCATCCGCGCGCTCGGTCGCAAAGGTGATTTCGAGGCCGCGTGCCGCGCTGCGGAGGTCGCTTGCGCGGGCAATGCCGCAAGCGGAGCGCTCCTCAACGAAGCCGGATTGATTTTCGATCGGGTCGGCCGAAAGCGTGACGCGATCCGCGCATTCCAGCAGGCCGTTTCGCTCTTGCCGGAGGAGGCAGCGGTCGCGAGGAACCTCGGCGACGCGCTACGCCGCGCAGGCGAATTCGACGCGGCGCAGGCCGCGCTGGAGCGGGCGCTGGCGCTGGCTCCGGGGTCCGTCGACGGGCTCGAGTCGCTCGCGGCGTTGCAGATAACGACAGGCGACTGCGAGGAGGCCGCCGCGACCGCCGCGCATGCCGCGACCCTCGCCGAGCCGAGCCGTGCGCTCGAGCTCGGATCGATGAGGCTCTTCGCGCTGACCCATGTCGACTCGGTCGCTCCCGATGTTCTCTTCGAGGAGCACGTGCGCTGGGGGCAGCTCGCGACACGCGCAGCGTCGACGAGCGCTGAAGCCGCGCCCGAGGTCGCGCGCACGAAGTCCGGCCGCAAGCGCGTCGTCTATCTCAGCTCCGATTTTCGTGATCACGTCGTCACGCGCTTTCTGGAGCCGGTGATCGCGGCGCACGATCGTACGCGGTTCGAGATCGTTCTCGCTTCCACCGGCTCCGTCGTCGATGCGGTCACGCGAGCCCTGCGCGAACGATTCGCCTGGGCGGATCTCGCGGGGAGGGGACGCGAAGACGCGCGTCGCGTCCTTCGCGAGCTTTTGCCCGACGTCATCGTCGAGCTCACCGGCCACAGCGGTGATTCGGTGTTGCCGCTCCTCGTGCCGCGGATCGCGCCGCTTCAAATCACGTACCTCGGTTATCCCGGCACGACGGGCCTCGGGACCATCGACCTTCGCATCACCGACGAGCCTTGTGACCCAACGTGGCTGGACGCAAGCTACGTCGAGAGGCTCGCGCGTCTCGAACGAACACCCTGGGCGTACGTGCTTCAGCACGTTCCGCCCGTCCGAGAGCGTGAAGCCGGACCGCCGACGTTCGGCTGTTTCAACCGAGCGACGAAGCTCTCGCCGACGACGCTGCACATGTTCGCGCGCGTGCTGTCGGCCGTTCCCGAGGCTCGTCTCGTGCTGCGAACGAGGTGCAACGCCGCGAGCGCGGTTCGCCGCCGGATCCTCGCGGCCTTCGAGGTGTTTGGCGCAGCGGAGCGGGTCGTCTTGCAGGACGACGCACCGAGCTTCGAGGAAGCGCTTGCGGCATACTCGTCGATCGACGTCGCGCTCGACACGTTTCCGTATCACGGCACGACCACGACCTGCGACGCGCTGCTCATGGGCGTGCCCGTCGTTTCGAGGCTCGGTGCGGTTCCGGCCGCGCGCGTGGCCGCGAGCATCCTCGGGGCTGTTGGCCTGCGCGAGCTCGCGGTCGACGACGCGGACGCATTCGTCGCGACGGCACGAGATCTGATTCGCGACACGACTCGCTTGGCAGACCTGCGTGCGACGCTCCGCGCGAGGGTGACCGCCGGCGCGATCGGTGATCCACGCAGTTTGGCGGCAGAGCTCGAGCGAACTTACGCGGGTTGAGCTCCGCAAAGCTCGCAGCAAACGCCGCATTTGAGGGGGCTGGGGGCCTCGAGGTGGGGACGCTCGCCACAGGGCTCCGCGCCACAATGAGGCGCGCTCGTCACAGTCGAAACCGCAAATGATCAACGAGTCTCGTGGGGACTGCTTCATGCACCGGCTCCGCAACCCGCTTCACAAGCTTCGGAGGCCGAACCATGACGATGACCAGAGAGCAGTTTCTCAATATGACACTCTCGTTAGCAGCCGGAGGCATGGCTGTTGCGGCGTGTGGTGACGACGAGACGGGCGGCAACGGCGGAGCTGGCGGAACACCGTCCACCGGCGGCAACCCGTCGACAGGAGGCTCGCCGGCAACCGGCGGAACAGGCGGAACGGGCGGAACACCCGGCACCGGCGGCACGCCCGGTACCGGAGGCGGCGCGAACGTCGCCGACTGCACCGAGGACATCGGCGCGAACCATCCGCCGGCCGAGGGCTCGCACGCGGTCCAAGTCCCGGCCGATGACGTGAACGCCGGCGTGGAGATGACCTACAGCATCATGGGCGACTCGGCACACGACCACACGATCACGCTGACAGCAGCGGACATGGCGACGCTCGCTTCGGGTCAGGAGGTCACGGTGACATCCACCACGACGCTCGGGCATTCGCATCCCGTGACCGTCACGTGCGCGTGACTTCGTAAGTAAAGCTTGCCCGGTCGCGTGCGGCGTCGCGACCGGCTCCGCTGAGACGGTCGGACCCGCAGATGCGCGACCGGTGCGGACCGGGACTCGGGAGCCGCGACCGGGACTCGGGAGCCGCCGATCCGCGACCGGTGCGGACCGAGATTCGGGAGCCGCGACCGGGTGCGGACCGGGCTTCGGGAGCCTGAGCGGACCGGGCTTCGGGAGCCGTTGGGCGTCGGGGGCAGCCAGCAGGTTGTCCCCCGTGCGGCCGGTTCAAGATTTCGCATAAGAAAGATTATGGCAACTTATGGTCCACGGAATTCTGAAAGGATTCCATGGAGTTCGGACACGCTCGGTTCCGGAAGCTCCGCCGGACCCGACCACCGCTCGTTCGAGCCCCGTCGTCCGCCGAGCGTCGCGAGCCCCTCGTTCGGCCGCGCTGAGGTTCGCGCCGGGTGGCGTCCACCGAGGCCAGCTCCAAGTCCGCGCCGGCGCGCGCGCTGCCGCGCAAGCTCTGGCGGCGCTCCAGCTGGGCTCGGCAGCTGGGCTCGGCAGCTGGGCTCGAGGCTCAGCCGGTCCGTGGCCAGTGGCACGCGATCCGAGCTCGGGCCGTCGAGACTGGACCCACCGACTTCGGATCGCCAAAACCGGGGAAAACGGCTCTAACACCGCATCCAGGCGCCTGAACCACCGCGTTTCTTCGGAAAATCACGCTCCGAACCGCCTGGGTTCGGTCTGAACCGGGCCACTTCGGATCGCGGCGGGCCGCCGACGCCGCGTCTTGCACGCTTCTCCGCGTCTTGCACGCTTCGCGAGTCGCGGGCGGAACCCCCGATTCGGCCAGACTCGGCGCGCGGCGGATCCCCGGACGGCCGCCGGCGCGCAAGCCGACCGCTCAGCCTTCGCGGCCATCGCTCAGTCTTCGTCGTCGGGCCTCGGAACGGAACCCCACAACACGACTTCGCCGGGCTTCAAGAACGGCCGGCCGCCGTCGGTCTTCTCGGCGAGCCAGTCCCGGACCTTCGCCGGGGCGTCGTCGTCGATCGGCCGGAAGCCGAGACGTCGGTAGAACGCCTGCGCCCAACCGGCCCGCTCCCACGAGCGGAGCACCACCTCGCCGAAGTCTCCCTCGCGGGCCTCCTCGAAGAGCCGTTCCATCAGTTTGGAGGCAATTCCAAAGCGTTGGTACGCCGGGTGGACGGCCAGCTCTTCGAGATAGATGACGCCGGGCGCTTCGTCGCGCCAAGCCGCGAACCCGGCCGGGTCGTAGTCGGCCTCCGCCACGCGCACGGCGTGGAACTTCGGCATCGCGTAGAAGTCCTGCGTGGTCCGGGTCGGCACTTCGGCGGCGTCGAACCCGAGCTCCCAGTACATCTCGCAACACGCGTGATCGATCCTCTTGAGCGCGTCGATGTGCGCCTCTTGAAGCTTCGAGATTCGAACCTTCGTCGGCGGCGTGCGTTCGTCCTGCTCGGTCACCCGGCCCTCCTGGTTGTTCGCGGCTCGGCGTGCGCTACTTCCGCCGGCCGCCGTCGCCGTTGTTGCGAACCTTCGCGAACAGCTCGGCGAGCAGCGCGCTCGATGAAACATCGGTCGGCACGACGAGCGCGGCCACCCGACCCGACGGCGCGGGCTCACCCGGAGCGAGCTGGATCACGTCGATCTTTCCGCGCACCGGATCGATCGCGAAGCCAACCCGGAACGCGGAGAGCGCGCCCAACTCCGCGGCTGCACGCGTCGGAGGAAACACCTCGGTCGGCGGCAGGTCGATGCTGGTACCCGGATCCGTCGACTCGATGCCGATGTCGCCGTGAGACTCGGCCGACAGCGATGTTTCCTCGAGCGCGCGCGGCTGCGGTGCCGTCGACGCCGAAGCCGAAACAGGCTCTACGGCGACACCGTTGCTTCCGTCGCCGACGACCTCGACGAACGCTTCGCTACCGTTGAGTACGTTGGTGTGCTCTTCGAGGTCCGCGATGTTCGCGCGCACTTTGGAGAGATCGCGCACGGCGGTGATCTCGTCCTCGAAGCGGCCGGTCGGCCGCGGCTCGGGAATCTTTCGAGTCTCTTTGCGGTCTTGGCTTCGCCCCGACGCGGACGACGGCGGCGTCGTGGTGTCGCTCTTCGTGCGGCGTCCGCTGAGCGTCGTTCTGCGCCGGCCGCGCGACGCGGGTGCACCCGACTGCGGTGTCGCCGGTGGTTGCGACGTACTCGGCTCGCGCGACGACGGCGGACCCGCGACGCTCCCACGCGCGCCCGTCGCTTGCGCGGGCGGTATGATCTTCGGCTCACGCGGTCGCGCGTCGACGTTGGGCGTCGGGCGCGCGGACGGTACGTCGCTCTTTCGATCCGGTCCGACGCCGGGCGTCGTCAATCGCGAACCCGCGATGCTGGACCCGATCATCTGGCGCGCCGCGCGGCTCGCGAGGTCACGCGCGCTCGCGTCGGTGATCGCCGTCGCCTTCTCCACCGCGACGCGCAGTGCATCTCGATTCGCCCCATCGTGCGCGTCGACGGTCACGTTGCTCGCGAGCGTCTTTGCGCCGCCCCGCGCGAGCGGCGCGGGCTTGGGCATGCCTGCGATTTGCGTCGCGGCGAACGAAACGCGCGGCTCGATCGGCGCGCGTCCGCTCCCAGTGGGACCTGCCGGATGAGGATGAGGCACGGTCGGAGCGACGGCCTCCATCACGTGATGCGCATTCGCGTCCGGAACGTGACTGGCGCGCTCGGGCGGAATGCTCGGTATCCGGCCGCGTGGTGGAGGCGGCGGGCTCGAGCGGCCCGACATCGGCCGCTGTAGCGACTGCGGCGGAGGCGCACTCGGCAGATGCGACGGCGATCGCTGCGCGATCGGCAGCTGCGGCGGTTGCGACATCGAGCGCGGCGGTTGCGACGTCGACGCCGGAGGCGGCTGCGACGTCGACGCGGGCGGCGGCGGTTGCGACATCGACGGCGGAGGCTGCGACATCGACGGCGGCGCAACCGATGATCGAAGCTGCGCCGAGAAGTCAGCCGCCGCTTTGAAGAGCTCGAGCGCGCGCGCGTCGCGGTTCGCGTCCGACGCGGTCTCCGCTGCGCGGCGTAGCCACTTGAGCGCCTCTTGCGGATCGCCGCGGGACAATAGCGCCGTAGCGGTCGAAAGGGCCCAGTGGACGTCCTCGTCGTCCTCGGACCGCGGCTCGGGAATGGACTGCGCGGCGCTCATCGACCTCCAGAGATGGTCGACGAACCATCCGAGATCCGCAACCGCATTAGCGCGCTCTGGGCGTCTATTCCGCGAACGCGTCGGCCTCGGGCAGGCAGACGCCGAGCGCACAGAGCGCCAAATCGATGTCGGGCTGCGCGCAGCTGACCTGGCGAGAGCAATAATCGTCGAAGGCGCAGAGCTTATGGCAGCTCTCCCCCTTCCCCACGACGCCCGTGCGGGTCATGCAGGCCCAAGCGCCGGAAAGCCACACTGCTTGCTCGACCTCTGTGTCGAAGAGGCAAATCTCTTGTCGATCGGACTGGTCGTACGCGTAGACGGCGCACGGGTCCGAGCCGGGGCGCAGCTTCAGCGCCTGGTCGTGCATGACATTGAGGAGGTAACTGAAGTCGCAAGCCTCGGGTCGCGCCGACTCGCGGCTCACGCGGTCTTTGAGCTCCGGATCGTCCATGCCCTCGTCGCGCACCGCGCGCAGCACGTTGAGGACTGCAATGTTGTCCTCTTCACCGTCCTTGAGCGCCTGCATGATGCGCTTGTGCTTCGCGCGCGCCTTGTCCGGCTCCTTGTTGAGGTTGCCGTACCCGAGACGCAGATAGTCGCGCGGCGTGTCCGATCGGCACTCCTCCGCGTGCTCCCACATCACGTCGCTCACGATCTCGGGCTGCATCGAGAACGGTCGTTTGCAGACGCCGACGAGGCCAGCCGGGACTGCGCCGTAGGTGCGCGAATCCGGCTGCCCCGGCCCCTCTTCGTGGAACTGCGTCGACGAACAACCCGAGCCGAGGATCGCGGCCACGACGAACGATGCCGTCGCGAGCCCCCCCAACACCCAAATGGTTCCGCGCTCGATACGCACTGTCTTCTGAAGAGCCGACGCCACGGAACGAGCGTATCACCACGCTGTCGCCGGGCTGAAATTTGGCGCGGCCCGGATGCGCAAAGACCCGTCCGCCCTACTTCGGCTGCTCGATCTGGAGCGAGCCCAGAAACCCCTCGATGACCGCCGGGTCCATGCGCTCGTTGGAGACCACGTCCACCGTGTAGATGCGACCGTTCTTTGCATCCACGAACGTCCGCTGCCTTCCGCCGAGCGGCATCTTGGCGGTGAACGAGATCTCTCGACCCGGAAGCCCCGCGAGCTCGACCGGCTTGGGCTCGGTCAGCGTCTTGTCTTTGACGGATTTCCAGCTCGTCTTCACCGTATCGAGCGCAGCCTGCGGGTTCAGCTCGCTCTCGTAGTCGCTCGCGACGAGCGAATACACGTTGCCGTCGTCCCCCTCGACGACGAGCATCTCGACCTTCACGTCGCCTTCCGGTCTCTTGATGGTCTGCGGCTTCGACTCGGGTTTCTTCGGAAACTTCGCGCTCGCCCCCCCGACCGAATGGCGCTCCCACGTCGCGGGATCGGACGCCTTCGCGCTTTCGCGCGGCTTGGCGGACGCCGAAGCGTCACCGCCCTTGGCCGCGTCGCTGCAGCCGGCGCTCAGCACGAAGCCGAGCGCCAGGCCCCATGTTCCCCGCCCCTTCATTTCAAACGCCGAGCATCGTCTGCTCTGCGAGGTCGTCGACGACGGCGCGCAGGCTCCCGGTCTCCTTGAAGACCCGGAGCTGGCGGTCGGCGCTCGCGCCCTCCCGGCAGATCGCTCGTACGCGATCCAGATCATCCTGGGTGTGGAAGATGTCGGCCGCCTCGCTGACGAAGTCGAGCAGCTCCTCGATGAGGAGCTTGATCGGCACCTGCTCGCGCTTACCGAAGTCGATGAGCTGCCCGTCGAGGCCGTAGCGGACGGCGCGCCACTTGTTCTCTTCGATCAGCATGTGGCTGTACTCGCGCCAGCCCTGGTTGCGCCGATAAAGCAGGTAGAGCTTGCCCATCAGCGCTTGGACCAGCGCAGCGATTCCGAGCGTGTCGTCGAGGCGCGTGGTCATGTCGCAGATGCGAACCTCGACGGTGTCGAAGAACGGATGGCAGCGGACGTCCCACCAAATGCGCTTCGCGTTGTCGATACAGCCCGTCTTGATCAAGAGCTCCACGAACGACTCGAAGCTGCGGTAGCTCTCGAATTTGCCGGGGATGCCCGTTCGGGGGAAGCGCTTGAAGATCTCGCTGCGGATGCTCTTCAGGCCCGTCGAGCGCCCAATCCAGAACGGGCTCGACGTCGACAGCGCGAGGATGTGCGGCAGGAAGTAGCGGCACTGATTCGCGAGCGCCATCCCCACCTCTTTGTCTTTGATGCCGACGTGGACGTGGAGGCCGAAGATCAAGTTTGCGCGGGCGACGTCCTGCAAGTCCTCGACGACTTGGTGGTAGCGCTCGCGGTTCGTGATCTCCTGCGTCTTCCAATCGCTGAAGGGGTGCGTGCCTGCCGCGATGATGCGCATGCCGCCCTTCTTCGCGAGCCCCGCGAGGCTGCCGCGGAGCTCGGTGATTTCCTCGCGGGCCTGGCGGATGTCGCGGCAGATACCCGTCCCCGTCTCGACGACGGACTGATGCATTTCGGGCCGCACGCGCTCGCGCAAGATGCTGCCCTCCGGTGTCTCGTCGAGGAGCTGGCTCACGTAGGAGTGCAGCTCGCGCGTCTCGCTGTGGACGATCTGAAACTCTTCCTCGATGCCGAGCGTGAACTGCCCGTCGAGGAGACCTACGACATCACTGCTCATGACCCCTCCCCCGCTCTATCGATTTCCGCCGGCGCGACCGCTCTTGCTCGAAAGCGGATCTTCCTGTGGGCCGCCGAGCTTCGCCCAGCGATACGTCTCCGTCATGGTCTTGGCCTTGTCCTTCGCGAGGCCGACCGCGAAGCTCACCATCCAGTCCACGACGATGTGGAAGTACTTCTCCTGGATGCTCCAGATGTCCATGTCGGGAGCCGGGTTCGTAAAATCGATCGCGTACGGGATGCCGTCTTTGATCGCGAACTCGACCGAGTTCATATCGTAGCCGAGCACGTTGTTGACCGTGACCGAGTCCTTCACGATGCGCTCGAGGAGGGCCTTGTCGATCCAATCGTCGGTCTCGTTGACGATGTAGGCGCGGCGCGACGGGCTGTACTGAATCGGCAGGATTCGATCTTTGCCGATGCAGATACAGCGGACGTACTCGTCGAAGTCGATGAATTCCTGCAGGGTCATGACGTTCGTGCCCGAGGCGTCGTACGCCTTGAGCAGCTCGGCCGGGCTCTTCACCACGGTCACGTCGCGCCACCCACCGCCGTCGGCCGGCTTCAGGATCGCGGGGAACCCGACATATTCGACGATGCTCTCCCAATCGAGGGGGTACTCGAGGTTGCGGAGGCTGCGGCGCTTGTCGATCGCGGCGATGTAGTCCTTCTGCGGGAGCATCACCGTGCGCGGCACCGCGATGCCGGCGCGCTGCACCAGCGAGTAGCCGAAGAATTTGTCGTCGGCGCTCCACCAGAAGGGATCGTTGACGACGTAGGTGCCGGCAAGGGCGGCAGCTTTGAGGTGGAAGCGGTAGTGCTTCACCTCTTGGCTGATTCGGTCGATGAGGACGCGGTACGGAGACGCGAACTTTTCAGCGGTACCGCCAATCTTGGCGTAGTCCGCTTCGATGCCCGGGACCTTGTTGCAACCCTCGATGAATGCCTTCGGGAAGGACTCTTCCCAACCACACAAGAGACCAATCCGCTCCGCCATATCCTGCCCTTCGACCCGCCCCGTTGAGTGGCTCGCGCGTGGCCTTCCACGCCCGAGCTCGGACGCTCGCGCCGCGCTCCTACTCCAAACATCCTTCCGAGGAAAGAACGCCGTCCAGTTCTTTCTCCGCCGTCACTCGCTTTTTCACGGCGCCAAGACGAGGGCGCTCCGCGCAGGGAGCGTCGTCGTCGGACCGCTGAACGGCTCGTCGGTCAAAAGGTCGGTCGCCGCCTCCGGGAGGTTCTCCGCCTGCTGGGGGGAGTCGCTCCGGTTGAGCGCGACGTAGACGACGTCCGGACCGTCCGTCATTCGATACACGTACACGTCGTTGGAGACGTAGACGGTCGTGCGCGTGCCGCGATAGAGCGCCGGGTTCTCTTTGCGGATGCGGCCCAGCGTCTTCACCTGGTCGCGCAGCCACTCTTGATCCGGATCGAGGCCAGACCAGGTCATGAACCGTCGGTTGTCGGGGTCGCCCGAGCCGGCCATCCCGATCTCGTCGCCGTAATAGATGAGCGGGATCCCCTTCGTCGTCATGAGGAAGGTGAAGCCGAGGGCGAGCCGCTCGAACGGCGCGCGGTTGGTCGGAAGGCTCGGCGGGTTGTTCCAGTTCGAGTCGCCGCCGTTGTCCCAAGTGCCCCAGGGGCTGTCGAGCGCGGTCTGAATCACGCGAGCGATGTCGTGGTTGCCGAGGAACGTGCTCATGATCCCTGGGTAATAGGCGTCATTCGTCGCGAGGAAGTTGTCGAGATCGTACATCGTGCCGCCGCGACGCAAGACGTGCTCGACGATCGCGCCGCGCAGCGGGAAGTCGAACTGCCCGTCGAGGAGGTTCTCCCCGACGTATTGGCGAATGATGTCTCGATTACCGGTCTCGAACGTCTCGCCCACCATGTAGAAGCGCGCATCGGTTTGATCGACCTGTTCGTTGACCCGCTGCCGGAGCTCTTCCACCCAGACGGTCTCGATGTGTTTGATCGCGTCGAGACGGAAGCCGTCGATGCCCGTCTCTTGAATCCACCAGAGTGCGTTGTCGATGCTCGCCGCGCGCGCTTCCGGGTTTTGGAAGTTCCAATCGGGTAGATAATCGCGGAACCAGCAGCGGCGGCCCTCGTAGCCGTCCCAGGAACAGCCGTCGCCGCAAACACAATATTTGCCGTCGAAGTCGAGGGACCAGAACCACCCGGGCTGCTCGGTGAAGAGCGGGTTTTCGAGGTGGACGTGGTTCATCGCGTAGTCGAAGAGCACCTTGATGTCGTGCTCGTGGGCGGCGTCGACCACTTGCTTGAGCAGGGCCATGTCGCCGAAGTGTTCTTCGACGGCCTCGAGGTTCGAGGGCCAATATCCGTGATAGGCGCTGTAGTCGTGGCCGTCCGCGCCGGGTCCGGGCGAATTCGGGTTGTCGGCCGGGACGGTGAGCCACAACGCGTTGACGCCCAGATCGTCGAAATAGCCGGTCTCGATCATCTCGAGGAGGCCGGCGTAATCCCCGCCTTGATAATTGGCCGGCGGCTCGACGCCGGGGATCGGGTCGTCGTTGCTCGGATCGCCGTTCCGGAATCGATCCACGAATACGAAATAGAGGACGGCGCTCCGCCAATCGAAGGCGCCCGGCCCGGGCCCGCCGCCACCGCCGCCTTGACCTCCCACGCCTTCACACGGGCCCGCGCCGCAGGAGACGTGTTTGACCGAGTTCTTCGCGCCGAGCCCGTCGTCTTCCTGATCGGGATTCGTCGGGTCGGTGACCCAGTCGGTCCCGTTGACGAGGTATTTGTAGCGGACGGTTCCGCCGTTCGGCAGCGACATGGTGAGGCGCCACTCGCCCGCGTCGATCTCGAGCGGGACGCCCACATCCCAGCCGTCTGCTGCGAAATCGCCGCGCAACTCGACCGATTGCGCGTTTGAGAGCGGATACCGGAACAGCACATTGCAAGGAGCGCCGGCGTCCACACACGCGCCGCCCTCCCCGCTCGCGCCCGAGCCCCCGCCGCCTGAAGAGTCGGAGATTCCGGCGTCGCACGCTCCGCCCGACAATGCGAGCGCCAGGAGAGCGGCAGCGGAGAGCCTTCGCAAACCAAAGCGCGGACTGACGCGCGGAGCGATTGTTCGACTCATGGTAGTGAACATTGGCAATTGACGAATCCGCCCGCGGGGGGCTGGGTGCAACCTGCGAACTGGCAAAAGGACTGCGCGCACGCGGCCGGACAGTCGGCGCAGTCGGTGATGAGCGGCAACGCGCACTGCATTTGGAGGCCACCTCCGATGCCGCTGCTCGAGCTCGCGGGGCCGCTGCCGATGCCACCCTGCCCGGCCATTCCGCCGTTGCTCGACGTGGAGATGATGCTCGACGTCGTGCCCCCTTGGCCGGCCATTCCGCCGTTGCTCGACGTGGAGATGATGCTCGACGTCGAGCCGCCGTTTCCACCGTTTCCGGCCATGCCCGTCGAGGTCGTCGGGTTGTTGCACTCGCAGCTGTCCGCGCCGCCCGAGGTCACGCACGTTCCGCCGATCGGACCACAGAGCTGATCGCAGGCGGTTTCGTCGCAGCTACAGGAGCACCCGCCGCACGGGTCGGCACAAGTCGCGACCTTGCCGGCGGGACAAGGGCCGCAGGTGTCGAGGCTGCATTGCGCCGTGCAGCTGCAAGCTCCGTCCTCGCAGGCGCCGCAGCCGGTCGAGCAGTCGGCGGCGCACTCGTCGTCGTCGCAGGAACAGACGCATGCCTCGCCGCGCGGGATGGTGGTGCACTCGCCGAGCTGACCGTCGGGGCAGTCTTCGCCAGCGGTACACGAGGCTTCGTCGCAGGCGCCGATGCAGACGCAGGACAGCTGCCCCTCGACGTCGGCGCATTGAGAGGTACCCGCGCCGCCGTTGCACGGCCCGGAGCAGTTCGCGTCGGAGCAGATGGGACAGACGCAGTCCGCCCCTTCACACGTCCCGCCTTCACACTCGGTCGCGCACGCGGCGGGGTCACAAGCCGCTAGACACGTGCACGCCGTCTTGTCTTCGTTGCAGGCGCCGACCGACCCCAGACCGCAGTCTGCGCCGGCGCACTCCTCGTCTTTGCACTCGAGGCATACGCAGGTGTTGTCTTGGCAGGTCGCGTTGCCCGAGGTGCAGCTGAGCTCGCACTCGTCGACGCACCCTTCGGGAGGATCGCACTCGGGATCGTCCGGCGAGCAGACGACGTCGGGGCTCACACAATTGCCCTCGAAACAGGTGAGATCGCTGCCACAATCTTCGCCGATGCAGCGCCGATCGAGCTCGACGGGCATCACCAACGACTCGTGATCGATGAACGTGAGACGGCGCCGCGCGACGATGCAAGGCTGTCCCTCGACGGAGTCGCCCGTGAAAGCGAGGTCGGCGCATTGGCTGGCCGACATGGAGTGCTCGCCGTCATCGGTCTCGTCGCGTTGCACGCCCGCGACGACCATCACCTCGACGGATTGGTCGTCGCCCCCGTCCGGCAAGAGGACGAGCGTCCCGATCGTGTTGGTCCCGTCCTCGGCCGCGCACTGCTTCGTGACGGCGTTCGCGACCGGGACAGGCTGCGGGTTACCTTTCGTGCCGAGCTCGATCTTGCGAGCCGTGACGATCACGATGTCGTTGACCCGTGGCCGCTGCGCTCCTTCTGGGCAATCGGCGTCCGTCGTCACGCGTACCGTGATTTGCGTGGGCTCCCGACAGGAGAGGAACCCGACGACGACGCTACAAGCGATGACGCTTGCGCTCTTCCGAACCGCGCGCATGGCGACCCGAGCGTACCAGAGTCACGGCGTCTCGACGCATACGCACTCGGTACCCGGGATGGGAGCCTGAGGAGGTGCGAATGCCGCCACACACGTCCCGGTGCAGTTCGGAGTGGCGCCGCACGCGGCGGAACACATGGCCGGGTCGCAGGGCGCCATGACGATCGAGGGACACAGCGATGATGGGCCCCCGCCGACGCCGGGGTTGGGTCCTCCACCGACGCCCGGCGCTCCGCCGAGGTTGGCTCCGCCGATGTTGGTAATGCCGCCGACGTTTGCGCCGCCCACGTTCGAGGCGCCGCCGATGTTCGTCATTCCACCGCCACCTTCGCCTGTGGTCGGCTCGCAGACGCAGGTCCCAGCTTCGCAGTGCGGGTTGCCCTGACCGAGGGAAGCACAATGCGCCGCGCACGCTTCCGCGGTGCACTGGCACGAGCAGCCGCACGTGAGGTCGTCACAAATGGGTGCGGTGCCGTTCTCGCAGTTGCCGCAGCTGCTCACGGTGCACGGTCCGAGGCAGCCGCAGGATCCTTCTTCACAGGCGGTGGGGCATTGATCCGCGTCGCATTCGCACATCTCGGTGCCGGTGCACGGCAGGATGCATTGCGCCCCGTCGCACGTCCCACCGGCCTCGCTGCAGGCGACCGGATCACACGCGGCCACGCACGAGCACTCGGTGCCGTCGGCGCTGCAGACACCGCTCGAGCCGCCCGCGCACTCGTCGGTTCCGGCGCACTCGACCGGGTCACACGGCAGACACGAGCAGGCGCCGTCGATGCAGGTTCCGTTGCCGCTCGGGCAGACGTTCTCGCACTCCTCCGCGCAGCCTGCGGGCGGGTTGCAGTCGTCGTCGCCCTCCGCGCAAGCGACGTCGGGGCTCACGCAGTTGCCTTTGAAGCACGTGAGGTCGCTGCCGCAGTCTTCGCCGATGCAGCTCTTGTCGAGGTCGATCGGCAAGACCAGCGACTCGTGGTCGATGAACGTCAACCGCCGTCGCGCGATGATGCAGGGCAAGCCCTCGATCGACTCGCCGCTGAACGCGAGCGCGGCGCATGCGTCCGCGCCCATCGAGTGTGCGCCGTCGTCGGTCTCGTCGCGTTGGACACCGGCGACGATCATCACGTCGACGGTCGGGTCGTCGCCGCCGTCGGGGAGCAACACGAGCGTGCCGACCGTGTTCACGCCGCCCTCCGCCGCGCACTGCTCGGTGACCGCATTGGCGACGGGCATCGGTTGTGGGTTTCCGGGGGTGCCCGTCTGGAGCTTGCGTCCGGTGACGATCGAGACGTCGTTGATGCGCGGCCGCAGTCCGTCGGTCGGACAGCCCGCGTCGGTCGTCACACGCACGGTGATCTGCGTCGGCTCGCGGCACGAGGCGAAGCCGGCGACAGCAGCCATGAGCACGATCGCCGCGCTCCATCGCGTTCGGGTTGCCGCTCGTCCAGACGCCCCTACCCCGTCCATGTCAGAGCCTCGAAGGGTTGCCGCCCGGAAGTTTTCCTGCCGGCGGCGGTGGAGGTTTCGGTGCCGTCGCCGGCGGCGGTGACTCGATCGTCGTCGCTGCGGTGTTGCGTCCTGCGGTGGGTCGAAGCTTTGCGCTCGAGACGCTCGCGACCGGCGGCGCGCTGGCGTTGGTGTTCGTGCTGGCGCTCGCCGAGTCGACGGCCTGCGTGACCGACCCCGACGCAGAAGCCGAGGTCGTTTCGCTCGAGACGACAGCGGACGGTGCGGGCGCGACGATCGCGTCCGCCGTTTTGGTCGGCGACGCCGTATCGCTCGCCGCGACCGCGGTCGTGGCGGAGGCGTTGCCCGGCCCTTGTGAGGATCGCCACAACACGAACGCCGAGACCGCCCCGGCGAACGTCGCGATGGCGACGCCCGCGATGAGCGCGACGCGGCTCTTCGGCTCGGCTCGCACCGATCCGGAGAGCGGCTCGCCCGTTTGCGTCGTGCTGCGCAGACGCTGCGAAACGGCCGGCGCGGCGAGCGGCTTCAACGCGACCTCCGCCGTGGGCATCGGAGCGTTGCGGGCGCTCATCGGCGCGACGCCGAGCTGCGACGGGCGATCGGTGCCGAGGAACGCTTGGAGCACGTCGCGCAGCTCGCTCGCGTTCTGGAAGCGTCGCGACGGGTCCTTCTGCATCGCCTTTTCGATGATCTCGAGCAGGCGAAGCGGAACGTCCTCGCGAAAATCGGTGATTGGCTTCGGCGTTTCGAGCGTCACCGCGACGGCGACGCCGGTCGGGCTGTCGGCGATGAACGGCGGCTGCCCTGTGAGGAGCTCGTAGAGGATGACACCGAACGCCCAGACGTCGGACCGGGCATCCGTGTGCTTCGCGGATCGAAGCGCCTCGGGCGACATGTAGAGCGGCGTCCCGAACGCGGACTGCGTCTGGGTCACGCGCGATTCTCCGGCTCCGTCGAACCGCGAGATGCCGAAGTCGAGGACCTTCACGACGCGGATCCCGGCGACCGTCACCAGAAACAGGTTCGCGGGCTTCAGATCGCGGTGAATGATGCCGAGCCGGTGCGCCTCGGCGATCGCGTCGCAAGCTTGCGCGACGTAGCCCGTGGCCTCGAGCGTGGGCAGCGGTCCGCGGCGTTGGAGCTCGACGTCGAGGTCGTTGCCGTCGAGCAGCTCCATCACCATGAACGGCCGACCGTCGTCGACCTCGCCGACGTCGAGGATCCGCGCGGCATTCGAGCTTCGCAAGACGGCGGCGGCTCGGGCCTCGCGTGCGAAGCGGGCCACCGACTCCTTGTCCTTCATCACCTCGTCGCGCAGGACCTTGATGGCGACGTTGGTTCCGAGCTTGTCGTGGGACGCCTCGTAGACGATACCCATGCCGCCTTCGCCGAGGACACGGACAACGCGGTATTTGCCGCCGATCAGGTCCCCCGGCGCGTGTTGCACGATGCGAATCGTATTCGAGGTCACGGGAGCGGGGCGAGTTGTTTCGATGTGCGACACCATCGGCGGTGGGTCGCGAGGATCGTCAGAACTGTAGGGTGAACACTGGCACTGGACCGATCGTGAAACCGCTCGATCGCGGGCGCTCGAGCCGACTTTGATCGGCGCGCGTCGGCGCGCGTGAGCTCCAGCGCTGAACCTCCACCTGCCCCGGCGGGATTGTCCCGTTGTCCGGTGAGCCTTCGATGAGGAAGGCGGCCAAGACGCCGCCCGCGGCGGCGGCCGCGACGCCGACACCGATGCCTGTCCAGAAGTACCAGCGCTCGTAGACGGGCGCTTCACCCGGCTCGATCACGATGGGCTTTCGCTCGCCGATACCTACCTCCACGTCGACGACGTTGTCTCGGTAGCCGGTCGCCTCGAGCTTGATCGTGTGCTTGCCGGCGAGGACGCGAACCTCGGTGGGAACTTGTCGCGCGCTCAAGTCGTCGACCGTGATCGTCGCGCCTTTGACGGGCGAGTCGATGGCGAGGATGCCGGATTTGTCACGCGGCACGAGCTTGAAGGTGACCTTCGCCTTTCCGCGACCGGGGAGCTCCACCTCTTGCACGTCCGGGTCGAAGCCTTCTTGCGATGCCTCGAGCCGCACGCGCTTGCCAGCGTTCACGCGGGTCTCTGCGATCGGCGCGGTCCCGAGAACCGTGTCGCCGAGCTTGATCGTCGCGCCCTTCGGAGCGTCGATGGTGAGCATCGTCGTTCGCGCTTCGATGTCGTCGATGAGCTTCTTCAGGTTGGGCACCTTCGCGTGCAGCTCGGGTGGGGCCTTCGCGTCGAACGCGCGGAGCATCTCGAGCGCTTCGGCGTTCTGGTTCAACGCCTCGTGCGCGCGGCCCATGTTGTAGAGAAGCGCGGGGTTCGAGCCGACGTTGTACGCCTCGCGATACTTCGCGAGCGCTTCGGCGAAGCGGTTGTCGTCCATCAGCGCGTCGCCCTCTTGTTTGAGCGCGTCCGCCGAGGCCGATGTCGGCGCGCTCTGTGCCGGCGCCGCAGGCGCGCCTTGTGCGAACGCAGCTTCGACGCACGCAACGGATGCCGCGACACAAGCCAAGACCAAGAGTGAGCGCACGGCCGGATAATCCACGACGGAGCGCCCGAGCATCAACGTGAGATGCACGACGCGTGGACGACGCGCTCGTAGGCCCGCCTCGCCCCGGCCCGACGGCGCGAAGCCCTTCCGAGAAAAACGACACGCGAAGATTACGAAGATGCTTGACCTATCCTGCGTGGCGAGTATCCTGCCGCAGCTCTTCGCGAGGGCGGGTAGCTCAGCGGTAGAGCGGCGGCTTTACACGCCGTTGGTCGCAGGTTCGATCCCTGTCCCGCCCACCATTGAAGGGCGTCATGTCAGGGTTCCTCAAGTGACCACGTAGTACACCTCTCGTTGTTTGGGGTGGTAGTTAAGTCGGTTATAACGCCGGCCTGTCACGCCGGAGGCCGCGGGTTCGAGTCCCGTCCACCCCGCCGACATTTTCGAGGTTGCGAGCCCGCCGGGCCCCTCGTCGCGCAAGCGATAGAGAGCCCGGCGTTGTCGCATTTACGGCCCTGTGCTTGCCGGGTAACGCGTGGGCATGGCCCAGCGCGTGTTCCTGGTTCGGATGCAGAGGGAGGCGCTCGCGAGCGCCGCGAACGCCATCCGTGGGACCAGCGCGGATCGTCGTCGCCTCGCGGTCCAGCTCGCCGCCGAGAGCGCCGTTCACCTGCGGCGGGTCACCGTGAGCGAGCGTATCGGCACCGCCGCGGAGCAAACGGGCCGCGTGCCCGACGCGTGGGGGTTCGCCCGCTACTGCATGCCGTACCTCCTCGCGAGCACGCTCGCGAAGGACATCTGTGCGGACCTCGACGCGCTCGATCCGCTTCGTACGCCGAGCGAGCTGGAGGCGTTTTTCGTCGCGCAGGCGGCGCGGCTGGGCATGCGGGTCGACAAGATCGATCGGGAAGCGTTCATCGAGCCCAGTGCCGAGCTCGTGGAGTCTTGGATCGCCGCCCAGCTCGATCAGGCCGCCGCCCTTCGCGAGAAGGCTCTTCGGGGTACGCCTGAAGAGGTCGCCGACTACGCCGTGAGCACGTGGATTTGGCTCGGCCGTCTCTTCGCGCGCACCCAGCCCTGCTTCTGGCAGGGCAGAAACCGGTGGCTCGGCGGCGCCGCTTTCCCCGACGAGTTTTCGCTCGAGACCACGGTCATGACCGTCGGAGGCTCCGAGCCTCGGACCGACCTCTCCCCCCTCGTCTCGACGTTGCAGGCACAAACGCGGAGCCAGCTCGCCTCGCGGACCGTCTACGACCTTCGACCCCTCCTTTCGAGCACGGCGGATCTCACGCCTTCCATTGCGATCGATGGGTGGGCGGAGGCCCTCCCCCGGTCCGGCGGAGGCAACCTCGCGAGCGGGGCGGTCACGAGCGACAAGCTCTCGCAGCTCGTCGGAGTCCTTCTTCGAGGCCAAACCCGCGGCGACCTACCGTACGCCGACGGTCATGAGTGGGCGGAGATCGTCATCGCCGCGTCCCTCACCGCGCAGCGAGTGAACGCGCATCTCGTCGAAGCCGACGACGCGATCTACGGCGCCTATCGGTGGCCGGCGATCGACGAGGATGGGTGAGCTTCACGCGCCAGGAGGTCGCCCCTCGTGCTCGCGTGCTTGGCCCATGCTGGCGACGATCGAAAGCAGCTCGTCGGGATCGACCGGCTTGGTGAGAAACACCTGGAACCCCTCGGCGAGCGCACGCCGTCCCTCGTCCGTGCGCGAGAAGCCGCTCACGGCAATCGCGGGCGTCTTGTCGGTGGAGTCTTTCTCGAGCTCGCGAACCTGGCGGATGAGGCTGTAGCCGTCCTCCCCCTGCATCCCGATGTCGCTCACGAGCACGTCGAAGGTGCCGCTTCGTAGCGCATTCAGCGCGGCGTCGACGCTGTCGACCGCGACGACGCGCGCGCCCTGTTTCTCGAAGATCTCTCGGAAGAGCTCGAGCGCGTCGCGCTGGTCGTCGACGAAGAGCACCGTCTTGCCTTCGAGCTCGCGCGGATCGTCTTCACCCGGATCGGAGTCGAGCGGCCCTGTCTTGCGCATTTGGCCGCGAAGCCATGGAGCTTCCGGCTCGTCGACATTTTGAAGGCGGATGGGCAGCCGCACCTCGAAGGTCGCCCCCTGCCCCAGCCCCGGGCTCGACGCGGCGATCTTGCCCTCGTGCAGCTCGACGAGGTGCCGCACGATCGCGAGGCCGAGACCGAGCCCTTGGAATGCGCGCGTCGTCGTGTGATCCGCCTGCCGGAAGCGCTCGAACACGTAAGGCAAAAAGTCTTCGGCGATGCCCGCACCGGTGTCGCGCACGACGATCGACACGTCGGCGTCGGTGCTCGAGATCGCCACGGTGATGTGCCCACCGCGTGGGGTGAACTTCACGGCGTTGGTCAAGAGGTTCGACACGATCTGCTGGATTCGATCGGGGTCGCCCCAAATCTCCTGCGTGGGGCTCGCTGCTTTCATGGCGAGCTCCACTCCTTTGGTGTCGGCCGAGGGACGGACGGTATCGAGCGCCGTCTGCGCGACCGCGACGACGTCCATTTTGCGCCGCTGCAGTCGCATGTTCCCGCGCACGATGCGCGAGACGTCCAGCAGATCGTCGATGAGCTCGCGCTGCGCGCCCGCGTTGCGCTCGATCGTCTCGAGCGCGCGTTGCACCCGCGGCCCGTCGAGCATCCCCGACCGGAGCATCTGCGCCCACCCGAGGATCGAGTGCAGCGGCGTCCGCAGCTCGTGCGACACGGTCGCGAGAAACTCATCCTTCATCCGCGTCGCTGCTTCTGCCGCCATGCGGGCGGCCTGCTCGGCCTCGAACAAACGCTGGCGCTCGGCTTCGGCGTGTTTTTGGTCGTCGATGTCCGTCGCGGTGACGATCCACCCCTCGCAAACACCGTGCTCGTTGCGCTCGGGGACGGCGCGGACGAGATGCCATCGGAAGACGCCGTCCACGCGCCGTAGTCGCAGCTGCCGCTCGAAGAACGACTCTTTGCCGAGCGATTCGCGCCATTGCTGCATCACCTCGTTGACCTCTTCGGGGTGCAGCCGGTCCGGATCCATCAAGGAGCGCGGCTCCGCCGAGCCGGTGAAGTCCGCCCAAGCGCGATTGCCGTAATAGACCGTGCCGTCGGCGCGCTTCGCGAGCATCAGGAGCGGCATCAGATCGGTCAGGCGCCGAAACCTGAGCTCGCTCCGCCGCTCGAGCGCTTCCAGCTCCCGCTGGTGCAGGAGCTTCGCCTGCGCCTTGATGGTCTCGCCCTTCGTGTGCAAGTCGACGAAGATCGACACCTTCGCGCGGAGGATGTCGGGGTCGAACGGCTTCAGGATGTAGTCGACCGCGCCCCTCGCGTAGCCCTTGAAGACGTGCGCGGCCTCGCGGCTGATCGCCGTGATGAAGATGATCGGAATCCCCGCCGTGCGCGGGTGTGCCTTCATCGCGCTCGCCGTCTCGAACCCGTCCATTTGCGGCATCTGGACGTCGAGCAGCACGAGCGCGAAGTCGTGCTTCAACAGCTGCTTCAGCGCCTCCTCGCCGGAGTTGGCGCGAACGGTACGCAGGCCGAGCGGCTCGAGGATCGCCTCGAGCGCCAACAGGTTTGCCGGCTTGTCGTCCACGAGCAACACGCTCGGGACGACAGGACCATTGGAGCTCGGGGCGTCTACGGCAGGCTTGGTCATTCCTTGTGGGTCCAGATTTCGATGAGCTCGAACAGGCGATCGACGTCGATTGGCTTCGCCACGTAGTCGGACGCCCCCGCGGCGAGGCACTTGTCACGATCTTCCTTCAGCGCCTTCGCGGTGACGGCGATGATCGGAAGTGTCTTGTACCGCGGGTCGGTGCGGATCGTCCGCATCGTCTCGTATCCGTCGAGCTCCGGCATCATCACGTCCATCAGGACGATGTCGATGTTCTCGTTGGTCGAAAGGGTCTCGATCGCGTTCTTCCCGTTTTCTGCGTAGAGAACGGTGAGGCCACGCTTTTCGAGGATGCTGCTCATCGCGAAGATGTTCCGGACGTCGTCATCCACGACGAGCACGACCTTCCCCGCGAGGTTCGGCTCGGGAGACGTCGTGTCGCGAAGAACGCGCTTCGCCCGGTTCGGTGTTTGTGCGTCGACGCGGTGCAGGAACAAGCTCGTGTCTTGGATGAGCCGCTCGCTCGCCTGCACCGAGGTCTTCGGGATGATCGACTGGGCGTACTTCTTCAGCTTGAGCTGTTCGGTGTCGGACAGATCGCGGCCCGTGTAGACGACGATGGGCAGCTCGAGGAAACGCGGCTGCGTCTTCACGTCTTCGACGAGCTTCAGCCCGTCCATGTCGGGAAGGACGAGGTCGACGACCATGCAGTCGTAGGGCCTCACCTCGAGGGCCTTCAGCGCCTCGGCGCCGGAAGCGACAGCGGTCACCTCGACGTCGCCGCCCTCGGCCAGCAGTCGCGTGATGTGCTCGCGCTCGATGACGTTGTCCTCGACGAGGAGCAGCACCCGCAATTGGCGATCGATGAAGCGCGACATCAGCGAGAACGCTCCTTCGAGCGCCTCTTTGCTGACCGGCTTCTCGAGGTAAGCGAGCGCACCGAGCGCAGCGCCCTTCTGCGTCCGCTCGTTGATCGAGATGACGTGGACGGGGATATGGCGCGTTCGCGGGTTGCGCTTCAGCCTATCGAGCACCGTCCAGCCGTCCATCATCGGCAGCTGGATATCGAGGGTGATCGCGTCGGGCTGCAGCTCGTTCGCGAGGGCGAGCCCGGTGTCGCCGCGCGTCGCGACGACCGCCTTGAAGCCGCTCTCGTGCGCCATGTTCACCATGATGCGCGCGAACTTCACGTCGTCCTCGATGACGAGCACGACGCGATCACCCTCGCGGATGTGCTCGCGATCGTCCTCCACGGGACGCGTGACGACGTCCGCTCCGGGCAGCGGTGCGATGCCGACCTCCGGCATCTCCGCCGAAGGCTCGGAGTCCGCCTCCTGGTTGCCGTCCGGACCGGCGTACTTCTCGGGCAGGAAGAGCGTGAACTTGCTCCCCTTACCCGGCGCGCTCTCGACGTGGATCTCGCCGCCGAGGAGACGCGTGATCTCGCGGCTGATCGAGAGGCCGAGGCCCGTGCCGCCGTAGCGCCGGTTCGTCGTCCCGTCCGCCTGCTGAAACGCTTCGAAGATGATCTGGTGCTTGTCGGCGGGGATGCCGATGCCGGTGTCTTCGACCGAAAAGGCGACGAGACGATTCTGCCCTTGGAGGCTCTCGCGGAGGAACCGCGTCTCCGCCTTGGGCCTGCCGATCCGGAGCAGAACCTGCCCCTTTTCGGTGAACTTGAACGCGTTGGAGAGCAGGTTCTTCAGCACCTGTTGCAAACGCTGCGGATCGGTGCGGATCGTCTCCGGCAGGTTCGGCTCGATCTCGATCTTGAGCTCGAGGTTCTTCTGATCCGCGACAGGTCGGAAGCTCCGCTCGACGAACTCTTTGAGCTTCGCGAGTGAGATGACGCGCGGCTCGACCTCCATTTTGCCGGCCTCGACCTTGGACAGATCGAGGATCTCGTTGATGAGCGAGAGCAGGTCGCCGCCCGAGGTGTAGATCGTCTGCGCGAACTCGACCTGCTTGCCGGAGAGGTTCCCCTCCGGGTTCTCCGCGAGGAGCCTCGCGAGAATCAGCAGGCTGTTGAGCGGCGTCCGCAGCTCGTGCGACATGTTCGCGAGGAACTCGGACTTGTATTTCGACGCGAGCGCGAGCTGCTCCGCTTTCTCTTCGAGCGAGACGCGTGCGAGCTCGACCTCTCGGTTCTTCTCTTCGACCTTCGCGTTCTGCGACGCGAGCTGTCGGGCTTTCTCTTCCAGCTCGATCGCTTGCTTCTCGAGCGCCGAGTTGGTGCGCTTCAGCTCGTCCTGTTGGACGGTGAGCTCTTTCGACTGGCTCTGCAGCTCTTGCGTGAGGCTCTGCGACTGCGCGAGCAGCTCTTCCGTCCTCATGTTCGCCATGATCATGTTGAGGACGACGCCGATCGACTCGGTCAGCTGATCCAGGAACAGCTGATGGATCGGGCTGAAGAGGTGGAAGCTCGCGAGCTCGATCACCGCCTTGACCTGCCCTTCGAAGAGCACCGGCAGAACGATGATGTTGAGCGGCGGCGCCTCCCCGAGGCCGCTGGTGATTTGGATGTAGTCCGCCGGGACGTGCGTGAGGTGAATCGCCTTCTTCTCGTAGGCGCACTGCCCGACGAGCCCCTCGCGGAGGCGGAACGAGTTCGACACGTTCTTCCGCTGGCGGTACCCGTAGCTCGAGGTGAGCTTCAGCACGGGCAGGTTCTCCTCGAAGTCCATCATGAAGAACGCGCCGTAGTGCGCGGACACGAGCGGTGTGAGCTGGCTCATGATGAGGTCGCTCACGGTCTCGAGGTTCTTCTGGCCCTGCATCATGCTGGAGAACTTGGCGAGGTTCGTCTTCAGCCAGTCCTGCTCGGTGTTCTTCTGCGTCGTCTCGCGCAGGTTCAGGATCATCTGGTTGATGTTGTCCTTGAGCTGCGCGACCTCGCCTTCGGCCTGAACGTCGATGTACCGCGTGAGGTCGCCCTTCGTGACGGCGGTGGCGACGTCCGAGATCGCGCGCACCTGCGTGGTGAGGTTCGCCGCGAGCATGTTCACGTTGTCGGTCAGCTGACGCCACGTGCCCATCGCGCCGGGCACCTTCGCCTGGCCGCCGAGCTTGCCTTCGATACCGACTTCGCGTGCGACCGTGCTGACCTGATCGGCGAACGTGCCGAGCGTGTCGCACATGTTGTTGATCGTGTCGGCGAGCGCGGCGATTTCGCCCTTCGCTTCGACGCCGACGAGCTTCTGGCTGAGGTCGCCGTTCGCGACGGCGGTCACGACTTTGACGATGCCGCGCACCTGCGTCGTGAGGTTCGAGGCCATGAAGTTGACGTTGTCGGTGAGGTCTTTCCACGTACCGGCGACGCCGGGGACACGGGCCTGGCCGCCGAGCTTTCCTTCGACGCCCACTTCGCGCGCGACCGTGCTCACCTGCTCCGCGAAGACGCCGAGGGTGTCGGTCATGTTGTTGATCGTCTCGGCGAGCGCCGCGACCTCACCTTTCGCTTCGACGACCAGCTTCTGCCGGAGGTCACCGTTCGCGACGGCGGTCACGACCTTGACGATGCCGCGCACCTGCGTCGTCAGGTTGCGGGCCATGAAGTTGACGTTGTCCGTCAGGTTCTTCCAGACGCCGCCTACGCCCTGCACCTCGGCCTGTCCGCCGAGCTTTCCTTCGGTGCCGACTTCTTTCGCGACGCGCGTCACTTCGCTGGCGAAGCTGTTGAGCTGATCGACCATCGTGTTGATCGTGTTCTTCAGCTCGAGGATCTCGCCGCGCGCCTCGACGGTGATCTTCTTCGACAGGTCGCCGTTCGCCACGGCCGTCGTCACGAGCGCGATGTTTCGCACCTGGCCCGTGAGGTTCGACGCCATCGAGTTGACGTTGTCGGTGAGGTCTTTCCAGGTGCCGCTGACACCTTTGACCTCGGCTTGTCCGCCGAGCTTTCCTTCGGTGCCGACTTCCTTCGCGACGCGGGTCACCTCACCCGCGAACGAGCGGAGCTGATCGACCATCGTGTTGATGGTGTTCTTCAGCTCGAGCACCTCGCCGCGCGCTTCGACGGTGATCTTCTGCGACAGATCGCCGTTCGCGACGGCCGTCGTGACCTTCGCGATGTTTCGCACCTGATCGGTGAGGTTGCCGGCGAGGACGTTGACGTTGTCGGTGAGGTCTTTCCACGTGCCGCTGACGCCCTTTACCTGGGCCTGGCCGCCGAGCTTTCCTTCGGTGCCGACTTCTTTTGCGACGCGCGTAACCTCGGACGCGAACGAGCGGAGCTGCTCGACCATCGTGTTGATGGTGTTCTTCAGCTCGTTCACCTCACCTTTCGCCTCGACGCTGATCTTGCGGGAGAGGTCGCCGTTCGCGACGGCCGTCGTGACCTCCGCGATGTTTCGCACCTGCGCGGTGAGGTTGTTGGCGAGGAGGTTCACGTTGTCGGTGAGGTCTTTCCACGTGCCTGCGACCCCGGGCACCTCCGCCTGCGCGCCGAGCTTCCCTTCGACGCCGACCGTCTTCGCGACGCTGGTGACCTGCTCGGCGAAGATCGAGAGCGTCTTCGTCATGCTGTTGAGCGTCTCGGCGAGCGCTGCTACCTCGCCCTTCGCCTCGACCACGAGCTGCTGGGTCAGGTCGCCGTTCGCGACGGCGGTCACGACCTTCACGATGCCGCGCACCTGCGTCGTGAGGTTCGAGGCCATGAAGTTGACGTTGTCGGTCAGGTCCTTCCAGACGCCGCTGACGCCCTTCACGTCGGCCTGTCCGCCGAGCTTTCCTTCGGTGCCGACTTCCTTTGCGACACGCGTGACTTCTGCGGCGAAGCTGTTGAGCTGATCGACCATCGTGTTGATGGTGTTCTTGAGCTCGAGCACCTCGCCTTTCGCGTCGACGGTGATCTTCTTCGAGAGATCTCCCTTCGCGACGCTCGTCGTCACGTCGGCGATGTTTCGCACCTGCGCGGTGAGGTTGTTCGCGAGGAGGTTGACGTTGTCGGTGAGGTCTTTCCAGGTGCCGGCGACGCCGGGCACTTCGGCTTGTGCGCCGAGCTTTCCTTCGACGCCGACCGTGCGTGCGACGTCGGTGACCTGCTCGGCGAAGACGCCCAGCGTGTCGGTCATGTCGTTGATCGTGTCTGCGAGCGCGGCGATCTCGCCCTTCGCTTCGACCTTCAGTCGCTGCGACAGATCACCGTTTGCGACCGCCGTCACGACGCGCGCGATGCCGCGTACCTGCGTCGTGAGGTTCGAGGCCATGAAGTTGACGTTGTCGGTCAGGTCCTTCCACGTACCGCTGACGCCTTTGACCTCGGCTTGTCCTCCGAGCTTTCCTTCGGTGCCGACTTCCTTCGCGACGCGCGTGACCTCTGCGGCGAAGCTGTTGAGCTGATCGACCATCGTGTTGATGGTGTTCTTGAGCTCGAGCACCTCGCCCTTCGCGTCGACGGTGATCTTCCTCGAGAGATCTCCCTTCGCGATGCCGGTCGTCACCTCTGCGATGTTTCGGACCTGCGCGGTGAGGTTGTTGGCGAGGAGGTTGACGTTGTCGGTGAGGTCTTTCCACGTACCGGCGACGCCGGGCACCTCGGCTTGTGCGCCGAGCTTTCCTTCGACGCCGACCGTCTTCGCGACGCTGGTGACCTGCTGCGCGAAGATCGACAGCGTCTTCGTCATGCTGTTGAGCGTGTCGGCGAGCGCCGCGACCTCACCTTTCGCCTCGACGACCAGCTGTTGGGTGAGGTCGCCGTTCGCGACGGCCGTGACGACCTTCACGATGCCGCGCACCTGCGTCGTGAGGTTCGAGGCCATGAAATTGACGTTGTCAGTCAGGTCTTTCCAAACACCGCTGACGCCCTTCACGTCGGCTTGGCCACCGAGCTTTCCGTCGGTGCCGACTTCCTTTGCGACGCGCGTAACCTCGCTCGCGAAGCTGTTGAGCTGATCGACCATCGTGTTGATGGTGTTCTTCAGCTCGAGCACCTCGCCGCGCGCGTCGACCGTGATCTTTCGCGACAGGTCGCCCTTGGCGACGCTCGTCGTCACGTCTGCGATGTTACGGACCTGCGCGGTGAGGTTGTTCGCGAGCTGATTCACGTTGTCCGTGAGATCGCGCCAAATACCCGCGGCTTCGGGGACGGCCGCTTGGCCGCCGAGCTTTCCGTCGGTGCCGACTTCCTTCGCGACGCGCGTGACTTCGGCGGCGAACGCGCTCAGCTGATCGACCATCGAGTTGACGGTGGTGCCGATACGGAGAAACTCGCCCTTCACCGGCTGTCCTTCGATATCGAGCGCCATCTTCTGCGTGAGATCGCCCTCGGCGACGGCGCTGATGACGCGCGCGACCTCGGTCGTCGGCTGCACGAGGTCACCGATCAGCGCATTGATCGAGTCGACGCTGATCGCCCACTCGCCAGCAGCTTCGGAGCCGAGCGACACACGCTCCGTCATGCGACCTTCGCGCCCGACGACCCTCTCTACCCTCGTGATCTCGCTCGCGAGTGTGGAGTTCTTCGCCATCATGTCGTTGAAGGCGGTCGCTATCCGTCCGAGCAGCCCGCCACGATCGCCGAGCTCGAGGCGTACCGCGAAGTCGCCGCGATTCGCCGCGAGCAGCGCATCGAGCAGCGTCCGCAGTTGCGCGTCAGCCGCGCCACGTGACGCTTGCGCGGAGGACGCACGCACCGCTGTCGCGGAGGGAGTCGGCTTCGCTTCTCGATCGGCGTGTTGTTCGCGGTGCTTGCCACCGTTCTTTCCGCCGTTTTTGCGGGTTCGTGCCGACGAGCGAGGATCGTTAAGGTCCACGATTTGACTCCGTGTTCCTCTCACCTGCGAGCCAGCACGTGAATGCTTTCGCGTGCATGAGCGAGGGAGAGGTCCTCATCCTATGCCGCTACGCGCGTCTGTGCAGGCTTCGTGTTGAGGGTCGCGCGCCTCCGCCACACTGTGGCGTCTTTGCGTCGAACGCTCTCGGGAACCTGTCTCTCGTTCGAGGCTCAGCCGATGACCGGCCAACGACGCTCGGCGTAGAGACGATTCACACCCGCCTGCATCTCGGAGAGCACACGGTCGAAGCCTTCTTTGACGGTGATCGGATCCTCGGGATCACCGCTGAGCTCGATGGGATCGAGGATCTCCGTCGTCACCTTCGCGGGCAGCGGCAATTGCGGGAGCGCGGGGATCGCCCACAACCCCCACGGGAGCCCGAGCATGATCGGTAGCGCGTCGGCGCTTCGAACCAGCCGGCGAAGTCCGATGCGCTCCGCGAGCTTCTGCCCGCTCGTGAGAACGATCAAGGTCTCGTGTGAGCCCGCGCTCACGACCGGAACGATCGGCAGCGCGTGTCGGAGCGCCTGCCGCACGAAGCCGACGCGTCCCCCGAGGTCGATGTTTCGCCGCTCCCAGAAGGGGCGAAACGTCTCGCGCGCCGCGCCGGGGAACACCAGCATCGAGTGGCCGGACGACACGACGCGGTCCATCACCGACCGATCCGCCGGCACGAGGCCCGAGCGCGGCAGCAGATCGGTGAACGGCTCGAAAACGCGGTGAATCAGGTCGTGCGCGAGCACGTACAGCGGGCGTTCGAAGCGAAAGTGGTCGTACCAGGCGACGCCGAAACAGATCCCGTTGATCGGCAGAACGCCCCCGTCGTGGTGCGCGACGAGCAGGCATTGGCGCTGAGGGATGCGGTCCATCCGCCGCACTTCCGATCGGAAGTAGCGACGGACCACCGGCCCCCAGATCGCGTGCGACTTCCGCAGCGTGTCGAACGACACGTCCGGGATCGACAATTGTGCCATGCCGTCAGCCACGAGAGCCGACCATAGCAGACCGCGTACCATGCCCGCGCGCGCCCTCGCGGGCACGCGGCGGCGACGCTGGTTAGGCTGCGACGAGCGCGCGGGGGCGGCGCGTCGACGAGGGCGGCGAGGACGATCGCACCGCGTGCGCTGCGAGCTCGGGCTCGAGGAACGCGGCGAGCTCGCGAGCCGTGCGCTCGGGTCGCTCGATCATCGGCATGTGGCCACACGCCGGCATCAGCTTGAAGGTCGCGTGTGGCATTCGCGAGGCGAGCCACTCGACGCTCTCCATCGGGACGAGCTTGTCGGCGTCACCCCAGAGCATGAGCATCGGCATCTTCAGGCTCGGCGCGCGGTCGAGCACGCTCGCGGGGATGAGGTCGGGCACGAGATCTGCCATGACCCGCGCCATCTCCGTCGAGGTCGCGTCGACCGGGCGGTCGAGCGCGTCGCGGACGAACTTCTCGGTGTACGCGTTCTTCTCCACGAAGACGAAGTCGAGCAGCGGCATCGCCAAACGCTCCAGCGTTCGCTCGAGGATCCATCGGTTGATCAGGGCGCGTGCGGCGAGCTTCGTCGCGCGCGGGTAGCGACGCATGCCCGCGGTGCTCAACAGACCGACGCGGCTCACGCGCGACGGCGCGCGCAGCGCGGCCTCGGTGACGATCGCGCCACCGGCGGAGTGGCCGACGAGCGACGCGCGCGCGATGCCGAGCTCGTCGAGCAACGTGAGGACGTCGCGCGCGTAGCTGCCGAGATCGTGGCGGTCACGTCGCTTGTGCGAGATGCCACAGCCCGGGAGATCGACGCCGATCACGCGGTGGCCGCGCGCGGCGAGGCGAACGGCGACGTGCTCGAAGTGCGTGAAGTCGCCGACGAGGCCGTGGACGAACACGACGGGAGGACCCTCACCGTGGTCGAAGTAGGCCATGTCCCCGTCGATGGTGTTGAGACGCAAGGTCGGAAACGGGAACGACTGCGACCGACCATTGCCTGCGGCCTTAGGCCTCGCGATCGACGCGGGGTCCATCAACATGATGCCGCAAAGCCTAACGACGGATTTGCCTCGATCAAAAGTTTGAGATCACAAAAATGGCGCGAAAAAGGCTTCGCGCGCAAACCGGCGGGGGATATCGGACAGCGCGTAATTGGTTTCACGGATCGTACGTTCGGCCCAAGGCGCTCGGCGGCAAGTTCACGCCGAGCGGTCTTCCATGGGGTCGAGAGCCATCAATGTGATGCACGGATCGGTCGTTGTAGATGTGGCGTTGTGCTGCGATCCTCCGGCGTATGAAGAAGATTTCCTTATCCATCGTCGGCTTGGCGTTCACGGCGTTGCTCGCGTACGCGTGCGGTGGTGATCCGGGCGGCAGCGTCGGCGATCCGTGCGAGACGACGGGCACCTCCGACGAGTGCAGCGAGGACGAAGTCTGCGACACGCTCGAGGGTGAATTCGCGGGCGAGACCTGGTGTCTTCGCCTCTGCGACGATCACGAGGACTGCGAGGCGGGTGAGCTCTGCAACGGCGTCAGCGACTCGAACCTCAAAGGATGTCACCCGGCGGACGACGTCGAAGGCTGAGGACGACGAACCCCGATTCAAGGCGCGGTGACTCGGGTGTAGCTTCGGGCGATGGCGAACCCGACCTGCACCGAGCTGCCTAGCTGGGCGAAGTTGAATCGTCACCGTGAAGAGCTCGCGAAGACTTCGGTCCGCGAGCTGTTCACACGTGATCCTTCCCGTTTCGATGCGCTGTCCGCGCGGATCGAGCTCGGGCGCGGCGGGTCGACGATGCTCGTCGACTATTCGAAGCAACGTGCCGACGCGAGCACCATCGCCCTTCTTTGCGCGCTCGCGCGCGACGCAGGTCTCGAGACGCACCGCGACCGGATGTTCGCCGGCGAGCGGATCAACACGACGGAGAACCGCCCTGTGCTGCACGTCGCGCTTCGCAACCGGAGCGGGCGCGCGATCATGGTCGACGGCGAAGACGTGATGCCGCTCGTGAACCGCGCGCTCGAGCACATGCGGACGGCCAGCGACGCGGTCCGCAGCGGCGCGCACCGCGGCTACACCGGTCATCGCATCGAGGACGTCGTCAACATCGGCATCGGCGGTTCCGATCTCGGGCCGCTCATGGTCACGGAGGCCCTCAAGCCCTACGGAAACGGCGGGCCGCGCGTTCATTTCGTGTCGAACGTCGACGGAACGCACATGGCCGAGACGCTCCGCGGGCTCGACCCGACACGCACGCTCTTCCTCGTCGCGTCGAAGACGTTCACCACGCAAGAGACGCTGGAGAACGCGAAGACCGCCCGTGCGTGGTTCCTCGAGCGGGCGAAGAACGAAAAGCACGTCGCCAAACATTTCTTCGCGCTCTCGACCAACACGAAAGAAGTGAGCGCGTTCGGCATCGCGCCCGAGAACATGTTCGTGTTCTGGGATTGGGTGGGCGGCCGCTACTCGCTCTGGTCGAGCATCGGTCTGTCGATCGCGATGGCGGTCGGCTTCGATCGGTTCGAGGAGCTGCTCGAAGGTGCGCACGTGATCGACGAGCATTTCCGGACCGCGCCGCTCGAGAAGAACGTCCCCGCATTGCTCGGCTTGCTCGGCATTTGGAACGCGAGCTTTTGGGGCTCGGCGTGCCACGCCGTATTGCCTTACGACCAGTATTTGCACCGCTTGCCGGCCTATCTCCAGCAGGCCGACATGGAGAGCAACGGCAAGGGACTGCGCGCCGACGGCGGCCCCGTCGGTTGCGATACGGGGCCCGTGCTCTTCGGCGAGCCGGGAACGAACGGGCAACACGCGTTCTACCAGCTGATCCACCAAGGAACGCGGGTCATCCCTTGCGACTTTCTCATCGCGGCCCAGAGCCACAACCCGCTCGGACGGCATCAGGAGCTCTTGCTCGCGAACGTGCTCGCGCAGGCGGAGGCGCTCATGCGCGGCAAGACGGTGGCCGAGGCGCGCGCGGAGCTCGAGGCGAGCGGCGCGAAAGGTGATCTCGATCTGCTCGCGCGGCACAAGTCGTTCTCGGGCAGCCGTCCTTCGACGTTGTTCCTCTACGATCGGCTCGATCCCAGGACGCTCGGTGCGATCATCGCGCTCTACGAGCACCGCGTCTTCGTCATGGGCTCGATCTGGGGCATCAACTCCTTCGACCAGTGGGGCGTGGAGCTCGGAAAACAGCTCGCGAACAAGATCTTGCCGGAGCTAGCTAGCGGCGCGGCGAAGGGTGCGCACGACGGGTCGACCTCGGGATTGATTGGAGAAGTTCGCCGGCGGCTCGGTCGTGGCTGACGGGCCCACCTAGCCTCGCCCGAGTCGGTCGGCCAATCAGAGCCGGTTCGTCTCGTTTGACCGATTATTTCCGGGACGGCGCAGCGGGGGCGCTCGCATATGCTGGGCGCGATGGCCCTCCGCATGCCCGACGCGACGTGGGCCTCCGGCGCAATCGTCGGAGGGGCCTATCGCATCGAGGGGCTCATCGGTCAGGGTGGCTTCGGCTCCGTGTTCCGCGCGAAGCGCCTCTCCGACGGAATGCCCGTCGCGATGAAGCTCCTGACGCGCGCGGGGATGTTGCGCCCCGATGCGATCGCGCGGTTTCAACGCGAAGCCGCGCTCGCGATGCGCCTCACGCACGCGAGCACGATCCGAGTCATCGACTCGGGTGACGTCGGCAACGGTATGCCGTTCATCGCCTTCGAGCTCCTCGAGGGGCGGTCGCTCGACAGCGTCCTCGGAGCGGGGCCGCTCGACGAGGATCTGGCGCTCGGGATTGCCGACGCGCTCTTGGGCTCGCTCGAGGAGGCGCACCGGGCCGGAATCATCCATCGCGACGTCAAGCCGCCGAACGTGTTTCTGTGCAATCGCCCCCAGGGCCTCGTGAAGCTCCTCGACTTCGGCGTCGCAAAGTCGACGCTCGCGAGCGATGTCGGGCTCACGGGCGATGGTGTGATGGTCGGGACGGCGGCGTACATGGCGCCCGAGCAGATCGAAACGCGGGACGTCTCCCCGGGCACGGATCTCTATGCGGTCGCGCTGGTCCTCGCCGAGATGCTCACGGGGCGCGCCGTCTACCGCGGTCCGCCGATCGTGATCTGTGTCGACAAAGCGCGTGGGCTGCCCGTTCCATTCGACGAGACGCTGCGCGCAGGGCCGTACATCGACATCCTCGAACGTGCGACGCGCGGCAATCCGGCGGTCCGATACTCGTCGGCGGCCGAGATGCGACGCGACCTCCTGGACTGCCGGGCGTCGCGACCGACGATGGTGTCGCAGCCCCTACCCGTCCCCTCCCGCGAATCCGCTGCATCGCGCTCGATCGGCGGGACCGCGATCCTCACGTCTCCGTTCGTCGCCGCGGATCCGCGCCCTCCTTCTGCGCGCTCGGCGACCGCGTTCGCCCCGCACTTGCAGGGGCCCGATCCGTACGGCCCAACGCAAGGTATCGCCACGCCTCGTCACGGCGTGCCGGAGGTCTCGACGTTGGCGCGCACGCAAATGGATCCCCCTGCGCCGGTTCCCGGCCGTCTGGCGAAGACGGTCGACGCCGACTCGTCAATCCTCGTTCCGAAGAAGCGTAAGCGGAGCGCCGTCGTGGTGACCGTGGTTGCGCTCCTCGTGCTCCTCGCGCTCGTCGCATCGGTCGTTGCATGGTTGTTGTCGCGACGCTGACGGCAGCGTTTCGCGTGGCACATGCGATGCACCTTCCTTGAAAGCGAATGCACTCCGCAAGGAAGCGAGGACATCATGCGTTTCATTCTCATTCCCTCGGCGATCGCCGTCCTGGCCGTCGTCGCCGGATGCTCGCAAGAGGAAGCGAAATACCCCGACGAAACATGCCCGACGGGCGTTGGTGAGTCGGTCGGCGAGGCCGCGCGGGTGACCGGCGAAGGCATCGAAGGCGGCGTCGAGACCGGGTGGGCCGGCGTCAAACAGGCCGGCCGCGCGACGGGTGGTCTCGTCACGGGCGGCACGACCGGCGCCGAAGAGCAATGGGATCGCGGCAAGGCCGAGACGAAGCAAGAGGCGTCGGAGCTCGAGTCCGAGGTCGCGATGGCGCGACGGCCCGACTGCTGATCGTCCCCATCCACGAAGCACGCTCGACGGCGCGTCGGCACCGAAGCCAGTTCAACGAGACCGGTCTTCGGTGTTAAACACGCCGTCGATGTCATCTCCGACGCTCGTGCATCTTCCCCAATCTCCTTGGAGCGAGAAGGCGCGGTGGGCGCTCGATCATCACGGCGTCGCGTACAAGGGACTCGAGCACGTCCCGATGCTGTACGAGCCGTTCCTCCGCGTGATGAGCCGCCAGCTTCGTCGCAAGCCGTCAGTGCCGATGTTGATCGACAGCGGCATCGTCGTCCGTGACTCGCTCGACATCGCGCTCTACGCCGAACGCCACGGCAGCGGGACGCCCCTCTTTCCGAAGGGGCAAGAGGGCGAAATCTACGGCTGGAACGACGGCGCGGAGCGGCTGCTCGAGGCCGCGCGAAGCCGCCTGATGGAGCGGCTCGTCGCAGACGACGGTGCGCTTTACGAGGCGGTCCCCTCCCCGCTCTCGAAGCTCGGTCCCTCCCTCGTGCCGCTCGCGCGCATGGGCGCGACGTTCATCATCCGCAAGTACAAGACGCGCACGACGCCTGCCGCGCAGACCGAGGCGACGATCGCCTCCGTGATGGAGCGTGCGGACGCTGCGGTGTCGAGAAACGACTACCTGGTCGGCGGCCAGTTCACGTTCGCGGATCTCGCGGTCGCGGCCGCCCTCGGCATGATCGCGCCGCATCCGCGGCAGCCTCTCGGGCCCGCCTCGCGCAAGGTGTGGTCCGAGCCCACGATCGCCGCCGCGTTTCCGAATCTTCTTTCGTGGCGCGACCGCATCATCGAGCATCATCGCTGATGCGAGCCCTTTTCTTCGTCGTGTCGGCTTGGTCGCTCGTCGCGTGCAGCTCCTCGGAGCAGGCGCCTGCGCAAGAGCCGACGTCGGCTCCGGTCGCCCGCCCTTCGGAAGAGGAGTGCATCAAGGCGGCCAATCGGCGGCCGCGCCCCCGCGAAGCTCCGCCGAGCACGATCGTCGTGCGGCACATTTTGGTGAAGCACGACGCGTCGAAGAACCCCGCGGACGGCGTCACCCGCAAACGCGGTGAAGCATGCCTGCGGGCGATCGAGGCGCGCGACTCGGTGCTCGGTGGAACAAGCTTCGACGATGTCCTCGCGAAGTACAGCGATGAGGCCGGGGCCGCGAGCCGCGGCGGGTCCCTGGGAGAGATTCGACGCGAGGACGTCGACCCGGCGTTCGCGGATACCGCCTTCGACCTGGACCGGGGTCAGATGAGCGACGTCGTCGAGACGCCGTTCGGGTTTCATCTGATCTTGCGCTCCGAGTGACACCGGACGGCGGCGGGTGATACGCCCGTAGGCATGTCCGAACGGGTCATCGTCTCCATCGACAACCACGTCGCCCACGTCCGTCTGAACCGGCCCGACAAACGCAACGGCCTCGACCTCGAGATGTTCGAGGCGATCGTCGCCGCCGGCCAGCGCATGAAAGAAGAGCGCACCGTTCGCGCGGTGGTGCTCTCCGGCGAAGGCAAAGCGTTCTGCGCCGGGCTCGACTGGGCGGCATTCCTTTCGATGGGATCGGAGGCCGCGACGAAGCTCCTCGCGCGCGACGTCGCGGTGAGCCCGGCGAACCTCGCGCAACGCGCAGGCTGGATCTGGCAGGAGGTCCCGGTCCCGGTGATCGCCGCGATCCACGGGCCTGCGTACGGCGGAGGCCTCCAACTCGCGCTGGCGGCCGACATTCGCATCGTGGCACCCGACGCTCAGCTCAGCGTGATGGAGATCAAATACGGCCTCGTCCCCGACATGAGTGGAACACAGACACTCGGTCGCCTCGTTCGCGCGGATATCGTCGCGGACCTCGTGTTCACCGGGCGTGTCGTGGCCGCCGACGAGGCCGTGGCGATCGGCCTCGCGACGCGAAAGAGCGAGCGAGCGCTCGAGGACGCGCTGGCGCTCGCGGCCGACATCGCGAAGCGCTCGCCACACGCGATTCGTAGCGCAAAGCGGCTTTTTTCCACGGCGCCCTCGATGGGTGTAGCCGCGGCCTTCCACCTCGAGACGGAGCTCCAGCTCGGCCTGCTCGGTTCGCCGAACCAGATGGAGGCGGTCCAGGCCGCAATGCAGAAACGCGATCCATCGTTCGAAGACCCCTGAGGTCGAGGGCGTCGGACGGACGGTGGGGCACGTCGCTGGTGCGGTGGCGACTCGGCGGACGGCCGCTATGCTTAGATCGTTCCTACCGTCTTGAGTCGCGTCGCGTGGAGGTGTCGATGTCCTCGCCGTATCGCCAGCCGACTCCGAAACGAAAGCCGAACCGTGCAGGATGGGCCAGGGTCGCCTGGGCCCACGTCGGTCGTGGGCTCGCGCTTCGCCTGTATCTGAACGAGCGGCGCAAGGCCGCTCGCAACGCGCTCCCCGTCGTACACGTCCCCGTTCGGCGGAGTGGGAGCTCGGTCGGCATCATGTTCTTCGCGTTCGTCGCACTGTCGTTGGTCCGCGCCGCCGCCGGTCCTACCGCGCCGCGGAGCGGGTCCCCCGTGGTGCCGTTCGCACCCACTTCCAAACCGATCTCCGAGCCGCACACCGGCGCGATGCACCCGCTGCCGCCGCTCGTCACCGAGTGGACCGCGGAAGAGCCGGGCCCGAGCGTTCGGGCCGACGAGCTGCGGGAAGCAGAGGAGCCCGCCCGAACCAGCGTTCCGAGCGCGGCTCCCAGCGAGTTGCCTGTCATTCCGTAGCGATTCGCTATTCGAATTCGTCCACGATGAAGACGTCCGGATCGAGCGTGACGGTGTTGGTCGCGCGGTCGATCCGGCCGGTCTGGACGAAGAGGCTCTTGATGCCGTCGCCATCGAGATCCCCCTCGGCCGACACCTCGAACCCGTCGGGGCCCGGATCGCGCCCACCCCTTGCCGGGCCTTTGTAGTTACCGCCGACGCGATATTCGTATTGGTAATACATCGGCATGCCGACCGCGAAGCGGAGGCACTTCCAACCGTTCACGGTGTCGCCTGATTCGAAGTCGGAGGGTGAAGGGACGTACTTTCGCCCGACGGGGACCGAAGCAGGCACCGGTATCGCCGCCCCACAAAGGCGATGTTTTGCGCCGTTCGAGCCGCCGGTGGTGTCGAGCGCGTCACGTTCGTAGGCGGACTTGGCGGCGCGTGCGATGGCCGAGACGGTATTTCGCGCCTCCATCGTTTTGGCCTTTTGGAGATAGCGCCGGACACCGTAAATGCCGAGCGACCCGAAGATTGCGAGGACGAAGATCGCGCCAATCGCCAGGACGACGACGATGACGATGCCCCCTCCTCCGGATTTGGGCGGCCGATATCCTGGAGGAATAGAGCCTGGAGGACCGTAGCCCGGGGGGCCATAGCCCGGCGGAACATAGCCGGGAGGACCGTAACCAGGCGGTCCGTAGCCCGTTGGGCCGTATCCCTGTGGACCATGGCCGGGCGGAGGCGCAGCCGGCGGCCCAGAGAACCCCTCGCTCATCGCTGCGTCGTAGTCGGGCGAGCTCCGATCGTCAAGCGACTACGGCGATTCGCGCTACGCCCTATTCACACTCGTAATAGGAGTATTGAACGCCGTTTTCCGTTCGAAGCGCCGCGAGCACACCGCCTTCGTCGAGCACGACGAAATCGCGAAAGCTTTCCTCCGGCATCGTATTGGCAGGTAGCGCGGCCGTCCCTTGTGGGACGCCGGTGGTCGGATCGAGGCAGGTGAGCACCACGGCGTGTTCGCCGCCGTCTTCGAGCTCGACTGCGAAATAGATGGTTCCCGATACATCGGTGTCGAGCAGGACGATGGACCAGACGTACGCGTCGAAGCGGATCTCCCGTGTGAATCGGTGATCTTCCGACGGGCGCTCGTTCGCGACGACATAGGTTCTGCCCGCCGTCGCGTCGGTAATCCCCGCTTTGAGAAAGAGCTTTCCGTCGCGGCTCGGCCGGCCCGCGATCTCGTCACGCGACGGCGCGGGCACACCCGACGTGTCGCCGAGCAAAATGAGCGGCCCGTGCTCTCGCTCGGCATAGACGTTGGACCCGTCCACGAACAGGCCGGTAACGAGGCCGATATCTTCGATGCCGTCCCCTGCGAGCGGCAGGCTCCCCGCGACGGTTCCGTCAGGACGGAGGAGGACGACGTCTTCACCGCCGAAGCGGTCCAGCACCGCGACCGAGCCATCTTCCGCTACCGCGATGTCTTGGGCGCGCGGGCGATCGAGGGGCAGCGATGTGCGAGGTTTTCCGTCTTCGTAGCGCACGACGCGCTCATTGACCTGGTCCAAAACCCACACGCCACCACGGGAATCCACAGCGAAGCTCATCGGACCACTGGGACTGCCCTCACCGGGCTGGTCGCGTCCCAGGTCTGCTTCTCCACCACCCCAGGACGAGAAGAACGCGTGCTTCGACGCGCCCTGTGACGAAGCAGTATCGGTCGCCGCGGCGCGTCGTTTCGGAACGCTCACGGAGCTCGTGCCCGACAGGCCCGGCGACTGCCCCTCTCGCGCGCTCGAAACAGCCTTGTTCCCCGTCGAAGGTCGCGGCGAGCTGCAAGATCGCGCGAGCAATAGCGCCGCGAGGACGAAAACTCCTACTCCGATGACGGCAGTCCCACTTTTACGCATTTGTCATTGCCGTGGATCAGGCTGGCACGCGGGTTGAACAACAAGGGTCCAACGAACCTCGACGCGGGTGCAAGAACGATGACCAGCCAATTTCGCTCCCCGATCGCCGCGTTTTTTGCCCTGATCACGACACTTGTCGTTGCATGTGCGCCCGGTACCAACGACCCCGACAACGAAAACCTTCAAGGCGCCGACGAGACGACGGCGACCGGTGAGGATGGGTTGTCCGGCAACATCGCAGTCGGGACGAAGCTCGTCTCGACCGCTAACGTGAATCTCAGGACGGGCCCCTCTACTTCGAATTCGATCAAATACACGATCCCGAACGGGTCGACCGTGGTCGTTCAAGAGGCGGCGCCGCAAAACGGCTTCTACAAGGTCAAGCACAACGGCACCATCGGTTGGAGCTACGGCGCCTATTATGAAATCAGCGCGCCCCCGCCGGTGGATGACGACGGCGGCAGCGACCCTGTCTCCGACGTTCGACAACAAGCCATTTTGCGCGCGAAGTCGGGTGTCGGGTTCTCGTATTGGTGGGGCCACGGCCGCTTCCGCGCGGACGGGCCGACCTCCTCGACGAAGGGCTCGTGCTCGGGTAGCTGTCCGAACTGCTCGCACTCCGGATCGTACGGCGGCGACTGTTCGGGATACGCGGCGAAGGTCTGGGCAGTGCCGGGCAGCAACAACGATATTGCCGACGACGAGCACCCCTACAGCACGGCGGACTTCGTTCAGAACACCAGCAACTGGTCGATCATCTCGCGCGATGCGCTGCAGCAAGCGGACGCGATGGTCTATCGGCAGAACGGCGCCGGCCACATCTTCATCTACGACCACGGTGATGCGTGGGGCTCGCCGTATGCGTACGAGTGCAAGAGCTGCTCGGGCGGCTGCGTAGCGGGCACGCGCAGCGTCTCGTCGGCTTACAAGGCCATCCGCCGAACGGGTTGGTAAGCTCCGGCGCGGTCTTCACGGCCGCCCCGGTATGCGCTTCGAGCCCAAGACGCCTTCATTCCGCCTGCGGGCATTCACCCTCGCGCTCGTCGCCGCGGCCATGGGGTTCGCGGCTCTGATCCTCGCGCTCGCCGGTGAGCGAGCGCCGATTCGAGCCAAGCCGCCGGCCGACGCCGAGGCGCCTTGGCCCGACGGTTTCGTCGAATGGAAAGAGGAGACGAGCGCGCCGCCCGCATCCTCGTCCGCAGAACCGGACGGTTCGGCGTCGAGCGGGCCGGCACGCGAAGCGCCGTCGAGCGTGGCGCCCTGACACACCGGAAACTATGGCGTCGTCGAGGATCGCGTTACCCTCCACGAGCGCGCGCGCCGGAGGCGAGGAATGGGTAGCTGGACGGTCGATGTCACCACCGAGCCTGGAGTGCTGCGAGTCAAGCTCGTCGGTAAGTTCTCCGTCGAGGACATGACGTCGTTCGTCGACGAGCACAACCGCGCGATCGACAACTTCGGGCGACGCGACTACCGCGTCTGGGTCGATCTCACGGAGCTCGCTCCGCTCAGCCAGGAGTGCACGGAGATCATCGAGAAGGCGAAGCGGCACAGCAGCTCGAAGCCGAACTTTCGCGGCAGCGCGGTGCTGGTGAACACGCCGACGATCGCGCTCCAGCACCGTCGGACGTCGGTCGAAGCAGGCGTGATGGCAACCGAGCTCATCTCGTCGGATCCGGCCGAGCTTCGCGAGCATCTGCGCAAGGTGAATCGGCGGCCAGGCGATCGCGGCGTCTCCTCGCCCGACCTCGGCCACCCTCATACGCCGCCCCCACCGCGCACCGCGAAGAACGGCAAATAGCAGCCGCGGTTGGCGCGATGGCGCGGCCGAGCTACGCGCGAGCGATGGCGCGCGGTCGGGTAGCCAGCGTGGCGGTGCTCGTCTTGCCGGTGCTCGCGTGCAGCGCAGCGCCCGCGGAGGCTCCCCTCGCCGTCGCGCCGTCGGCTGCTCCGTCCGTTGCGAAGGAGCCGTTGCTCCGGGGACCGACCGTGCCGTGGGCGGTCGTGTTCGAGCGTGAGTGTAGGGCCAGCAATACCGCGCCGATCGTGAGCCCCGGCCAGACCGTCGTCGGCTTTTGCGAAGGTGTGTTTTCGTTCGAGGAGGGGCGTTGGCTCGGCTCGCAGCCCGTCGGCGCAGAAGCTTACTTCGCCGAGCGCGCCGTCATTTCGGCGAGCTCCGCAGGGCTCGGCGTCGAGGTCGATCCGTTGCTCGGCGACGGCTCGATCGAACGCCGAACACTGACGTCCGGCTGGGGGCGCCAAGTTGCGGTCTCGCCCGACCGAACGCGCGGCGTTGCGTTGTTGGAGGAGCCGAGCGGCGATGCGCGTCTCGTGTCGTTTCGCCTCCCGGGGCTCGAGGCGGGCGACACGGCTCCGTTCACCGGACCGGTCGATCACGTTCGTGTCGGGTTCCTCGCGAACGGCGCGGCGTTCGTGTTTGGCTCGGGCCTCTGCGTGCAAGAGCCCGTCGCGTGTCCGGATGGCGACGGCTCGCTCGACTGCGTGAACACCAACTGTGACGCGCGGTCTGTGCGCACGCTGGCGTCGGGCAAGCTGGTCGACGCCGCACCTGCTCTACAAGGCGCATTGGACGTCCTCGTTTCCCGGGACGGAGCTCGCGCGTTGGTGCAATGGGAGGACGGTCGCCGCGCGCTCGTGGAAATGCCGGGAGGAGCGATCGTCGCCGAGCTCCCGAAGGAAGCCGACGAGGACACGGCGCCGATGTTCGGCATCGCCGACGATGGAAGCCGGATCGCCTTCATCGACGACGGCAAGCTGGTCGTCGCCGAGATCGCGGGTCGCGATCTCGTCGTGTTGCATCGAAGACCCCTCGAGTACGCCGAGGCGCTGACGTTTTCACCCGACGCGAAGACGCTGTTCGTCAAAGCCGACATCGGGATGATTGCGCTGCGCGAAGGCGCAACCCCCTACGTCGCGCAGACGCCTTCGTATCAGCCCGTTCCCCCACCCGGCTTCGAGCGGACCTTCGGCCAACAAACGCCGATCGCCGTCGCGCGAAATCATCCCAAATGGGAGGAGATCAACGAGATCTTGCCGCTCGGGATGATTGCGCGATACCGCGGCGGGGAGGATGCCGAGTATCTGGTGAATGTGATCGCGCTCGACCCTCGTGAGCTCGGGCCCGCCGATTTGGACCCGGCGAAATGGGTGAACGTCGCGATCGCCCGTGACGGCGACGAGGAGGAGCCGGCGGAGAACGTCACGTCCTGGCGCACGGCCGAGGGACGCTCGGCCGAGTATTCGTGGCTATTTCGTGAATCGTGCAACCCGACCGACCTCTACGTCCGCGTGTCGGAAAAGGGCGGTGTCCTCTATCGCGTGGAGATCGAAGCGCCTCGCGGAACATCGCCGGCAACGGTTGCTCCGCTGATGCAGCGTTTCTTCGATGGGCCGCTCGGCGCGCCGCCGGCCAAGCGCAGCCTGACCACGGCGCGCCGCTCGAAAGTGCGCTGCTGAGCGGCGCGCTCAGGAGCCGAGAAGATCCGGCGCGAGACCCGCGCGCTCTTTCACCACGTGACAAGAGACGAAGTGGCCGGGCTCGACCTCTTCGAGATTCGGCACTTCCTTTTTGCATTTGTCGACAGCGACGGGGCACCGCGTGTGGAAGTGGCAACCGGGCGGTGGGTTGAGCGGGCTCGGCACCTCTCCGAGGAGGACGAGGCGCTTGCGCTTCTTCTCGCGCTCGGGATCCGGCACGGGGATCGCCGAGAGCAGCGCCTGGGTGTACGGGTGCTTCGGCGAGCTGAAGAGCTTGTCGGTCGACGTCCGCTCGACGATGCGACCCAAGTACATGACGGCGATCGCCCGGCAGACGTGCCGCACGACCGCGAGATCATGCGCGACGAATACGTAGGTCAGGCCGAGCTCGGACTGGAGATCCATCAGCAGGTTGACGATCTGCGCTTGGATGCTGACGTCGAGCGCGCTCACCGGCTCGTCGAGGACGACGAGCTTCGGCTTGAGCGCGACCGCGCGCGCGATGCCGATGCGCTGTCGCTGCCCGCCCGAGAACTCGTGTGGATACCGGCGCATGTACCCGGGTGACAAGCCCACCTGCAACATCAGGTGGCGAACGCGGTCCTCGACCTCGCTGTTCTTGCGCGCGACACCGTGCACGACGAGCGGCTCCGCGAGCGTGTCGAACACGGTCATGCGCGGGTTGAGGCTCGCGTACGGGTCTTGGAAGACCATCTGCATGTCGCGGCGCTTCTGGCGGAGCTTGCTGCCGCCGAGCTTCAAGAGCTCCGTCCCCTCGAGGCGTGCGCTGCCGCTCGTCGCAGGGATCAGGCGAAGGATCGCGCGCGCGGTCGTCGACTTGCCGCAGCCGCTCTCGCCGACCAGGCCGAGCGTTTCGCCCTTGTCGACGGAGAAGCTCACGCCGTCGACCGCCTTCACCGTCGCGACCTGCCGCATGAGGATGCCGCGTCGGACCGGGAAATGGACCTTCAGGTTTTCGATGTCGAGGAGCGCGGTCACGTCGCACCTACCGCTTGGACCTTCTCCAGGTCCTCTTCGTGACAATGGACGATGTGGGCTGCTCCTTCGCTGGAGCTCCGGAACGTGCCGGTGTCCTCCGAATACGGAATCACCCGCTCCGCCGGGAAAACCTCGGCGCAGACTTGCATCGCGTTCTTGCACCGCGCGCGGAACGGGCAGCCGCTCGGCACCTTCGCGAGCGATGGAGGCATGCCGGGGATCGGCACGAGGCGGCGCGAGCGATCGTCATCGAGCCGCGGGATCGAGCGCGCGAGGCCGACCGTGTACGGGTGCCGCGGGTCTTTGAAGATCTGCGTCGCCGGGCCCTGCTCGACGATGCGGCCGGCGTACATGACGGCGACGCGATCGGCGAGGCGCGCGACGACGCCGAGGTCGTGCGTGATGAGGACCACACCGACCTTCGACAGGTCGCGACGCTCGGCGATGAGCTCGAGGATCTGCGCCTGAATCGTCACGTCGAGCGCCGTCGTCGGCTCGTCCGCGATGAGCAGCTCGGGCTCGCACAACAGCGCCATGGCGATCATCACGCGCTGCCGCATGCCGCCCGAGAGCTGATGCGGGTAGTCGTCGAAGCGGCGCGAAGGATCGGGGATGCCGACGGCTTTGAGCATCTCGATGCCGCGCTCGCGAGCCTCGTTGCCCTTCATGTTCTTGTGCAGCTCGAGCACCTCGGTGAGCTGCCGGCTGATCCGCAAATATGGATTCAGCGACGTCATCGGGTCCTGGAAGATCATCGCGATCCGGTTGCCGCGGATCCTCTGCATCTCGAGCTCGCTCGCCCGCGCGAGATCTTTCGGCTTGTCGCCCTTGGACGAGAACAGGATCTCACCCGAGACGATCTTCCCCGGAGGCTCGGGGATCAGGCGCATCGTCGAGAGGCTCGAGACGCTTTTTCCAGAACCGCTCTCGCCGACGATGCCGAGCACCTCGGCGCGGTCGACGTGATAGCTGACGCCGTCGACCGCTTTGACGACACCTTCTTCGGTGAAGAAGTGCGTCTTCAGATTTTTGACTTCGAGTAGATGCGTCACCGTCAGTCCTTCCGGATGCGCGGGTCGAGCGCGTCGCGCAGACCGTCGCCGAGGAAGTTGAAACAGAAGAGCGTCACCGCGAGCATCACGCCGGGGAAGATCGTGAGCCACGGGTTGAGGTCGAGCGACTCGACGCCGTTCGAGACGAGCTGGCCCCAGCTCGAAAGTGGCTCTTCGGTGCCGAGGCCGAGGAACGAGAGGAACGCCTCGGTCAACATGACCTCGGGGATCGTCAGCGTGGTGTAGACGATGATCGGGCCGAGCGCGTTCGGGATCAGGTGGCGGAAGATGAGGCGCATGTCCGAGACGCCGACGCTCTGCGCGGCCTCGACGAACAGCTGCCCGCGGAGCGAGATCACCTGACCGCGAACGATGCGCGCCATCGTGAGCCAGCTCATCGTTCCGAGCGCGCCGAAGACGAAGACGATCTTGAACAGCGGCAGAAACGCGGGGTCTGTCGGGTCGTCCTTGAAGATCCCGAGGACCGCGATGAACCACTCGTAGAAGATCGTGTCCTTGTTGGCGAAGAACGCCGTCAGCAGGATCTCGAAGACGAGGAGCGGCAACGTATAGAGGACGTCGACGATGCGCATCATGATGCCGTCGATGCGCCCACCGAAGTATCCGGCGATCGCGCCGTAGCTGACCCCAATGGTGAAGCTGATGAACGTCGCGATGACGCCGACGGCGAGTGATACGCGGCCACCGAACGTGACGCGCGAGAAGAGATCGCGGCCGTAATCGTCGGTGCCGAACCAATGGTCGCGCCAGGAAGGCGACGTGGCCCCGAGCTTGAGGTTCGCCTGGTCGTACGGGTACTTCGTCACCTCGGGGTGGATGATGCAGACGAGCACCAGCACGATGAGGATGATCGCCGACGCAACCGCGACGCGATTTTTCTTCAGGCGCTTCCACGCGTCGCGCCAGAGGCTGGTGCCCTTCTCGATCTCGTGGTGCTCGCCGTGGACGCTGGGCCGCTCCGGCGCGGGATGTTCAGGCCCAGGATCCGGGACGGCGGCGACGGCCGGGAGCGGAGTCTCTTCGCTCATCGGTCGAGCTCCACCCGCGGATCGAGGAACTTGTAGGCGATGTCGACCGCGGTGTTCGACACCATGAGCAGCGTGCCGTAGACGAGCGCGATCCCGGCCGTCAGGTAGTAGTCCTTGTTGAGGACGCTCTCGACGAGGTAGCGGCCCATCCCTGGGATGTCGAAGATCTTCTCGACGACGAGCGACCCGACGAGGAGGCCGGCGAAGCCGGGGCCGATGAAGCTGACGACGGGGAGCATGCCGCCCTTGAGCGCGTGCCGGAGAATGATGACGCGCTCCGACAGGCCCTTCGCTCGCGCGGTGCGGACGAAGTCGCTACGGATGACCTCGAGCATGCCCGCGCGTGCGAGACGCGCGATGTACGCCGCCATTGGCAGCGCTGCGCAGAACACCGGCAGCACCATGTGCCGCCACGACTCCCACCGCGCGACCGGGAGCAAGTAGAGCTTCAGCGACAGCACGAGGACCAAGAGCGGAGCGAGCACGAAGCGCGGGATGCTGATCCCCAGCATCGCTGACGCCATCGCGAGCGAGTCCTTCCAGGTGTTCTGCCGAACAGCGCCCAAGATCCCGAGTGGGACACCTATCGCGAGCGCGACCAGCATCGCCCACAGCCCGAGCTCCATCGAGACCGGCAGCGTGATGCCGATGATCTCTTCGACGGTGCGATTGCTGTACTTCATGCTCGGCCCGAGGGAGCCCTTGGTGACGAGCTGAACGAGCCAGTCCTTGTATTGGGTGGTGATCGGGTCGTTCAGGTGGAACTTCTCGTCGAGCGCCTTTTTCACCTCGGCGGGGACTTCGCGCTCGGCGTCGAACGGGCCGCCCGGGGCGAGCCGCACGAGCACGAAGACGAGCGTCGCGACGAGGAAAAGCGTCGGGATGATGGTGAGGAGGCGGCGAAGGATGAAGGCGAGCAACGGACGACCTCTCGCTCAGTAAGCGCTCGGCGGCGGGAACGTTTCCGGTTGGTAAGCGGGCTCGTTCGTCTTGTTCGACGCCCAGTTGTCGTCGATCCACATCCAGTTCACGAGCTGCTCGTTGCGGCGATTGAAGAAGAAGCCTTTGACGTACGGTTTGACGAGGGTCGTCTTGGAATAGAAGTAGAGCGGTAGCTTCGGGACCTCGTCGGCGAGGATCTTCTCCGCCTCTCGATAGAGCTTCATGCTCTCCGCGGTGTCGGCGGTGCGGCGAGCCTTCGCGACGAGCGACTCGAACTCCGCGCTCGACCAGCCGGTGCGGTTGTTCGGGCTCTTCGCCATGAAGGTGTCCATGAACGTCTGCGGATGATCGAAGTCCGCGATCCAGCCGAAGCGCACGACCTGGAAGTTCTTGTCGCGCACGTTCTTCAACATGACGTGCCACTCCTCGTTGCGGAGCTGCACGCTCACGCCGAGGTTGCGCTTCCACATGTCTTGGATGGCGACCGCGATCGCGCGGTGTCCTTCGTTGGTGTTGTAGAGGAGCTCGACGGGCGGCATCCCCTCGGCGCGGTAGCCGTCGCCCTCTTTGACGACCTTGTAGCCCGCCTCGCCGAGCAGCTGTCGCCCGAGCTCCGGGTTGAAGGAGTATTCGTTCGTCGCGAAGATGTCGGCGTTGTCCGCCTTGAGCTTGTCGACGGCTTCGGAATAACCCCCGCCCATGAACGGCGGGACGAAGTGCGTCGCAGGCATCTGTTTGCCGCGCGTGATGCTGTCGATGAGCTGCTGCTTGTCGACGGCGAGGTTGAGCGCGCGACGAACACGTACGTCGTCGAGCGGCTTCACCTTGGTGTTGAACTCGTACCAATAGGTGCCGAGATAAAAGGTGTGCTGGAAGTCTTTGCGCTCGCCGAGGACGGGGATGTACGGCGGCGGCAGCGAATTGTTGTCGCCGACGTAGTCGAGCTCGCCCGACTTGTAGAGGTTCATGCTCGAGACGCTGCTCTCGACGCTCATCCAGACGATGTTGTGCATCTTGAGCTTGTCGTGGAGGCGATGATGCGGATTGCGCCGCATTCTGATCTCGTAGCGAAACTTCCAGTTTTCGATCTCGTAGGGGCCGTTCGTGACGATGTTGCCGGGGCGCGTCCACATGTCGGGCTCGCCGCTCTCTTCGAACTTCTCGACGACGTCTTTGCGAACCGGGTACGAGGTCGCATGCGCGACGGAGTCGAGGATGTACGGCGTCGGAAACTCCGCCTCGACCTCGAGGGTGCGATCATCGACGGCTCGCACGCCGACGACCGACGTGTTGGACGCGAGCGAACCTGCGTCGACGAAGCCGACCGGCGGCGGATCCTCGGCGGGCTCGATTCGCTTCTGCGGATCGAAGGTGGGCATGGCGTCCCATCTGGCGACGAGCAGCGCGCTCGGCGGGGACGCCGCGGGCCCGAGCATGCAGCCCGGAAGAATGCCGCGTTTGCCTGATCCGTCGCGTGCGACGACCTCGAAGTAATAGGTCTTGTCGCCGTTGCAGCTGACCGTTCCGCGCTTCGCGACGACGTCGTAGTCGCCTGCCGGCAGCGCGCCTGCCGCTCCACCGTGGAAGACCTTCTTGTCGTTGGCGCTGAAGAGCTGCAGGTTCTCCGGCGTTTTGGTCTTCGGATCGGCCGGGTCGTAGCTGATCGAGTCGACGCCCGCGGGCACCTCGCTGAACGGCTCGACGGTCGTCTGCACGCCGACCGGTGACCGCGTGAGGACGAGGGCCGCCGCGCCGGCGTCGAGCGAGCCCGTGACCTTCGCGTCGCCGCCGGGACCTTCACGGACGTCCGCCTTCTGCTTCGCGACGAGGAGCTTTCCTTGGTTGAAGAGCTCCCCGTTCTTCAGGAAGTACATGTTCGTCGACGACTGCGACGCGGTCTTCGGATCGAGGACGCGCTTCCACGCATATTCGAAGTCCTGCGCGGTGACCGGCTTGCCGTCGTTCCACTTCGCGTCGTCGCGGATGTGGAACCGAAAATAGAGGTTGTCGGGCGTGCGGTCGTATCGCTCGGCGACGCCCGCGACGGGCGACGAGTCGGGGCCGTATGCGGCGAGGCCCTCGAACAGGTGATTGATGATCTTCGAGCTCGCCGTGTCGTGCGCCTTGCCGGGGTCGACGTACTCGGGCTCGTTGCCGTTGTTCACGTAGAAGGTGTGCGGGTCTTTGCCGGCGCGATCGGTTGCACCGAAATACTCGCCCTTCTCGTCTTTCACGCTGCAGCCGGCGGAGAGCAAAGTGAGCGCGGCGGCGGAGAACAGAGGGAGCGCGGCGGCGCAGAACACAGGCACAAAACGCACGGTGTATGGGCTATCACCGAGTGTCGGGGTTGGAAAGCGCCGAGGGCTCACCCGGAGCTTCTTTGACGGAGCACGTTGCCCGAGCCCAGCTCGAGCCAGTCGCCGATCTTCGCAGTACCAAGAAGCGTGACAGCGCGTTTTCGCGGAATGTCCGTTCGTTTCGAGTGCGTTCGGCCGGCTGCTCATGGCCCATTCCTATCGAGACTTGCTGACCATCCTCGCGGTCACCTGGACGCTGCTCGCCGCGTACGCGTACACGTCGGGTGAGATCGTCGTCTTCGGGACACCGCTCGCGAAGGCCGATTTCGGCTTCGATCACGCCGAGGACCTCGAGCCGATCGACGCGGAGCCCCCCTCCCCGACCCTCGCGTCCGGCCGCCGTCCAGCTGCGTCGCCGAAACGACCGCACGCTTCCGAACCGAACGCGGGCACGTCGGCGCGGACCGAGCCCGCGGCACTCGTGGCCGAGGCTTCGCCGGAGCGGATTCTCCTCCTCGGGGACTCGATGGTGGAGGTTCTCCAGCCGCGTCTATCCGACTATTGCGCGGAGAACGGGCACGAGCTGCACCCCGCGATTTGGTACGCCTCGACGACGGCGAGCTGGGCGAGCGGCGACGAGCTCGGCGGGCTCTTGCGCGAGTTCGATCCGACGATGGTCGTCGTCGCGCTCGGTTCGAGTGAGCTGACGGCGCGGAAGATCGCGGACCGCGAGCGCTTCGTTCGAGCGCTCGTGCGGCGCATCGGCGAACGCAAGCTCGTTTGGATCGGCCCGCCGAACTGGCGCGAGGACACCGGCATCAACGCGATGTTGGAGCGCGTGCTCGGCCGAGATCGCTTCTTCCGATCGGCGGAGCTGTCTCTCGAGCGAAAGCAGGACGGCATTCACCCGAACGCCCGCGGCGGAGAAAAGTGGGTCGATGCCTTCGTGGCCTGGCTCACCACCGAGAGCAGCCAGCCGATCGCGATGACGCCGCCGACCCGCGTCGCTCCGAAGATCCCCGCGCGCGTCTTCGCGCCGCCCCGCTGAGAAGCACGACGAGGAGGACCGTTGAGACTCGCCGAGTTGTTCGAGCACGACCCGTCCCATCCGCTCTTGTTCAACAGCGGGACCTTCCTTCTCTTCTTCACCGGCTTCGTCGCGCTCTACGCGGTGCTGGTGAAGAGCCCCCGCGCGCGGCTCGCGTGGCTGCTCGCGTTTTCGCTCTTTTACTACTACCGCTCGAACGGGCTCTTCATGCTGACGCTCGTCGCGCTCGCGGCGATCGACTGGGCGATCGGGCTCGCGATCCACGCAGAGGAGAGGCCGGGTCGACGCAAGGCGCTGCTGACGACGTCGATCGTCTCGAACCTCACGGCGCTCGGGTACTTCAAGTACACGAACTTCTTCCTGGGGACGGCTGCGAGTGTCGCGGGCAGGAGCTTCGAGCCGATCGACATCTTCTTGCCGCTCGGGATCTCGTTCCACGTCTTCCAGTCGCTGAGCTATCTCGTCGACGTCTACAGGCGCCGCTACGCGCCGACGCGATCGCTGTTCGAGTACACGCTGTTTCTCTCGTTCTTCCCGCAAATCGTGGCGGGCCCGATCGTTCGCGCTCCCGAGTTCTTTTCGCAGATTCATCCGCTCCGCGAGCCGTCGCACGACGACATCGCCGCGGGGCTCTACCGCGTGATCCAGGGCCTCGTGAAGAAGGCGCTGATCGCGGACTACGTGGGGCTCTACGCCGACGTCGTGTTCGCGACACCGTCGACCTACACGGGGCCCGAGACGCTGCTGGCGATCTATGCGTACGCGATCCAGATCTACTTCGACTTCTCGGGCTACTCCGACATGGCGCTCGGGATGGCGCGAACGCTCGGGATGCAGATCCCCGAGAACTTCGACTCGCCGTACCGCGCGACGAGCGTGACCGAGTTCTGGCGGCGATGGCACATCTCGCTCTCGTCGTGGCTGCGCGAATACCTCTACGTGTCGCTCGGCGGTAACCGACGCGGCAAAGCGCGGCAGATGGTGAACCTGATGGTGACGATGCTCCTCGGCGGCCTCTGGCACGGAGCCTCGTGGACGTTCGTCGTTTGGGGTGGCTTGCACGGCGCCGCGCTCGCCGTCGAGAAGCTTCTCGGCATCGATGACCGACGCTCCAGGGCGGGCAAGATCGTCGGCTGGGTGCTGACGATCCATTTCGTTGCGGCGCTGTGGGTCTTCTTCAGGGCGCAGAGCTTCGAGGGAGCGCGCGCCGTGTTCGAACAGCTGGGTTCGGGATGGCAGGTCGAGCCGATCGGTGCGCTCCTGCGCGCGAGGCGTTGGCTGGTCGCCGTGATCGGCCTGGCGTTTGTCGGCAGCATCGTGCCGAGGGATTGGCCGGATCGGCTCCAGTCCTCGTTCGAGCCTCTGCCTCCGGTCATCAAGGCCGTCGTATTCGTCGCGGTGATCCAGCTCGTCGTGCAGAGCGCCGGCGCCGAGGTGCAGCCGTTCATCTATTTTCAGTTCTAAAGGCGCCACGTCGGGCCGCGTACCTGTCCTCGCACGAATCTCGCGGGGCCTCCGAGACGCTATTTGCGCCCCGCTTGGTGTAAAGGACGCGCATGGGAGCAAGCTGGGCTCGGTTGCCGTGGGTTGGTCTCGTCGGTCTCGTCGTCGCGGTCGTCGCGTGTCATCCGGGGGACGCCTCGAAGACGCCGCAGGGTGGAGCCGTTGCGTGCAGCCCGGACGCGCTCGACGCGTGTGAGTCTCGGTTCGCCGAAGCGGTTGCGCTCGGCGAAGGGATCGGTCCGATGGCTTCCGCCTACGCGAAGGCGCGCGGCGAAAACGACTCCGACGATCCGTTCGCGCAGGCGGTCGAGCGTGCACGCGAAGCCGGAAAAACAAGCCGCGGTGTGCTGGTCGTGACGCCGGGGGCGAAGGACCCGGGGTCCGCGAAGGACATCCCCCGCGTGCAGTCGGGGGCGCTCGAGCCGATGGGAAAAACGACGCAGCCCGAGCTCCTGGCGCTCGCGCTCGCGGAAGCCGCCGGCCTCGACTACGTGGCCGTCGCCCGCGCGGACGGCTCGATCGTGCGGGCCTTCGGCGGCGACCCTCTCGTCATCATGATGAGCGGCATCGCGCCGGTCGTCGTCGATCGCGAGGCGAAGAGCCTCGAGGGTGATCTGGTGATCGAGCGCGCCCTTCGGGCGGCGGTCGCGCGCGCGCAGGTGTTCGACTACGTCGGCGCCGCCGATCAGGTCGACGTGATCGACAAGGCCCTCGACACGAAGGATCCCTACGACGCGCAATCGATCCGCGGCCGGTTGATGATGGGAGCGATCGGCCTGACGGCGCCGGAGCCGCTCCTCGACGACTCGAAACCGGCGAAGCCCGAAGTCCCGGCGCCGGCGCCGCGCGCGTACGAAACACCTTATTACGACCTTCTTCGCGTGCGGACCGACACCGCGGAGGTGAAGGCGTTCGACAAGCGACGCGAGCGCCTGCTCGCGGGGGCGCCGGCCGAGATGCGGCCCTTCATCGAGCGGACGTGGGGCACGTCGACGTCGTGTGTCGTCACGCTTCCGCCGAGCTTCGACAGGCCTCGCGACCTCGCCTACGCGTATCTCTTGGCGCCCGCGATTTTGCCGGCGGGCGCGAGGAGCTCGCTCGGACGTGAGCCGCTCGCCGCGTGGTACGGCCGCTACGAGAAGCTCGTCGCGCTGATCGAGCGCACCAAAACTGCCTACTGGGGAACCATGTTCCTCGTCGTCGAGCGCGGCGCGTCGAGCTCGATCCTGCCCACCGGGCAAGATGCCCATCGACGCGTCGACGCGATCCTTCTCAAACACACGCGCGCGCTCGAAGCCGTCGCCAAGGCGAAGCCGGGTCGTATCGGCATCGCGCAGCTCGGCTTCCTCACGACGCCCGGCGCACACAGCGACGAGAAGGTTCGCGAGGCGATGCACTCGCTCACGCGCGAGGCGGCGCAAGGTGCGCTCGCGCAGTCGACCAACGCGTGGGAGGTGCTCGCGAGCGCGATGACGAGCCTCCTCGTCACGGGCAACATGCCGCCGACGCTGCGACAAGAGCACGTCACCGCCCTCGCGAGTGCCTTCAGCGACAAGCTGCGCGGGCCGTTGAAGACCCAGACCGGCTGGGGCGTAGCCCTCGCCTTCGCAGCGGAGCTCACCTACCGAGCCCTCCTCGGCGGGGCGCCCGATCCGAAAGGGTCGGTCGCGGAGATTACGCGCGCGCTGGAGAGCGATCCGACGATCGTGCAGCCCGGCCTCGCTGCGCTCACCAGCGCGATGACACGGTACGCCGCGCTCGCCGCCGAGGGGGGCCTCGGCTCACCGATCGTCGGCGAAGGGGACGCAACGGTTCCGACACGTGCCGCGGCGCGCGCGTCTCTTTCCACGGCGCTTTCGAAGCTCGCCGACGGCCCCGCGCCCGATCCGCGCGCTCTCGCCGAGCTGGCCTCGTTTGCCGACAACGCCACCGCGACGCTCGCGTTTTCGATCGCGGAGTCGATCACCAAGAGCATGAAAGAGCCTGCCGCCGGGCCATCGGACAAGGCTGCGTGCTCCCCGGAAAAAGACGAGCCGACGGATCCGCGCCTCGTGCGCGCGCTCGCGAAGCTCCGCGATCAGCGAAAGAAGGTGCTCTCGATCGCCGCGCTCAAGGATGGGAAAGACGCGTGGTCGAAGCGTGCGCGCCTCATCGCGCTCCTCCTCAGCGATGCCATCGACGTCGCGAGCGCGCAGCTCGATCCGAAGAAACACGCGCCCGCGAAGAAGGATGACACCGCGTTCCCGGTGCCCGAGCCGACCGCGTTTTTCGTCTCCACACCCGACAGCGAGCGCTTCGTCGGGGAGGCTCTCGCGACGTTCACCTCGGAGGCCGAGCTCGTCCGAGCGACGCAGAACGCGTATGGCCTCACGCGTGGGTTCTTCGAGAAGGGCCCGAGTTACTTCGCGACCGAGGGCATCGGCAAGGCCGGCGAGCTCCTCAAGTCGCTCGCGCCGCTCGTCGCCGACTCGACCGACCCCTCGAGCACGAGCGGGCTTCTCCTTGGTTTCGCGGCGTCGCTCGGCGGAGCAGGCCGCTCCAACGGGCCGGCGTTCCTCGACGTCGCGCGCGGCCTCTACGACAAGGGCAACGAGCAGGAGGCGGACATGCTGCTGCTCGCCGCCGCGGTGGCCACCTCACTCGCGGAAAAGCCTCTCACGACCCAAGCCTTCGATGTCGCCGCCGAGAAGAAGAGCAAGATGGCCTGGCTCCTCGACTTCCTCAGGTACGCGAGGCCGAGCGGGTCGGTTGCGCACGAGGCATTGCCGGCGCCGCGCTTTCGTGAGGGCCTGGACGCGCTGGTCAAAGATCGCTGCGCGGTCGCGAGCACGGGGCCGATCGTGCGCGCCCTCGAAGCCATCGAGAAGTTTCGCGGTGGCAATCGCGACAAAGCGCGCACCGACCTCGACGCCGCGCTCGAGGAAGCCAGCCACGACCTGATGCTTCCGCACACGACGTTCACCTTCACGCAGCAGTCCACCACGCGCGTGCTGGTCGTTTCGATCGACATCGGGCTCGCCGCACCGTTCGTGCCGAGCACCGGCGGTTTCAACGTCGGCGGCGGCTTCAAGAGCGCCGGGGAGTCCAAGCTCTCGATCGACGTCACCGTCGACTCGCCCGACTCCAAGCGAGCGCGGGACGACACCGCCCGGTACTACGTGAACGCCTCGGCCACCGCGGCCATCTATCACTTCCTCTCGGGGGATCCGCAGAAGGGCGAGCTCGCGGCGGGTCGTGCGCTCGGGACGGTGCTGCAGCGGACGTGGCTCTTCGTTCCCGGTGTCACCGACGATCCCATTCGCTTCGCCGACGGCGCAGGCGCGACGTTTGCCATCCTCGCGCAGCAGGCGATCGAATCCGGCCGTCCGCTCCTCGCCGGATCGCTCCTGCAGGTGGTCCGCAACACCTTCGATCCGACGACCACGCGCACCGAAGACATCACCGCGCTCCTCGACAACCTGCCGAAGCCGCTCCAAGGCATCAAAGATCTCGAGCCGATCATCGCGCGAACCAAGAAGACGCTCGCCCTCCTCGGTAACGGCTTTTCGTGTGTCGGGCCGAAGAGCGACAAGGCGTTCCTCCTCAAGCCGAGCTGCGAGGCGTACCCGCAGGCCGTCGCGCTCCGCGTGGCCGATGCGGTAGCCGCGATGCCGGAGCTCGCAGCAAAGAAGAAGAACGTTGGTCCCGGCTGCAAAGAGCTCGCGGCGCTCGATGGATTCCTCGTGCCGGCGCAAGGCGGCAAATACGAGCCCGACAAGCTGATGGAAGCGGTCGATCGCATGCTCGAAGAGAAGAAGCCGTACGAAGCGGGGTTTCTCCTCTCGAGGCCGCGCGACCCGAGCCACTGCACCGAGCGCGTGATTCAGCAAATGCGCACGACCGCAGAGCGGCTCGAAGGTGTGCCGACGATGCGCGCGGACCTGCTGACGGCGATCGTCAACTGCGAGGTCGGCGCGCCCGTGACGAGCGTCACGGCGGATCTCGCGTCGCTCGATCGCGAGCTCGATCGCGTCGGCGATCCTTCGCGTCAGATCCAGATCGGTCTCTTTTCCGCCGCGCTCTCCGCCCGTCGGGGGGAGCCGGGGATCTTGGAGACGGTGGTGAAGAAGAAGGGCTACCTCGAGCAGCACCGCGGGCACGGGCCGCTTTTGCCCATCGCGCTGACGCTCGACCACCTCTCGAGCGCGCTGTCGGAGAAGTCGATCGACGTCGAAGGAACGCAAAAGGATATGGATTTCCTCTGCGGTCTCTCCGATCAACCGGCCGGTCCCGACACGTGCAAGACCCTGAAGAAGCTCCGCGGCGCGAAAGACGCGGCCGAACGAAAGCGAATCGCCGAAGGGGTGATCAGCACGTTCGGCCCCTGAGGGGCGTTACTTCTTCGCGCCCTGCTGGGACATGTCCTCGAATGAAGACTTCGACGACGGCTTGATGGGCTGGGCCATTTGGGACGGCGTCGAGGAGAACGGCGTGCCGTCCTTCGACGCGCCGTTCCACTCGCCCGACCAGCTCGACGAGGCGCTCTGCGGCTTGGTAGAGGACTCGGCTTCTTTCTTCGATGGGGCCTTCGGCGCTTTGGGCATTGGCTTGCCGGTGCTCGTCGGCGGCGCGATGGGCGTCGATGTCGTGGGAGGCCTCGCGGTCGGCGCCGGTCCCTTCTCCATCGAGTCCTTCTTTTGCTTTTCGTCGAGCGGCTCGCTGGTGGGCGCTTGGGGCGGGGCGAGCTTGTCCTCTGCGCCGCGGCGAGCGTTCTGAACGTCGGGGTTGGTATCGCCGGCAGGATCGAGGCGCTTGGCCTCGTCGAGCTTGTCGATGCACTCCTTCGGCTTTTCGTCGCACGTCTTCAGAGCTTCTTTTCGGAGCTCGACGGCGCGTTCGAGCGGGCTGGGCGCGCGCACGATCGGCGACGGAACCGACTCGGTCGGCACCGGCGGCACGACCGGCTCCTTCTCCACGACCTCGTCCGGCGACTTCAGGAACACGAACTTGTAGAGCAGCACGATGAGCAGCGTGAGGATCGCCGCCGCAGCCGCGACCTCCGCGAGCCAGCGCTCTTTCATCCAGCGGCGCATGCGCGACACGCGCTGGCGAACGGTCGCCGCGGGCAGCTTTTCTTCCGCGGCGATGTGCTCGAGCTTGTCGCCCTCCCCTTCGCGCGCCATCCAGCGCAGCGTCGCGTCGCCGTCCTTCGAGGCCCTGGCTTGTTTCTCCGCCCACCGCGCGAGCTCTTGCTCTTCGATCGGCGCCGGCGCCGTCTCGATATCGGGTAGCTCGGCCGGCCGCTCTCGCCCGGCCCGCCGGTGGTGGTCGGCGATCTTGTGGCGAGCGACGCCGGTCAGCCATTTGCGAAGCTCGGCCTTCTCGGAAGGCACCCGGTCCGAAGCCAGCGCCTCGACGAGGACGGTCTGCACGACGTCGTCCACGTCCGACTCGGGGACGCGCTTTCGGATGTATTCGCTCAACATCCGCCGGATCTCGGCCGATCCGAGGAGCAACCTTCGAGCTTGTTCGGTTCCTTCGGACATGCCGACCCTCATCGACAAGCGTATCGCCCGGGCCTTGGACAGTGTGACGAGCCCGACGAAAAAAAATGCGCGCACACGCCCGAGCCGTCGTGCGCGCACGAGAAAATCAGACCGCACAGTCGTGCTATGGTCCGCCCCCGTGCCGAAAGCCCCCGCGCAGCACTGGCTGATCAAGAGCGAACCCAGCAAATATTCATGGGCTCAACTGGAAAAAGACGGCCGCACGTACTGGGACGGGGTCCGAAACTTCGAGGCTAGAAACTTCCTCCGGGCGATGAAGGTCGGCGACTTTTGCCTCTTCTATCACTCGAACGAGGGCAAAGAGCTGGTCGGCCTGGCCAAGGTCGTGAAAGAGGCCTACCCCGACCCGACCTCCCCGGAGGAAGACTGGAGCGCGGTCGACGTCGCGCCCATCAAGCCGCTCAAGGCGCCCGTCTCGCTCGAAGCCATCAAGAGCGACCCGGATCTGACCGACATGGCACTGTTGAAGCGTTCGCGCCTGTCGGTCGTGCCGGTCACGAAGCCGCAGTTCGACCATATCCTCAAGCTCGCGAGGACGAAGGTATGACAGCGCTGAAAACAGGTCGGGGCGGAGCGTCGTCGCGCTGCCTCGCGCTCATGTTCCTCATCACGTCGGGCCTGGTTGCCGGGTGTGAAGGTCCGAGCATGCCGTCGCTCGTCAAAGGCGAGCCGACCTGCAAAGACTCGAAGCAGGCCGGTCAGACGATCAAAGGCAGCCTGAAGAAGCCGGTCCGCCTGCGCATCCTCAAGGGCGAGGACGCCGTCGCGACGGTGATGCTCTACGGCATTCCCGAATCGGAGTCGCACCCGACCCGTTTCCTGCTGCCCGACTCCAACGAGACGTACACGCTCGAATGGGCCCAGTGCAAATCGGAGCGCGCGCCGACGAGCTTCGATCCCCGCGACAAGACGGCCCAGCACCAACAGAGCACCGGAAACAACTTCGAGTGCAAAGACGTCGACGTCTATCAAAAGGGCGAACACGCGACGAAGAAGGGCGACGCCTCTTCGCACGAGATCCCTTTCGTCGAGCCGCCGACGCCCGACTGCTGGTGAGCGCGCAACGAGCTACGTGACCCGTCGCGTGTTGCCCGCGATCGACGGGTCAGCCGCTACGGCAAAGGTCGGCGCTCAGGCCGCTTCGCGCGCGTCCTCGCGGGCAGCCGGCATCGTGTCCCAATCGCGGCGCAGCCGCGCGACCGCTTCGAGATCCGACTTCGTCGGCGCCGGCTGGATCGGCAGCGGCTTCTTCACGTTCATCGGGTTCAGCACGGTCGGGTTCTTGTGATGGTTCGCGTGCATGTAAATGCCGAAGAACAGCTTGTTCCCGAGCCAGAAGTAGCCGTGGTTCAAGTTCACCGGCTTGTAGTCGGCCGTCGGTGAATACGCGTTGTGCGTGCTCCAGTTGAAATGCACGAGGTGGCAGGCCGCGAGCAGCGAGGCCGGCGCGAAGAACGCGAAGAACGCGATCGGTCCGAGCAGCAGATAAAAGGCGGCGATCACGATGAGGTTCGTCGCGTAGCTGACGTAGGCGCGCTTCTTCTCGTAGGCGCGCGTCTCGGGCGTGTCGCCGTAGATCTCGAAGTACGTCGCTTGCAGCTGCTTCTCGACGTTCACCACCGTGAGCAAGAAGTGCTTGAAGTAGCTCGGCAGGCAGGGGTGCGGGTCGTTGTCGACGTCGTCGGAGAAGCGGTGATGCCGTTGGTGGACGACCTCCCACGAAGCGAAGCGCGTCAACACGAGCAGGCCGCAGATCTCCCCGAGGATGCGGTTATAGGGGCGCGGCAAGCTGTTGTGCGTGCACACGTGCGCGAAGACGTGGCCGAGGATGACGAGGTACGTGACGACGGGGAAGAACGCGAGGTGCCAGAAAGCGAACTTTCCAAACAATGCGCCCTGGCCGAAGAGCCCTTCGTGACCTAAAGAGAGCATCCCGGCGATCGCTGCGAGCCCCAGCAGCGCGTAGAAGCCGTCGTAATAAAGATAGAAATATCGATTCTGCCGAAGCTGCGCGTAGGGAAGTGTCCTCAGTATCGGCACGTTGACGGCACTCACCCAACTACCTCCTCGGTACGGTTCGTCGTTCGCGCACGGCGAACGTCGTTCTTGCCCGCGCGGTCGACCCGCGCGGAGCGAATTGAGCGGGGCTCACAAACGGCCCCCCAAAGCTAGACCTCGGCTGATATCCCAGGTTTTCAGGTAAGTCCAGCAAGGGTCGGGCACGATTTGCTCGGCCCCGCTTTTGGTGCGCCTTCGGCGCCTCCCGCCTAGCAACGCTTTTGCCACGCTACCGCCGCTCAGCCATGACCTCGGCACGCGAGCTGGCAGGCATCGTGCTTCGGGTCCTCCCCCCGTTGCCCTCACTCACCTGAACGAGTAGACGGGGGCGCGAGGGGTTCACCGTGGCATCAGGGGAAAGACCTCCAGTCGAGGTCCATGTCGCCGCTGACCGTTTCGGTCCGGCGAGAGCAGAGATTGTCGGCGGCGAACGCGTGAGCGCGGGGACGCTGCGTCGCGCGTGGCTCGTGAAGAACCGCGCCGAGTGGCGGCAGATTGGGATCGTCGCGGCCTACTGGGCGCTTCTCGGGTCGATGTACTTCGTCCCCGCGTGCCGGCACGTCCTCGTCCTCGCGGCGGCCTGTTACTTCAGCTTCCTCAACTCGGTCGTCATCCACAACCATATGCACCAGGGCGTCTTCCGATCGAAGACGCTGAACCTCGCTTTTCGCCGGATTTTGAGCTTCGGCGCGCTGTATCCCGCGACGGTCAACATCCCCTCTCACAACCTGGTGCATCACCATTTCGACGACGACGGGCAGCCGGATTGGGCCGCGCCCGAGCACGTCGACTTCAAGTGGAACCTCCTGAACCTCCTCCATTTCCCCAACGTCGCGGGCCCGAACACGTTCAACGGCGTGCAACGCTGGGCGGACATCGCGGGGCACGAGGACTTCAAGCGCCAGTACACCTACGACAACGTCTTCGCGTTCGGGCTCACCGGCGTCCTGATGGTCTTCGACTTCTGGACGACCCTGTTCTTTATCGTGATCCCGCAGCTTTACGGCGCGCGCTCGATCCTCCGAATCAACATCATCCAGCACGATCGATGCGACACGACGAGCGAGTGGAATCACTCGCGAAACTTCGTCGGCCGCTTCTTCAACTGGATCATGTGCAACAACGGCTACCACACGATCCATCACAACCGTGCCGGCCTGCACTGGTCCGTGCTGCACGAGTACCACGAGCGCGAGGTCAAGCCGCGGATCGACCCGAGCCTCGACGAGCCGAGCATGGCGCTCTATCTGGCGCGGACCTACCTGTTTACGCCGGGTCGCCCTGCCCCGCAGGACGTCGCCAAGCACGAGCGTGAGGTCGTTGCCGACGCGTCCGGTGCGGAGCTGGCGTCCCGCGAGGTGCGGCGGGCCGAGGCAGCACGCAGCGCCGGACTTCCGGACGAGGCGCAGCCGTGCTGACCCGCGAGCTGATGGGCTACGTCGCGCTCTGGATCCTCTGGGGCAACACCTTTCTCGTCGCGCTCGCGGCGGCCAAGCGCGCCCTTTCTCTCCTCGAGCGGACGAAGTGGATGCGGTCCGCGCAGGCCGCCGACGGCGCCGTCGGCGTGTTTCGCGGCGCGGTCGCGAGCCCGGGACCCCTCGGCGAGCTCGTCGTCGAGCAGAACGGCCGGCACGCTTCGGGGTCGAGCCCCGCGATCGTCTGGCACGATCGCTCCGTCTCCAGCCGCGTCGCTGCCGGGGCAGTGAAGCTCGACGCCGGCGCGCAGGTCGAGCTCGGCTCCGCCCTCGCCGGCGCCGAGGTGTGGCTCACGCCGCAGGAGATCGAGCGAGCGGCCCGTTGCGAGAGCGCGAGCGCCTTCGAGGCTGCGTATGCGGCTGCTCGGCGGGTGAAAGGTTTCGCGCGTAGCGCCGTCGCATCCGTCGGTCAGGGCGCGATCGTGTACCTCGCGGGGAGGCTCGGTCGGAGCGACGATGGCCGCGAAGGCTTCGCACTCGGTGCGTACGAAGGGCGGCTCGTCGTTGCGACGATCGACCCGCGCGCGTGGGCCGTCCGCCGCGCCGCGATCGTGCTCGGTGGGTTCGTCCCGGCGATCTTTCTCTGCGCAGCCGGGTGCACCGCGCTCGCGCTCACCGCGCCGGTGTTCGACAGTATGACGAGCAAGCTCGGCGGGCTGCTCGGTTTCGTATTTTTCCTACTGGTGCTTCCCGCCGGCACGGTCGTCCGCGATTTCATGCGCGAACCGCATCAGCCGATCGTGCGCGGACGCTGGACGCAAGTGGTCGCGACCACCGAAGCGAACGTCGCCACCGCCCGCGACGAAGCCGACGCCGACGCGCAGCCTACTTCTTGAATCGACGGCGGGCCGACACGAGCCCCGCGATGGTCGCGAGCAGCCCTGCGCCGAGCCACGCGCTCGAGGAGCGAGGCGCGCCGTGCACCGTACACCCACCTCCGCCGCCGAGGAGCACGGTGGAGCCGTCGTCGTTCGAGGGCTCGACGTCGTTTTCGTCACCGAGCACGTCGACGTGGACGAGCACTTGGTCGTAGCGCCCCGAGGGATCGGTCGCGCGAAGCTTCACGACGTAACGCCCTGGCTGGTCGTAGCTGACATGCAGCGTCGGCGCGCTCAGCGTCTCCTCGAATACGCCGTCGTAGTCGCGGTCGATCTGGATCTGCAGATCGGAGGCGTAGTCGTCGAGGTCGCTGATTCGGAGCGGAATGTCGAGCGACCCGACCTGCATCTCGACATCGTCGACGTCGAGATCCGGCGGTGAGCCATGGGCCATGGGCGTGCCGAACACGGCGCGGTGCACGTCCAGCTTTCCGTGGCCGAAGTCCTCGTTGGGGACGGTGCCCGTGAATCCGTCGGCGACGGCGCTCTGCATGAGCCGATCGCGGACGTCGACCGCGGTGAGGCGTGGCTCGTGCGCGAACATGAGCGCAGCGGCGCCCGCGACGTGTGGCCCCGCGCCGGACGTTCCGCCGTAGACCTTGTACGACAGCGCTCGGTCTTGGACCTTGCCCGGCACGATGGGATTGTCGGGCGCGGAGATCGCGAGGATCGGCTCGTCATCGATCCGACGTCCCCGGCCGGAATAGTGTGCGCGCGCGCCCGAGATCTCGCCGTCGAAGGGATGCCCCGTATGCGCGGCGACGGCGAGGCCCAGGTCGGCGGTCGCCGGCCAGCCGATGAGGTGGTCTTCGGACACTCCGTCCCAGAAGCGCACGCCGCTTCGCCAGCCGCTGATGTCGTCGTACACGAACCCGAACAGCTTGACCGGCGTCGTCTCGTCTTCGCTCGAGAGATCGTCGACCTCGAGCGACCAATTGCCCTCGGGCAACGGTTGCATCGCGTCGGTCGGGAAGACGTAGAGGTCGAGCTTCTTCGTTCCTCGATCGGAGGTGTCGAACGAGCCTGTGACGGCGTATCCCTGAATCTCCGTCTCGAAGCTCGCGAGCCCCATTGGAATGTTCGCCGTCACGCCCGCCGGGCTCTTCAGCGTGAACTCGAGCGGACGCGAAGCATCGCGCCAGAGCATCGTCAGGATGATGAAGGAGACGCCGTTGCCGGGGACCTCGAGCGGGATCGTCTTGTGCCCTTGCGCGGCGATCGTGCCCTTGTAACCCTTGCCCGCGCCGGAGAGGTTGCCGGCGGGGTTCACGTGAACGATGCCCTCGCCGACCGTCTCGTCGATGAGCTGCTCGAGATCGCTCGAGCCGTCGAGGTGGAAGGTGACCCACGGCGCGTACTCGTGGAGCACGACCTTCGCGCCTTCGTCGATACAGAAGTTGGTCATCGCGAACTCGCGCCCCGCCAGCGGATCCGTGACGATGACGAGATCCGCGTCGGGCGCCATGCCCGTGAGCGCTCGGTACCCGAGCTGGCCGCCCGCGAGCACGCCGGCCGCGCCGGTGCCGTGTTGCATCGTCGGGTCCCACGGTACGTCGAGGAGGTTCTCACCGCGGCGATACACTTTGTCGCCGAGGCGGAACGTCTTCAGCTTCGGCGTGCCGAGCGCGACGAGCTTCTCGCCTCGATCGATACGCCCGTCTTGGTCGACGTCGTCCACCACGTAGAGCGGCTCGCCGAGGCTCGGTGTGTCCTCGGTGAAGCCCCACATCGACCCGACGTTTCGAACGCGGTCGTCGTTGAGGTCCGCGTAGAGGTAGTCGAACTTGAGATCGAGCTCGGGCGAGTCCGTGCCGAACAGGGGATCGTCGTCCGAAAGGTTCGAGACGATCCCGTTCATCGCGCGGAGAACGAAGGTGCCTTCTTCGAGATCGATCGTGTCGATGTCGGGATCGAGCACGCCGTTCTGGTTCACGTCGTTCCACTCGAAGAAGCCGCCGTCGGGGCGGAAGAACATCGGGTGCAGCGCGTCGATGCCGCTGTCGATATCGCAGATGGTGACGCCGGCGCCCGAGAGGAAGTGCCCGTCGCCCGAGGGCTGTAGATGCACGCCGTCGACGGCCGTCATGCGCGCGGTGAGATCGAGCGGCGGGGGAGCTTGGAACGGCCGACCGTCGAGCGCGATGCGGGACACCTTCGCGTCGCCGGCGACCGCATCGACGCGGCCGGCCGGGATCCGCGCGGCGAACTTTGCGCCGCGTCCGAGGGGCTTGCCGCTCGCGCCTCGATCGACCCGCACGCCGAGCGCCTCGAGTCTCGCGATGTCCGCCGGGCTCGGCGCCGACGCGAGCTCGATCACGACGGGTACGAGCACGGCGTCGCGCGACGGAGCTTCGCGGACGAACGGCGCAATGGCCGGAAGCCGAGGTCGATCGCGCGCGAGAAACCGCGCCGTCATATCGAGCTCCCCTTCGACTCGTCGGGGCGCAGCGGATGCTTCGAGGCTCGCGCCCCCGAGCACGAGGATGACGGCGGCGAGGCGGAGCGCGGCACGACGCATCGATCTCATGGGTAACGCCCCCGATTCGACCTTTCAGCTCAAAGCTCTTTCGAGCGGATCAAAGACGAGACGTGATCCGCCGAAGTGAGAGCGCCGAACCGTTAGGGAGTTATCGGTGCGGCGGAGGCGAGCGTCGCGTCTTTGCAGCAGCGAATGCCGGTCGAGTAGTCGGCATACGCGAATGGGTGGTTCTCCACCTTTGCCTGACATCCATCTTTGCGACCTCGCGCATAGAACGCTCCGACGAACGTCCCCTCGGGGTCGTCGATCCACTCGTCGACATTGCCGACCATGTCGAAGATCGCGTCGTCGCCCCAGACACTCGCGCACTTGACGGTGGCGCCCGTTCGGCGAAGCAGCGGTCCGGTCTTCGACGTCAGCAAATTGAAGCGCGGATCGGTGTGATTGATGCTCGGGTTGTCCCATAAGAGGATTCCCGGATGGGTCTCGCGGACCACATTGCAGACGGCGTTTTGGTAGGCCGTCCCATAGGGGAAGTCTCTGTTGTCAGCGCCTCTGCACGCCGTGCGCCACTCGTGCAAAGAGCACAAACGCTTGCCGGCGTTGCCGCAAACCAGCGCGGCGTCTTTGCCACTTGCGTACGCCTGCGGCACCACACCCTTTTTTGACACGGCCCGAGGCTTGAGGCTCTTTTGCTTTTGCCACGCCGGTAGTGGCGGAAGTGGCGTCGCTTGCTCGAGCTCCGTTCCCGAGCCGCGCAGGTCGTTCCAGATCTTTTCGATGAACGCGGCCTTCGCCGGATCGGGTGGGTAATAAGGAGACAGGTTCTGGCGGGTCGTGTCGTCTACGACCATCGCCTCGTACCGATCGACGCAGTAGTGCAGGTCGGTCGACTGCGTGTCCCACACGAGGACCATGTCCTCTGGGCAACGAGGCTTCGGCGGAGGAGGAGGCGGTGGCGGCGGCGGCATGACGACGCTCGGCAGACCTCCCGTCGGAAGCGGCGGCGCGACACCTTCCGGTGCACCCTCGCTCGGCGCAGCGCTCTGCGCGGCGGTCGCCTCCTCGTCCGTGGCCTCATCCGGTCCGCAGGCGACCGATGCGACGACCAAGAGCAATGACAAGAGGCGCGCGTCGCGCGAAGGCGATCGACGAGAGGCGTTCGAAGGGAGCTTGGAAGTCGACAAGGCGTGGGGCTCGGCTTCGCGGGTTTGCGGCGCACCGTCAAGCTTACCCATGGGGGGCGTGCCAGGGCGTGTCACAGGCCGGCACAGTCGCAAGCGCCAGATTTCTCGGCGATTAGTGCGCAATTGCGCCAAGTTTCGGGTGGTATGCGAGCTGCACTGTGGCCGAGTCATGAACAAGCGCTTGATGGTCGCTCTCGCCGCGTTGGCACTCCCTCTTTGGCTTCAGGGCTGCGGAGCTTCAATCTCCGACGACGCCGACGGGAACGACGACGAGTGCGGTCCGGCGCCGGGCGAGGCTGCCGGATGCGGGTTCGACTGGATGTGCGTCGACGGCTCGTGGGAGCTGGTCGAGGTGCCGACGTTCGCGCCGTGTGTCGAGTGTCCCGCGTCGCAGCCGGCCGACGGATCGGCTTGTGAGGAGATCGGCCAAGAGTGCCAATACGAGGTCGAATACGGGTGCGACGATTTCCCCGAGACGATCACCTCGCAGTGCACCGAGAACGGTTGGATGTCGTTCTGGCCGCGGTGTCAGCCGGAGCCGGAGTGCCCGGACACGCCGCCTCAAGCGGGCACGGACTGCACGGGCTGGGACTTCGCCTACTACTGCTCCTACGAGGTCGACTGCGGCGAGCTCGGACTGCTCGACATGCATTGCGATTTTTCGACGACCCCTCCGCTCTGGGTCGTCGACGGCGGCTCGGATTGTGTCCCGACCGACTGCAGCGCGGTGACCGACGCCGGCGTCTGCAACACGACGGGTGGCTGCCAGTGGCTCGTGCCCGGTTGCGCAAACGATGGCCAGATCTCGATCACGGAGGGCTGCTATCCGGTCGACGACTGCCTCGTGACGAACGAGTGCGGACCGGAAGAAATCTGCGTCCCCGAGATCTACGACCCCTGCATCGACGGCGGGTGCGGCGCGTGCGGCATCGAGTATCACGTCTGCGAGCCCGCAAAGCTCGGCGGGTGACGACAGCCGCGATCGAGGGCAGAGTCCGGGCGTGGAACGAGAGTCACGCCCCCTGCCCTTTTCGCGAGATGAGCTGATCGGCTTCGAGAAAAAGCCCATCATCGAGCAATTGCGCGCCGTGAAGTTTCAGGACGTGGACGCTGCGGGAACCATCTTCTTCCCGCGGGTCCTCGAGTACATGGCGGACGTTTACCAAGAGCTGCTCGCGCGCGCGGGCATCGACGTGCCGCGTGTGCTCCGCGAAAAGACGCTCGCGATTCCGCTGGTGCACGCCGAAGCCGATTTCGTCACGCCACTGTTCTTCGGCGACCAAGCGACGGTGCAGGTGCTCGTCGCGCGCGTCGGCACGAAGAGCGTCGTGTTCGGTCACCGGATCAAGAAGGGCGATGCCGTCGCGGCGATCGGGTCGACCGTGCACGTCTTCGTCGACGGCGCGACGTTTCGGCCGACCGCCGTGCCCGATGCCCTCCGCGACTATTTGTCGTCGGCGCCGTAGCTCATCGGGCGAAGCCGCGCCGCGAGCGAGTCTGCCAGCGCGCGTCGCGACACCTTGCCGTTCGGGGACGTCGCGATGCGATCGACCACGATGAACCGGCGTGGACGCTTGAACGACGACAGAGCGCGCGCGGCGCTCCGGAGCAGGTGCTCGGGATCGAAGCCCGGTGCGAGCACGAGCGCGGCGGCGACGACCTGTCCCCAAACCGGATCCGGCACGCCGAAGACCGCGACCTCGACCACGCCTTCGCAGGCTGCGAGGTCACGCTCCACGTCCGCGGGGTGCACGTTCTCTCCGCCCGTCACGATCGTGTCGTCGGCGCGCCCGACGACCACGAGGCGACCGCGCTCGTCGAACGAGCCCACGTCGCCGGTGTCGAGCCAGCCACCATGATCGATCGTCGGATGCCCCAGGTAGCCGAGCATCACCATGTCGCCTCGGACGAAGATCCTGCCGAGCCCGTCCGAAGAGGTCGTATCGATGCGCGCTTCGACACCGTGGAGCGGCGTGCCGCTGTCGAGCGACGACGGATCGCGCGCGTCGAGCAGCCGCTGCGTCGCGATTTGTGAGCACGTCTCGGTGAGCCCGTAGGTTGCGAGCGCGGGGACGCCGGCTTCGGCGCTGGCCCGCCGAATCTCCGCGGGAAACGCGGCGCCGCCGACGAGCACGGCCCGAAGCGAGCGGAGACGCCCGTCACCGTCGGACGACAAGAGCTTCGGCAACATCGCCGGAACGAACGACGCGAGGGTGACGCGACAACTGGCGATCGTCGCGAGCGTGTCGTCGACATCGAACGACGGACGCAACACGATCGCGGTGCCGGAGCCGAGCGCGCGCGTCACGATCGAGAGGCCGCCTACGTGCGAGAGCGGCATCGCGAGGAGCCATCGATCACCGTCGACGAACGGGAGATTCTCCGTGTGGGCGCGCGCGCTCGCGACGAAGGCGCGTCGAGGCAGCTCCACGACCTTCGGGGCCGCGCTCGTGCCCGACGTGAATAGCCTCGCGGCAAGCGACTCCGGGCCGGAGTGATGTGTCGGTGCCACGGCGGACGACGCCGCTTCTTTGCGCGCGAGGAGCTCCGGGTCGACGTGGATCGGATCGGGAAGCAGCGAGAGAGCGCGCGCAGCTTCGTCCCTCGTCCATTTCGGGTGGAGCGGCGCGAACGGGATGCCCGCTTCGAGCGCCGCGAGGACCGTGACGATCGTCGAGGGGGACGCCTTCGCCTCGAACGCGATGCCGCGCCCGGACGAAGCGCCCATCGACGAGAGCGCCTGCTGTGCGCCCAACGCGCGCGAACAAGCTTCGGCGAAGGTCCAAACGAGGTCGTCAGCGACGAGGAACGGCCGATCGCGAAACTCGGTCGCGGCGTGGGAGATCTTCAGCGCGTCCACTGAAACACCTCCACCAGTGCGCCGAGATCCCTCGGCTCGCCGAGCCCCGATCGAAGCGACGGCTCGACGCTGGCTCCGTCGGGCGGAACCTGGGGAACGTCCCAGTCGGCAAACGCGCGCTTCGCCGCATGATCGTCGATGCCCGGCGGCAGCGCGCACGACGCCACCGCGATGGCGAGCTCCGCACAGGCGGCGAGCCCGACGGGGCCCTCGAAGGCGTGCGTCACGATGACAGGCAAGCCTCGCTCACGGGCGTGCCGTGTGATCCGAACGGCGGACGAGAACCCCCCGAGCAGGGTCGGCTTCACGACGAATCCGGCGCAGTGCGGATGATGCAGGAGCTTCGGCGCAAGATTGGGATCGGCGAGCGACTCGTCCGCGAACCACGGGACGGCGAGCGCGCCGAGCGACAGCAGGGCGGCGCCCGAGCACGGCTCTTCGATGAGCTCGACGCCGACCGACGCGTAGGCCTCGAGGGCTGCAGGCACCTCGTCGGGCTCGAGGCTTCCGTTCGCGTCGAGCCGGAGCGCCGCACCTTTACCGGCCACACCGCGCACGGTGCGGAGCGTGCGGAGCGTGACCTGGAGCGGCTCGGCAGATCGTTTGAGCTTCAACGTTTTGCCGCCTCGGCTCATGGCTGCGCGTGCGCGGGCGACCGTCTCCGGATCGTTGGTCGCGCCGATGTAGATGCTCCGCGCGATCGGTGCGCGCGCGGGTTCGAGGCCTGCGTCGAGCGCCACGAGATGCGAGAGCGGCTGGGATCGGCGGGTCGCCGCGACCGAGAGGAGCGCCGTCTCGAATGCGAACCGCGCCGCGTTGCACGCGGCGAGCTCGGCCGCTTCCCCCCACCCCCTTTCGACGTCGGCGACGGAGGCAGGGACGTCTACCGACCGCCAGTCGATCGACCTCAGCACGGCGGCGCAGTCGGTGACGGACTCGCGCGACAACCCGGGGAGCGGCGCTGCTTCGCCGAGCCCGAGGATGCCGTCCGCTTCGACCGCGAGGAGGATGCCTCTTCGTTCGCCGAACGAAGCGTTCGCCGTCCCGACCTGGGGCGGGACCGGTCCGCCCCACGAAAAGAGGCGGACGCGGTCGATCATCGGAGGGCTTGCCCCGCGCCGATGCCGAGCGCGAGGAGCACACTCACCGCGAGCATCAGCTTCGCGGTCGAGGCGAGACACCGGTTCAACGTCGGGCCGTCGGTGTGATCCCGAAGTGTCGTCCAGAGCTTGAAACCGAACGGCAACGGCAGGAGCGCGACGAGCGCGAGCGGTGGCGTCCATCCGAGCGCAGGGAGCGCAATGATCGCCGCGGCCGAGGCCACCACGAGCACGAGGTACTCCATCACGCCGAAGCGACGGCCGAAGCGCACGACGAGCGTCCGCTTCTTCGCGCGGACGTCACCTTCGTGATCGCGAACGTTGTTCACGACGAGCACACATGTCGCGAGCGCGCCGACGGGGACCGATGCGATCCACGCGGCGGGTGCGATGACACCCGCGGTGACGAACGTCGTGCCGACGACGGCGACGCCGCCGAAGAAGACGAACACGAACACGTCGCCGAGGCCGTTGTAGCCGAGCGGATACGGCCCGCCGGTGTACGCGATGCCGCTCGCGATCGACAGGATGCCGATCGCGAGGATGGGCATGCCGCCAACGGCGATGAGATAGATCCCCGTGAGCATCGCGAGGATGAAGCTCACGATCATTCCAATCCACACCGCGCGGGCGGAGAGCAGCCCTTGCGAAACCGCGCGCGGAGGCCCGATGCGGCGCTCGTCGTCGGCGCCTTTTTTGGCGTCGAAGACGTCGTTGGCGAGGTTCGTCCCGATCTGAATGAGGAGCGCGCCGCCGAGCGCCGCGAGCCCGGCCGCCGCGTTGAACGATCCGCTCGCCGAGGCGATGGACGAGCCCACGGCGACGGGCGCGACGGCGACCGGGAGCGTCGCCGGTCGCGCTGCGAGCACCCAAGCACCGACCGATCCGGGAGCGGGAAGCGCGTTCATGGAAGCCGCTCGAACTCGCCGTAGTTGGGTTTGCGCTTCTCGCTCATGGCCTGTTCTCGTCTAGGTGCGTGGGTTGTCGGAACGATGACACTCTTCGTCTCCGAGGAGTGTCGCGAGGGTCGCCGCGAGCGCACGCGGCTTTTCGAGGAGCGGGTTGTGTCCGGCGCCCTCGATGAGCTGGGCCCGCGACGACGGGAGCCGCTGGGCGGCGCGCCGAGCGATCGCGGAGAACTTTTCGTCGAGCGCGCCCGCGACGAGGTGAATCGGGACGCGACAGCGCTCGAGGCCGTCATAGAGCGGCCGCATCGATCCGGTGCCGAGCGTCGACAGCGCCCACGCGATTCCCTCCGGCTCGTGCTTCATGCGGGCGCGGCGCTGCGCGTCCAAGACGGACCGTGGGAGGTCCTTCTGCGTCGCGAAGACCGGCAACGCTTCCCACGCATCGACCAGCGCCTCCATCCCGCGCGCGCGAACGAGCTCGGCGTGCGAACGGTCCCACGTTCGCCGGATGCGTCGCTCGCGCTCGACTTCGATCCCGAGATCGGCGCCGATGGCGACGACGCGTGCGACGCGGCCCGGGTGGCGCGTCGCGATCGAGAGCGCGAGGCGACCGCCGAGCGAATATCCGATGACGGTCGCGCCGCGCGGCACGTCTTCGGCGATCGCGTCGGCGACTGCGTCGAAGCTCGTGAGCTCCATGCCCCAGCGCTCTGCGCCGTGGCCGGGAAGCACGCGCGGCAGGTACTCGGCGCGAACGCCGGCGGCGGTCATCTCGGCGATCAGCGCGTCGAATCCCGCGGGCGAGCCGAGCATCCCGTGGAGGAGCACGATGCGTCGAAGGTCAGGCACGGAGAGCCTCCTCGAACGCGGAGCGTGCCGCGCGCCTCGCATCCTTACGGAGCGGCGCGCTCTTCTCGGGTTGCGAGACGACTTCGACGATCGTCGCGCCGTCTCTCGATACGGCTTGGGTGAGCGCGGTCGTGAACGACCGCGGTTCGGCCGCAGCGACGTACTCGATCCCGTAGCCGCGCGCTGCGTGGGCGAACGCGCCGGCGACGGTCGGTGTGCGGTAGAGCCGATCGAACGTGGAGACGTGATCGACGGCTTGTCGGACGGGCAGCTCCTCGAAGATGCGACCACCGCCGTTGTTCACGATCACGATCACCAGGGCCCCGTTCGCTTCACGAAGGAGCGTCAGCGATCCGATGTCGTGCTGCGCGCTGACGTCGCCGAGGACGAGCACGAGGGGGTCGTCGGTCGGTACGGCGATCCGCGCGCCCGCCGCACCGGCGATCAACCCGTCGATCCCGGCGACGCCCCTTTGATGCAGGACGGTCACGTCGGGGCCGAGGTGTGCGGCGCCGTAAGCTTCGAGGTCGCGCACGACGAGGCTGTTGCCGGCGACCAGGACACCTCGCGAGGGGATGGCGCGCGCGATCTCCGAGGCGATCCACGGCTCGGCGCTGGAGGCATCGGGCTCGGCGGCGGACGACTCCAGGGTTCGTTGCGATGCGCGCATCGCGGCGCGAAGGGCTCGCTCGAGGGTCTCGCAAGAGCGGCGTCGTTCGGCGGTTGCAGGCGCTACCGACGTTGCCAGCGCGGAAATGAACGCGGTTGCATCGGCGAGCACGAACGCGCTCGCATTGCCGATCGGATCGCGTGCGCCGGAAGCGCTCACCACGATCCTCGACGGCAGGCGCTCGGCGAGCTTCGCGTAGGCGGAGCAGACGGGGAACGCGCCGAGCTCGATCACCAGATCGGGCGCGCAGTCGCCCTCGAACGCGCCGGCTTCCAGCGCCGCGCCGAGCGGAATCACCGCTCCCTCCGCAGCGTGTGCGACGCCGCTCGTCGCCTCGGCGAAGACAGGGAGCCCGGCACTTCGCGCGAGATCGAGGGACGAGCGCGACAGTCGGCGCGCGACATCGCGCCGCGGTGCAGCCCCAAACGGCATTGGGCCCGCGACGATGCAAGGCCGCTCGGCCGCGGCAATCGCGTCGCGGACGAAGCGCATCGCTGCGTCCGACGGAGCGGCCTCGCCGACGAAAATCGACGGCGCGCGCACCGGGCGATGAACCGTCGCAGGCTCGGCGGTCGGCTCGAGCGGCTTTCGAAAGCGCGCGTTGACGTGAACGGGCCCCGACCTCGGTGCGAGCGCCGCCGCGACCGCGCGCACCGCCACGTCGGCGATTCGATCGAGAGCGCCGGGATCCGGCGCGCCGAGCTCGAAGCTCTCGCGTACGTGTGACCCGAACATCCGCACTTGATCCGTCGTCTGCGAGGCTCCGGCCTCGTAGAGCTCGATCGGGCGGTCCGCCGAGATCGCGACGAGCGGGATGTCGGCTTCATCGGCTTCGATGATCGCGGGGTACCAATGCGCGGGGGCCGTTCCGCTGGTCGCGAGCACGACGGCCGGACATCCGGTGACGCGCGCGTACCCGAGAGCAGCAAACGCGGCTGCGCGCTCGTCGACGACGACCGTGATGCGATCGTGGGCGAGGGCATCCACCGCCAACACGAGCGGCGTGGAACGCGAGCCTGGGCTCACGAAGAACCGGCCGACGCCGGCCGCAAGCAGTCCACCGATGATCGCGCGCGACCACGCGGTGGTGAGGCCACCCGCGTTGCCCGGGGAGTCGCCGCTCACAGATCCGCCTCCTTCTCGAAGGAGCCGGGGCGCATGCGGCCCGTCGCGGGCATCGTCGCTCCGAGAGCGTCGAGCATCATGCGGAGCTTGGCGCTGGTCTCGGCGAGCTCGACCTTCGGGACCGAGCCGCGAACGATCCCGCACCCTCCGTAGAGCGTCGCCTCCGCCTGCGTCATCAGAGCCGACCGAATGCCGACGACGAACGCGCCATGCCCGCGCGCGTCGATCCAACCGATCGGCGATGCGTACAGCCCGCGTGGAAACCCCTCGTGCGCGCGGAGAAACGCGGCGGCCGCTTCGCGCGGACACCCGCCCATCGCAGGTGTCGGGTGAAGCGTCTTCACGAGCGACAATGCGTTCGCGCCCGGGCTCGTCGCGGCGATCGCAGTGACGAGGTGATGCACGTGCGTCAGCGTCCGAACGTGGGGCTCTTCTTCCGCCGTCACGTCTGCCCCCGACGAGGCCAGCCCTGCCCTGATCGCGTCGACGACCAGCGCGTGCTCGCGGCGGTCTTTGTCGCGCAGCAAAAGGCGCGCGACCTCGGCGAGATCCGCGCCTCGCCGCGGCTCCGAGCCGGCAACCGCTTCGGTGCGGATCCCACGTGCATCGACCCGAACCAGAACCTCCGGCGTCGCGCCGACGAAGGCCGCGTCGCCTCGAAGCAGCCCGAAACGCACGCACCCCGCGACACCTCGCAGCCGACCCAGCACGAGCCCCGGAAACATCGCGCCGTGAAGGACGACCTTGCGCGCCGTCACGACCTTCTCGAGCGCACCAGCTTCGATCGCGCGGGTCGCTTGTTGCACGACGTCGACGAAAACATCGGCGCCGTCGTCGACCACGCGAGCACGTGGCGGCGGGGCATCGTCGCCGAGCGCTGCGTACTTTTCGAGCCGCGCGTCGATGGCGCGCGCTTCCGCGATGATCGCGTCCTCGTCGGGACCCGCGACGAGGACGACCCTCGCCAACCCGCTCGAGGACGCGAAGAACGTCCACCGAGGGATCGTGAAGCGCGCGTGACCGAACGGTGCGAACGGTCCGAGGTCTTGTTCGTCGAACGACACGGCACCGAAGGCGCGCAGGCACGAAACCTCCCCGTCGAGGCCCTGAAAGAGCGTGCTGGTGTCGGCGGCGAGGGACCCGCGTGCCGCGTCGATGGTGCGGGCTGCGCCGAGGCCGACGCAGAGCTCGGCATCGAGCGTCTCCGCGCCGCGCGCGTCCCAGACGAACGCGGTCGAGATGCGACCGCTCTCCGTTTTCCTCGGCGAGCTGCGCAGCTCCGGCGAGCAAGCGACGACGAGGAGCTCGACGTCGATGTCGTGCTCGAACGTGACGACCCGCTCGGTCGCTCGCGCGCTCGCGCTTCGCGTCGAGGCCGGCCCACGACCGGACGCGAGCGCCGCTTTGACCGAGCGCGCGAGGGAGCTCACGGGGCCGCCTGCTCGTCGGAGGCGGGAGCCTCACCGACGTAGAGGTGCGCGACGCCCATCGTCAGCGGCGTCGCCGTCACGTTCACGAGGCCCGCCTCCTCCATCATCTTGCAGAAGGTCTCCGCGGGCGGGAACGCCGCGATCGAAGCCTGGAGGTAGCCGTATTCTTTCTTGCCGCTCAAGAGCCCGCCGACGAACGGCACCACGCGGTGGACGTGCACGCGCGCCAGCGACCCCATCACGCCGGGTTTCGGCTCCGAGAGCTCGAGGACGACGACTTTGCCGCCCGGCTTCGTGACCCGCTTCATCTCGCGCAGGCCGCGTGGTCGGTCCGCGACGTTTCGAATGCCGAACGCGATGGTCACGCCCTCGAACGAGCCGTCCGGGAACGGAAGCTTCTCCGCTTCTCCGATCTCGAGCTCGATCGACCTGCTCAAGCCGCGCGCTCCGATCTTCGCGGACGCGACCTCGAGCATCTTCGCGGAGGGGTCGACGCCGACGACCTCGACGCTCGCGTGGGAGGTCGCGATCTCGATCGCGAGATCCGCGGTGCCGGTCGCGACGTCGAGCACGCGCGCGCCCTTGTCCGAGAGCGCGAGCGCTGCCGACGCACGGCGGCGCCAGCTCTTGTCGATGCCGAACGAGATGATGCGGTTCAACAGGTCGTAGCGGGAAGCGATGCCGTCGAACATCGCGCCGCTGCCCAGCCGCTCTTGCGATTGTGCGGTGCTCATGCGGCCTCCGAGGAGAACGCGCTTTTCGCGATCGACGCGAGATCCGAAGGCGAAAGAGCCTGCGGGCCGTCGCTCTCCGCGTGCGCGGGATCATCGTGGACTTCGACCATCACGGCTGCCGCGCCCGCAGCGAACGCCGCGCGCGCCAGGGGACGAACGAGGTCGCGCCGCCCGGTCGCGTGCGACGGGTCGACGACGACCGGAAGGCCGTGCACGTGCGCGAGGAGCGCAACCGCGCCGAGATCGAGCAGGTTGCGCGTGGTGTCGTCGAAGGTTCGGATGCCGCGCTCGCAGAAGAGCACCGAGCGTGAGCCGTGGTTCAGGAGGTACTCGCCGGCGAGCAGCCACTCTTCCACCGTCGCTGCCATGCTCCTCTTGAGGAGGACCGGCTTGGTCGTGCGCCCGACCGCCTTGAGCAGCGCGTAGTTGTGCATGTTGCGCGAGCCGATCTGCAAAAGATCCGCGTGCTCCGCGACCGCGCCCACGTCTTGCTCGCTGAGCACCTCGGTCACGACCTTCATTCCGGTCGCATCCGCTGCGCGACGCAGCCATGAGAGGGCTTGCCGCCCGTGACCCTGGAATGCGTAAGGGCTCGTACGCGGCTTGAACGCTCCGCCGCGGAGGAAACGCACGCCGTGCGGCGCGATCGCGCGGGCGATGCGGAGGATCTGATCCTCCGACTCGACCGAGCACGGCCCCGCGATCAGGGCCGGCGTTTCCGGGCCGATCTTGTAGCCGCCGACGTCGACCGACGCGGTGTGCGCGTCGACGAGCGGGTGTGCCGACGACGGCGCGCTCACGCTCGAGACACCGCGCACCTTTTCGATCAGCGAGGGATCGACCGCGGTCGAGCCGCGGCCGACGACGATGTGCACATCGCCCTTTTGCGAGCGCTCGACGCTCGAGACCCACAGCCCGAGCCCTGCGAGCTCGCGGCGGACCGAGTCGACCTCGGCACCCTGTGAAAGCGTCACGATCATCTTCAGTTCCTCCGGTTGACCACCGCGTGCGCGACGGCGACGAGGACGTGCGTGGCGGGTTTATCGGGCAAGTTTGAAATCTCTTCGATGGCGCCGTCGACGAGGCGCTGCGCGAGCGCGCGGGCCTCGGTGGCGCCCCCCGAAGCGCGAATCGATTGGGCGGCGCGTGCCGCCGTCGCGTCGTCGAGCGTCGCAGCGCCGCTCTGCAGATGCTCGGCGAGCAGGCTTCGCAGCTCGGCGTCGCGTTCGAGCGCCACCATCAGCGGGTATGTCACCTTTCCTTCACGGAGATCGACGAGCGCCTCTTTGCCGATTACGTCGGTCTCGCCCTCGGCGTCGAGCGCGTCGTCGACCACCTGGAACGCGACACCCATCGCTTCGCCGAAGCGCTCGAGCCGCGCGCAGCTCGCCTCGTCGAGCTCACCCGCGCGACCGCCGGCAAACATCGCCCAACGAAAGAGCGACGCCGTCTTTCCGCGGACGACCTGCATGTATTGATCGAGCGTGACGTCGGCGCGCCCGCGCCGTTCCAGTTGCAGCGCCTCGGCCTCGAGCATCTCGGCGAGAACACCGAGCGCGCGGTCGAGCACGTCGCTCATGCCGGCGCGGCGGACGCGCATGAGCGCGTCGACGAGCAGCCAATCGCCGGCGAAGATGCTGGCTGCGTTGCCGTAGAGAATGCGCGAGGTCGGCGCGCCGCGGCGTCGATCGCCCATGTCTACGACGTCGTCGTGCAAGAGCGTCGCGTTGTGCACGAGCTCCGACGCGACCGCGAGCTCACGCGCCGCTTGGCAGAACCCACCGCCGATCCTCGACGCGAGCGCGACACACATCGGTCGGATGCGCTTGCCGCCGAGCGTGAGCAGGTGGCGCGCGCTCTCGTGCATCGGGGTCGACCCCAGCTGGATACCGTCGAGGTCGCGCTCGACGGCGCTGAGATCGTCGCTCAAAAACGAGCGGATCTCGGCGAGCCGCGTCTCCATCGGGCCTGGCACTCGCTGCTCGACGACCGACGCGAGCGAAGCGAGCACCCTACCCCTCGTCTCCACGTGTGATGCGAGCGCTGCGGCGCCCTGCGAAGTCTTCACGAGTCCCTCCCGGCGCCTTTGGCGGCGCGCGCGATGCTGAGCAGGTTGCCGAACTTCTGGAAGTCGGCGCGCTGAGACTGGATGAACGAGTCGAGCACCGCCTGTGCGACGTTTGCGAACGCCGACAAGCGCTTGATGCGGTCCACCACGTGTGTCCTCTTCGGCGACTTGGGTGCTTCCTGAGCAACCGCCGCCGCGCTGTCGAGTCGCTCTTTGACGCTTTGTGCGAGGTAGCGCTCGCGCTCGCTGACGACCTTGGAAATCATCTTCCAGAAGTCCGTTTCGGCCTCGAAGAACTCCTTGCGCTCCCCCGGCTTCCACACCCGCCTGGCGACGCCCCAACGCTGCAGCTCCGCCATCGTCGTGCTCACCGCGCCGCTCGACATGGTCAGGCGTTCGCCGACCTCGGCAGCGGACAGCGGCACCGTCTCGAGATACAGGACCGTCCAGACGCGGCCGAGCGCCTTGCGAAAGCCCCAGTGCTCGATGACGTCGCCGATCGCGTCGGCGGACAACAGCTCCGCGCCTTGTAACGGATCGGACATGTCGCTACCTCCTCCGGGAGCCCACGCAAAAAGCCGCGGGCGTCATGCCCAGACCCGCGGAGCGGCCGGGGAGTCTCGACGACCCCCCGATGAGCTCGGCGGAATCTGAACTTTCAGAATTACCTGAAACTTCAGTAGTGACCGGAAGACCGAAAGTCAAGACGTCCGCGACGTATCGCTGAGCCGTCTGCGGCGGGCGTCGCGTCTAGTCCTCAGAGCCGCGAGCTCGACGCCGAGCCGAAGCAGCGCATCACGCGGCGCGCCGTCGTTTCGTCACCACTCCGTCGAAATCGAAACCGAATCCGTCATCGCGCGTAGCGAGGGCATCGAACGACGTAGCGAACCGCCCCGTTGTCTCGACACGGGTACATCGCGTAGATCCTGTCGCCGAAATGCCGGCGCTGCCCCGCGCCGCCCTGCCACCTGCAGGATCTGTGGGAGAAGACCTCGGATGAACGACGCCGCAAAAGCCCTGAGCCTCTCCGCAATCGGCGGCCTTTTGATCGGGCTCTCCGGTTGCGCCAAGGGCACGCAGGACAGTGCCTCGCCGACGGCCGACACGACGGCGACCGCTGCCGACACTGCAGCTGCATCCACCGAGGGTTCGGGCGCGAAAGACTGCTGTAAGGGCAAAAACGAATGCGCCGGCAAAGGGGATTGCCGCGTCGAAGGCAAACAAGCCTGCAAGGGCTTGAACGACTGCAAAGGACAAGGCGGCTGCAACCTGCGTTGCGACAAATAGGGCCGGACGGTCGCCGCGGGCGCGACGCCACAAGTTGGTCCGGACGGCCGAGACGATAGGAAACTCGACATTCACGCGTGGCCCGCTCCACGCGAGCAGCACCTAACGAAACCGGGTAGCGGCGCGCACGCGTCCTGCCCCTGAAAGGGACACGACAATGGAACTCTCGAAGACGCTTGCGCTGTCGGCTGTTGGTGGAATGGTCGTGGGAATCGTCGGCTGTGGCAGCGACGGCAAGAAGACCGAGGAGCCGACGGCCGACTCGACCGCAGCCGCCACCTCGGAGCCGGCCGACACGGCCGCGCCGGCGGGTGATACGGGCGAGAAGTCCTGCTGTGCGACCAAGAACGAGTGCAAAGGCAAGGGCGGCTGCAAGGCTCAGGACGGCTCGCACGAGTGCGCCGGCAAGAACGAGTGCAAAGGCAAGGGCGGCTGCAAGCACCGCGAGTGCTGATCGAACCGACCGATCGAGCGGCTTGCTGAGTTGTTCGAGAGAGCCGCGTGAGCGGCTCTCGGGTCGTTCGAGCGTGACGTTCGGCCGAGGCCAGCGACGAAGTGTCGTTGGCCTCGTTGTTTGTGACCCACGCCGACGGCCTGCTACGAAGAGGACGCCATGACGAAGAGCCCCCCGGCACGCCTCGGACTACCCGATCTCGGTGTCGGTCTCGGCCTGCGGATCCCGCACTATCCGCACGTCTTCGAGCAGAAGCCTGCCTGCGACTGGTTCGAGATCATCAGCGAGAACTTCATGGTCGACGGCGGCCGGCCGCTGGCGAACCTCGAGCGCGCGCTCGCCGATTATCGGCTCGTCCAACACGGCGTTTCCCTCTCGCTCGGAAGCGCAAACCCCCTCGACTGGCAGTACCTGAAGAAGCTCAAGGCCCTCGTCGCGAAGACGAAGACGCCGTGGCTCAGCGATCACCTCTGCTGGGCGGGCTCGGATTGCCTGAACCTGCACGACCTCCTGCCGCTTCCCTACACGGAAGAGACGGTGAAGTACGTCGCTGAAAGGGCGCGCATCGTGCAGGATTTCCTCGAGGTCCGCTTCGCGATCGAGAACGTGTCGAGCTACCTCTCGTTCACCTCGAGCCGCATGACCGAGTGGGAGTTCGTCGGCGCGATCGCCGAAGAGGCCGACGTCGGGATCCTCCTCGACGTGAACAACATCTACGTGTCGTCGCACAACCACGGCTTCGATCCGAACGCGTACGTCGACGGCGTTCCGCACCACCGCGTCGTGCAGATGCACCTCGCCGGGCACACGCGGTTCGAGAAGTACATCATCGACACACACACCGGCCGCGTGATCGACGATGTCTGGGCCCTCTACGCGCGCGCGATCGAGCGGTGCGGTGCCGTCTCCACGCTGATCGAGTGGGATGACGACATCCCGAGCTTCGACGAGGTCCACGCCGAGGCCAAGAAGGCGATCGCCGTGCGCGATCGCGTCCTCGGTGCCGGCGCCGCGCGCACGGGCGCCGCCGCCGGACCGACCACCGAGAGGGTCGCGTGAGCGCCGAGCGACGCTACGTCGAGCCCCGAGCCCCGGAATCGCTACGCTCGGTGCAGTCGTTTCTGACCGACGCGTTTCGCCGGCCTGCGCCGGTCGCCGGAGACGAATCGCTCCGCGCGTCGTGTGCGATGCACGTCACCAGTAACGATCGGCTCACGCCTGCCGAGCAGGTCGACATCTACCGCCGCCAATATTGGCTGCGCCACGACGACGCTCTCCACGACGACTTCCCTACCCTCGCAGCCGCGCTCGGCCACGACGGGTGGCACTCGCTGGTGCGCGACTACCTCGTCGCGCATCCGCCCTCGACGCCGAGCCTGCGCGACCTCGGCGTGAACATGCCCGCGTTTCTGGAGCGTTGGGATGGTCTGCCCGAGGGCCTCGAGGCGCTGTGCCTCGAGGCCGCACGGTACGAGATCGCCTTTCTCGACGTCTTCGACGGCGCGGATCCTCCGCCGCTGGATCCCAAGCTCGTCGCGTCGTTATCGCCGAACGATTGGGAGCGCGCGACCTTCGTCCTGAGCCCGCTCGTGAAGCGGTTCGAGCTCCAATACCCGGTGAACGTCCTGCGGCTCGTCGTGCGCGACGACGCGTCGACGGACGTCCGCGAATGGGCGCGCCAAAATGCGAAGCCCACCTCGCTCGCGCTATTTCGCAAAGACCTCGTCGTTCACTACGAAGAGCTCGTCCCGGACGCGTTCCGCATGTTGGACGCGCTCGCCGAGGGTAAATCGCTGATCGAAGCGTGCTCCATCGTCGCCGAGGGCAAGAGCGAAGCGGACGCCACGGCCCTCGGGCGCAGCGTCGGAGATTGGTTCCGACGCTGGTCTTCGTGGGGTTTCATCGCGAAAATCGAGCTCTGAGCGAGCAGCTCGAACGCGCCGATCAGTTGCAGGTCGGCGCGACCTGTCCGTCGGAGCCGGTCGAAACGTACGCGTCCGCGACGTAGCCGGTGCCGATGAAATCCCAGAGCGTCGAGGTGCCGTAGGTGCCGGACACCGAGACGCCGTGCTTCTGGCATTTGATCGTGACGTGCGCTCCGTCCGCGACGGAGCCGACCGCGGCGCTGTTCGGGCTCGCCGACGCGCGAATGGTGAGGTCCGGGCCCGCGGTGTTCACGGTGCCGCTGACGCCACCACCGCCGCCGCCGCCGCCCGCGCTGCAGTTGTGGCTCGTGTAGTTCTTCGTTCCGTAGAAGAGCGCGGTCGCGCCGTGGAACACCGGCTTGATCGCCGTGCCGTTCAGACGAAGCTCGAAGTGAAGGTGCGGGCCGGTCGATCCGCCCGTGCTGCCGACCTCGCCGATCTTTTGACCGCGCGAGACGTTCTGGCCGATCGAGACCGACTGCACGCTGAGGTGGGCGTAGCGCGTGCGGTAACCGCCGCCGTGATCGATCTCGACCCAGCGTCCGTAGCTGGTGTTGCCTTCGTTCTCGACGCGCGTGACCTTGCCGCCCGCCGACGCGACGACGGTGTCGCCGAAGTCGTTGGAGCGGTTGAAGTCGACCGACTTCTGCGGGCTGTGATTCGAGCGCGTCTGGCCGGACCAGACCTGGTTGCAGGGGAAAGGCAGCTCGAAGACCGACGTGCTCAGCGCATCTTCGGCGTCGTCGGCTTCACCCTCGTCGTCGAGCCCCTCGTCCTCCTCCGACACCTCGTCGAGGTCGCCCGGGGCGCAGCCGCTCGAGACGAGCGCGACGCCAGACACCAACAGCCAAGCCAACGTGACGATTCGGTTCATGGGTGGCGCACTGAGCACCGATCGGGCCAACCGACGAATGAGCGCTAAACCGCCCAAATTGCGCTCCCTTGATTGAAAAATTTCAACAGGGCCGAGCAATAACTCACGCAACGTGCGGGCTGTACCCACAAGGAATCACACCGATTTCGGTGGTTCGATCCCCAGGTCCCCTGGTCAATCCGTCCATCAGATCCGCGCGTGCGCCGAACAAGTTGCTGGTTTCTTTCGACATCCACGAGTTCGTGTAGCCTGCGCCGCCGATGAGCATCGTGGACTCTCTACGCGCGGTGGGGGTGACCGCGAAAATCTGCCTACCGACCGTCGTCGACGCCTTCCGCGAGCGCGTTTCACTCGACGAGTGCGACCGGCGCCTCGCGTGGTGGAGCCGCGAGTTGCTCCGCCAGGCAGGCGTCGAGCTCCACGTCAGCGGCACCGAAAACGTGACCGAGGGCGAGGCCTACGTCGTGATGTCGAACCATCGAAGCTACTACGACATCCCGACGGTCTTCTGCGCGCTGCCCGGCGGGCGCCTGCGCATGGTCGCGAAGAAGGAGCTGTTTCGCGTGCCAGTCTTCGGTCAGGCGATGCTCGCGGCCGGGTTCGTGAAGATCGATCGTGACAAGCGAGAGCGCGCCATTCACAGCCTACGCGAAAGCGGAAAGCTCCTCGCGGGGGGCACCCGGGTGTGGATCGCCCCCGAGGGTACGCGCAGCAAGACGGGCGAGCTCGGCTCGTTCAAAGCGGGCGGGTTTCACCTCGCGATCGAGGCCGGCGTGCGCATCCTCCCGCTCGTCCTCGAAGGCACCGAGAACGTGATGCCCGCCGACGGCGTCGTCGTTCACAAGGGCGCGAAGGTGAAGGTCCGCATCCTCCCGCCGATCGATGCGCCCTCGTACGGTCGAGGCGGCCGCAAAGCGCTCATGAAGGACGTGCGCGCGGTGATCGCCGGGGCGCTCGGCCAAGCGCCCTGATCGACACGAGCGCCGCGCCTCAGTGGCTGATGCGCAGCGTGTAGAACCCCGACGAGCTCATCGTGCCGTCGGCGTAGACGTAGTTCGTCTCGCCGTTGCCGCTGTCGATACTGAAGGACGAGCCGTTGGAGTTCACCGGCGCGCTGCAAACGAACTGCGTCTCCTGGCTCTCGCAGCTCGACCGAGCGTGAAGGACGGAGTTGAACTGCGTGAACATCTCGAAGTTGAAGGTGTCACCTTCGAGCGACGTGATCTCGTAGACGAGATCCGGTCCCGCGCCTGCGCCACCGCACGTGCTGACTTGCGACGAAGCGCCGTTGTTCGTGTGACCGGTGGTGTTGCCGTAGAGGTCGTAGCCGGCGTCGCCCTCGAGCATGATCGGAATCGGATCGGAGCAGTCTTCGCCCGAGGAAAGATCGATCGTGAGCTCGAACGCCCCGGAGTCCTCCGGATGGAAGCCGTCGATCACCGCATAGAACGGCGTTCCTGCGGTCACGGGGAACGAGAGGACCTCACCGCCGTTGTCACCCGAGAGGGTGTTGTAGTTGTCGTGGCAGGGTGTGTCGTCGCCGACGACGCAGTTCTGGCTGACATACATCGCTGCGTCGAACACCGTCCCGCTCGACGGTAGGTACAGCGTGGCGACGCCCGAGTCGTCCGGCATGATCTTGAACACGATCTCGGGCCCCGTCGCGCCTTGGCAATAACTGATGTTGCCGGGGTTCTCCTGTGACTGCGCGTTCGTCGTGTCGCCGAACACGCTCGTCGTGCCCATCCCGATCTGAAGCTCGACCGGGCTCTGGCAGGTGCCGTCGATGGAGCATGTCGGCGAGCAACCGTCGTTCGCGAGGTTGTTGCCGTCGTCGCACTCCTCCCCTTGCTCGACCGAGCCGTTGCCGCACTCCGTCGGCGATTGGCAGTTGCTCGTGTCGATCGTGCACACGCCGGAGCACGTCAAACCCGCGGGGTTGTCGGAGCCGAAGTCGGTGCAGTCGAGGCCGCCGAAGTCGTTGCCGTCGCACTCCTCGAGGCCGTTGATGAGGTTGTCACCACACGACTCGCTGACCGTCGTCGTCCCGCCGCCGTCGCTCGGCTGCCCGCCATTGGAAGACTCGCCGCCGTGGCTCGGAAAGCCACCCGGTCCGGAGGCATCGCCGCCTTGTGCGCTGCCGCCGTTCGGCGAGCCCGCGCCTTGCGCCGACCCACCGCCGTCGGCGGGGTCATCGCTGAAGAGATCGTCGATATCGACGCTGCACCCGACGAGCGAGGCTGCAACGAGCAAGACGGAGGGATGCACCCGACGGTGACGAAAGGAAGGCAAGAGCATGGCGGCTTCATCCTAACCCGCCGATGCCGCGGCCGAGAAGATTCGCCCGACCGTTCGACTACGGTTTGGGCTCCGGTTTCGGCAGAGGGCCTCGGTGGCCCCGAAGCGTCTTTTCGTCTTCGGTCGCCGGCTTCAGGAGCCAGGGCTTCTTCTCGTCGCCGGTCCGCTCCGCCATCAGCCAGTCGTAGAGCTTGTCAGCCCAGAGCGCGCCGCCCTCCATCGTGGGGTGGATGTTGTCTTTTCGGCGCGGAATGAAGGTGCCGACGATGCGATCGGTCTCGAAGAACCGGCACGGGCCGACGTTCTGCTGCAGCGTGTCGAAGAGGCCCTCCTCCTCCATCCACAGCGGCGGCGCCGTCCACACGCAGGGCCTGTCGCCGATCGATTTGACGATGCTGCGGATCGCACGGGCCTGGACGTCGAGGTGCTTCGAGCCGATCTCGTTGCCGCCGAGCGTGACGATGACGAGGTCCGGTTGGGCCGCGGACACCTCACCCGGAACGCGCTTCGACCAGTCGAGGCTGTTGGTGCTCTGCTCGGCGCGAACCTCGTAACGAACGCCGAGCGCCTCGAAGTGCTTGCGGAGCTTCTGCGTGAGGCCCGAGTGAACGAACGAGTCGCCGACGTGGAGAATCACCGTGCCTTTGCGCGGCGGCGGGGCGTTCGATGGAGCGGGCGCGGCGCTCGGAGCGGGCTCGAGCGATGCAGACGCGAGCGCAACAGCCGACGCGGAGGTGCTCGGCGCGGGCTCGGACGCGCGCGTGGCGGAAGCGTCGGACGGCGTCTCGGCGACGCTTTTTTCCGGCTCCGACGCGTGATCGGCGAGTGGTGCGGACGCGCATCCAGCGAGACCGAACGCGACGACCGAGCCAAAGACGAAATACTTCTTCACGAAGCTCTTGGAACGCACGCCTCTTCTTCGGTCAGTTGCGAAAAGATCGCAACTTTGCCGGAGATCGCGGCCTCGAACGCGTGCGAGGCGCACCCGTCCGTACTATATGTCCCGCACAGACATGCACGTACGGTTCCTCGGGTTCGACATCGAGATCACGATGGGCTTCTGGCTCACGGCCGTCATGTTCTCGCTGATGGGTGGCTCGCAAAGCCCGATCTACATCGTGCTCTGGGCGCTCATCTTGCTCGTCAGCATCCTCATCCACGAGCTCGGTCACGCCCTGGCGTTCCGCGCGTTCGGGATTCGGTCGGCGATCCGCCTCCACTTTTTGGGTGGTGCGACGTTCCCGTCGGTGGTCCTGCCGATGACGCGCGTGAAGAACGTGATCGTCTCGCTCGCGGGGCCGATCGCTGGGTTCACGCTCGCGGGTGTCGCGTACGCGATCGCGAAATTCGTCCCGGTTCAAAACCCGGGGATGGTCCAGCTGGTCAGCAACCTGTACTGGGTGAACTTGTTCTGGAGCGTGATGAACCTTGCGCCGGTGCTGCCGCTCGACGGCGGGCACGTCGTCGAGCACGCCCTCGGCCCGAAGCGTTACCGCATCACGCTGATCATCTCGGCGCTCGTCGGTACGGCGATCGCCATCTGGAGCGCCGTTATTGGCCAGTTCTTCGGCGTGTACATCTTCGGCTCCGCCGCCGTGCAGGCGTTCATCGCGCTGCGCGAGACGAGCGCGGCCGTGCGCGCCTCGCGTGAGACCGCAGAGGCCGCACGTGGGACGACGGAGCCGCTGCAGCCCGCGACTGCCCGCGCGCTCGCCGACGCTCGTCGCGCGCTCGAAGACGACGATCCGACGAAGGCGATCGAGATCGCGCGCGGTGTCCTCGAAGGTCGCGAGATCGGCGGAGCACGGCCGCAAGCCCGCGCGATCCCGGAGGTGCTCACCATCCTCGGCTGGGCGCACCTCGCGCGTGGCGAGACGGTGCAAGCGACCGAAGCGGTCTCGCGCCTAACCCGCATTGCTCATGGTGATCCGGCGCTCGTCGCGGCCGTGGCGCTCGCGCGCGGAGACGAAGACGCCGCGCGACGTTTGCTCGAGGCCGCGCGCGCCGCTGGAGACGACCGCAAAGAGGTCTTCGGTCCGCTCATCCAAATCCTCCTTCGCAAGGGCGAGGGTGCCCGCGCGGCAGCGCTCGCGCTCGATACCGCCGACGGCATCAGCACGGAGGACATGCGCATCCTCGCCTCGATGATCGCTGCGTCGAACGAGCACCACTGGACCGGCCGCATCTACGAGACCGTGTTCAAGCGCGACCGCAACGCCGACGACGCGTTCGAGGCTGCGCGTGCGTACGCCCGCGCAGCGGATCCCTCGAAGGCCGTGGACATGATGCGCCGTGCGGTTCAGGCGGGCTTCACCGACTCGCCGCGCGTTTGGGCCGACGAGGCGCTGGTCGGGATCGACGAGCTCGAGCACGTGTTGCCGAGGCCGACGTGACCCTCTCCCTGCGTGTCCGCAAGCTTCGACCGACGGCGGTCCTGCCCGCACCACAGACGGGCGGCGCGGCCGGGCTCGATCTCTCCGCTGCCCTCGACGAGAAGGTGACGATCGCCCCCGGGGCCCGCGCGTTGATCCCGATCGGCCTCGCGATCGCGCTGCCGGCCGGTCACGAAGGACAGGTGCGTCCGCGCTCGGGCCTCGCGCTCAAGCACGGCGTCACCGTCCTCAACGCACCGGGCACCATCGACGAGGACTACCGCGGCGAGCTCGGCGTCGTGTTGATCAACCACGGCCAGGACCCGTTCGTCGTGGAGAACGGCATGCGCATCGCGCAGCTCGTCATCGCTCCTTACCGGCAAGCGGCGGTCGTCGAGGTCGAGGCGCTCGACGAGACCTCGCGCGGCACCGGCGGCTACGGCTCGACCGGCGGCTGAGATCGGCGGCTGGGGACCGGCGCCGCGCGACAGCGATGTCAGGGGATCGCGGACCTTCTCGGGTCTGATCGCCTGCAAATCAGCGCTTGTCCTGCCGAGCGACGGCGGTGGCACGGATGCTGAATGGGCGGCACGTGCGTCGCGCAAGCGTCGCTCTTAACTTCGGGGCTTGGCTTAATCGACAGTGGGAGGGCGAGGTGCACTCCGCCGAAGGCTTCTTCGACGGCCGTGGCACCTCGCCTTCTCCACCGCTTCGGTCGCGCGCGCTTCATGCGGTTTCGCGCCGAAGCACCGTGAGGGAGGCTTGTTCATGCGACGATCTCGCTGGTCCGCGTGCTTTCGCTTCGGTCGCCTCTGGCCCGTCGTCGCACTACTCGCAGGGTGCGGTGACTTCGGCGACGGCGGCGAGTTCATCGACGAGCCTCCGCCGCCCGATGGTCCTCCCACCGGTCCGACCGATCCCCCGACCACGGGCAGCAAGTGGCAAGGCACCCTCGTCGAGGACGATTGCGGCCGTGTGAAGCTCGCATACGTCCTCATCGACGAAGTCTGCGGCGGCACGGAAGACCCGTTCTACATGGACTACTTCCACGCGCCGATCATGCGAGACGGCGTGCTCATCGACGATCGGCTCTTCGCCGTCGACGCGACGAACCTCTGGGTCCTCGACATGACGGACGCCGACGAGCCGAAGCGCGAAGCGCTCCTCGCCGGCTTCGGCCAGCCGATGAGCGTCGCGACCCACGCTGGTCGCCTTCTGATCGCCGGCGGTGACGAAGGGCTTCTTCTCGTCGACGTCACGGACCCCGCCTCACCGTTCCGCCTCTCGGATGTTGCGTTCGACGGGCCCGCGCTCGATGTCTGGATCGAGGGAGATACTGCATTCGTCGCGACGGGCGCGTCCGGTGTCGCGGTCGTCGACATCCTGGAATCGGAGCTCAGCCTGCGGACCGTGCTTCCCGTCCCGGGCTTCGCAGCCGCCGTCGCGTCGCGCTCCGGCACGGCGTACGTCGCTGCCTGCGACACGTTCGCGACGATCGACGTCGCGACGGGTGCGCTCCTCGGTCATCGGTGGATCGACAACGCGTACCAGGACGACATCCTCGTCGCGCCGGCGAAGGACGTCTCGCTCGCCGGCGACGTCGCATTCGTCGCGGCAGGCCGATATGGCGCCGTCGCGATGGATGTCACGGACCCGACCCAAGTCGCGCCGATCGGCAACTGCACGCTGACCGACGACCAGAGCTTCTACGCGAGCGGCGTTCGCGACTTCGGCGGCACGCTGTACGTCGCAGGTGGCGAGTACGGCATCCTTCCGCTCGACGTCTCGAACCCGGCGACGACTTGCAGCACGCTCGCAACCCCGGGCCTCCCCGCCCCTCCGGAGGACGATCTTTCCTGCTCGACCGAGCCCCCGTGGGAGCTCGTTCCGTGGGCCGAGACGTGGGTTCCTCCGTCGGTCCCGCCCGAGGGCCGCGACCCGCTGCAGACCTTGCCCGTCGACGGTCGCGTCTTCGCATTCGGCGACGCGACCCGTATCGGCATCCGTGCGATCGACGTGCGAAACCCGGCGAACCTCGACGAAAAGCTCGGGCGCTACGCGGAGCCGCGACTCACCGAAGGCATCGCCGTCCAAGGCGACGCGGTGCTCGTCGCGGGCAAAGGCGGCGGCCTCTTCGGCGTCGGTGAGGACGGCGTCCTCGCGAAGACGGCCGACGTTCCGGAGGCGAAGCTCGCACGCGCGGCTGCCTTCCTCGGCGACGGTCGTTGGGTCCTCGGAGGCCTGTCGCCCCAGACCGGCCTCGGGGTCGTGTACGTCGAAGGCGCGCCGAACCCGATCGACTTCGGTACGCAGATTTGGTCCGGCGGGCTCGCTGCGAAGGCGGCCACGTTCTACGTCCCGACCGAGCACGGCGTCATCGCGTACGACACGGACAGCTCCTTCGTCGAGTTCTCCTCCGGACGCGAAGCGCACCTGCCCCAATCGGTCGCCGTCGGCGAAGATCACCTCCTCGTCGCGTCGCCGGAGTGGACGAGCAGCCTCGAAATCGACGGCGTCGGCGCAACGCCGCTCGCTGCGATCGGAGCATTCGGCGACCAGGAGATCGCGAGCGTGAGCCGATGGCGCAAGGCGCTTCCGCGGCGCGTCGTCATGACCGGTGACGTCGGCGACGTCGAGGTCGCGAGCCTCGGAGGTGAAGCGGGTGTCACGCTGCACGGCGAAGGCGGGCCCGTCTCGGCCGAGCTTCCCCCCGGTGATTACGTCGCGGCGACACTGGCAGGAAGCCGCGTTTACGCCGTCGCCGTCGATCGCGGTCGCTACCGAACGCAGCTCGTCACGATCGATCTCTTCAGCGGCGCTCCGCAGGTCATGTCGGTGGTCGCGTTCTCGGGTGCGGCTTCGGGTGTCGCCGCTTCGGCCGAGCGGCTGTTCGTCGCCGACGGCGATCGCGGTATCCGCGTCTTCGACGTCGCCTCGCCGACGCCCACCTTGGTACAGGTGCTCGATCTCTCCGCGGAGGCACAGCCGTGAAAAACGTCGCCCTCACTTTGATCCTCGCTTCGATCGCGAGCTTCGGCGCAACAGGCTGTGAATGGGTCGCGCTCGGCATCGCCCTCAGCGAGGACGACGAGACCGAGTGCTTCGATTGCTGCGGCGAGGGTGACTGCTTCGAGCCCGCACCCGATCCGATCCCGCCCACGGTCGACGTGTCGATCGCCGACTGGCCTCCCGTCGGCCCGAACGGCGCCGTTACCGTGTCGGCGACCTCCCAGGACGGCGATCTCAGCAGCGCGACGTTCTCCTTCCGGTTCGCGACGACGACGTTCTTCGACGACTCGTTCTCCGGCAGCGTTTCCGCGACCGGCTCGGAGCTCGGCGAAGGCTTCGGCACCATGTCCGTCATCGTCGAGAACCTCTCGGGCGCATCGACGACGCGCACGGTCACCGACTTGCTCGTCGATCTCACGCCGCCGACCGCCTACTTCGACGAGACGGTTCTGCCCGCAGCAGGATCCACCTTCAACTTCTGGATGGCCGATGCGTGGGTCGTTTCAGGGTGTCGTTTGACGGTCGGCGACAGTGTCGTCGAGGAGCAGCTCGAGCCCGGCTATCCCGATACGCTCGGCGTCGAGTGGGATTTTTCGCTCGTCACCATCCCCGTCGAACAGCTGCCGATGGGCACGTTCGTCGGCCAGCTCGAGCTCTGGGACGCCGCGGGAAACACCGCGGTCGTCGACGTTCCGCTGACGATCGACGGCATTCCCCCGGAGGTCGGCGTTCCGTCGCCTGAAGAGGGCGCATCGCTCGACGGCACGTTCGAGCTGACGGTCACCGCCTCCGACGATGTCCCCCTGCCCGTCTCGCTCGAGATCCGGGTCGGCGGCGCGCTGGTCGCAACCGGCACGTCGCCGGCCACCACGATCCTCCTCTCGACGGCGGACTTCCCCCAAGGCCCGACCGAAATCTCGGTCATTGCGGTCGACGAAGCGGGCAATCGCAGCCCGGCGCTCGTTCGCAACGTCGTATTCGGCCCGGTGATCGAAGAGCCTCCGCCCGCCGAATAAACATTCGACGAGCGCAGTGCGATAGAGCGTGATATAGGTCGAAGCGACACGGCTCCACCGTGTCCTCTATGCGCGATCGATAGCCGAATCCCAATTGCCAGTCGCCTCGGCGAGCCGGTGCAGCAGGCAGCTTCGACGCTGGGCCTGCGCCGCTTCGCTACCCGATTGGGAGGTTCGATCGCCATTCATATTGTCCCCTGAACCCGCGTTCTTTTTCTGCGGGCTCGGGGGACGGGACGTCCGTTCGTCGTCGGTGACGCCGCGCGGAAACGGCATATCGAGCCTTCCATTTGGCGCACATCGGACTTCACCGCATCGCGGTCGGAGCACCGGTGACGTGTGCCCGCTCGCCGAGAAACCGCCCAATCGAGCGCAAGCTCGCAATCCAAAGGAGCGTTTTATGACGAGCCCCAAATACCTGAGGCCGGACGCAACGACGGAATTGGCCGACGGCGCAGAGCCTACCGCGACGCCGGAGGCTGATTCCAATTCGAGCCAAAAGAGCCAGCAAACTGCAAAATCGAAACAACCCAATCAAGTCGGCCGCGGGGGACGGCCCGGGTCCCGCCAACACCGCAGCGCGATCGGCCCCACCGCGGTGCCGCGCAAGACGATGATTGGCTGGCGCGGAAGCGGCCGCTGAACCTGCTCGACCCAGAATCGTCGGTGCGGAGCTCGAGGCTCGGGCTCCGCGCCGCGACGAGGTGTCAGCGCGCCTCGGTCGCCACAGGCTCGGGCGGAGGGTCGAAGCGATACGCGGTTTGTTGTGCCGCAGGTCGCGTCGCGTACGTGCGTGCGAATGCGACCAATGACGGGTAAGGGTCCACGGGGAGCGTTCCGCGGAACTCGAGGTGCTCGATCAAACAGAGGAGCGTGACCTCGAACAGGCTGATGTCCCGTTCTGCCGGCAACGCCTCGAGCGCGAGCTTGCAATGCTCGTCGAGCCAGCGAAGGCCACCCTCGAAGCCGGCGCGTGCCTTCGTAAAGTAGATATTGTCCAGCTTCCCGATGATCGTGCCGAAGACCAGCTGCACCTGCGCCGCCATGCAATGCCAGACGAGCTCCTGGGCATTGCGCGACAGGTCCGAACGAAGCTCCTCCGGCCACACGATTCGCCGGCGCGATTCCGACAGATCCTCGAGCGCGCGGCAGACGTTCTCCGCGCCGAAGAGGACCGATCCCGCTCGGCGCAGTGACGGTATCTTGAGCGCCGGATTGTTGCCGTACACGGCCGAATCGGCCGTCGTCAGGTCGAACACCGGCGCGAGCTCGTACGGCACGCCGAGCTCGTGGGCGACGACGAGGGGCACCCGCGTGTAGAGCGAGCTGCTCCGGCCGATGATTTGAACGGCGTTTCCCGGTTTGTTGGAGCGCAGTTGGTTCACGGGGCCGGAGTCTGTTCCGCGCGTGGGCGCCATGCAAACGAGCGTACGATGCCGGCCGTGTCGAGCTCGTCATTCCTCGCGTCGATCCGGGCACCGGTGCTCGACGTAACCGTCGGACTTTTCGACAACGTCGACCGCGGCGTCGTGCTGGTCGGCGTCGCGCTGGTTCTCGCGAGCGCGTTTTGCACGGGGATGTATTTGCTCTATCGGCGCGCGGCCGCGCGTCGAGCCGGACATGTGCAGTCTGCGTTCGAGCTGCTGGCGCCACGCCTCGCGGGATCCGTGCGCGACGGCGACGACGGTCTTCCCAGCCTCACCTTCAAGCTCGACAACCTCCCCGCTCGGCTCGTTCTCCATCGCCCGGGCGCCATGGAGGTGAACGCCGTCGGCCGAGCCCTCGCGTCGCGGGACTCTCTCCGAGGCGATTTCCCGGCCACGAGGCTCATCGTCCGGCTCGATCGCTCGGCCACACGCGTGCACACGCTCGTCGAGCGCGAGTCGGATCTCGAGCTCCTGAGCGGAAGCGCGGCGCTTCGAACGGCCCTGTCGGAGCTCGCGCGCACCGGTCGCGACTTCGACATCGAGCTCGTGGTCGACGGCGCGTTCGTCCGCATCCAAAAGCTCGGCTTCATCGACGACGCGGACGTGTTGGAGCAGCTCGTCCAACGGTCTCGCGCCGTCGTCGCCGCCGTCGAGTGACGGCGTTCGAAGCGCTCGTCAGCGCTTCTTCAACAGATCGCCGAGCGTTCCCAAGCTGCGAGGCTCGGGCTTCGGCTTCGGCTTCGCGGGCTTGTCACCGGGCTTCGGCGGCTTGTCCGTCGGAGGCGGGATGAGCTCGGTCGTGCTCTCGGTACGCCCCTGCTGATACGCCTCGAACTCGCTGCGCTCGGCGTCTTCCGTGAGCGCCTTGAAAGACAGGCGGATCTTCCCATCCTCGGCGATGGCGAGGATCTTCGCCTCGACCTCGCTCCCGACCGGGAACTGCTTGCGGAGGTCGGCACCGCGCGGCGTGTTGGTCTCGGCCGTCGGAACGAGGCCTCGACCGTGACGACCCTGCGTGCCCTGCAGCTGCACGAACACGCCGTAACGCTCGACGCCCGTCACCGTCCCGCGAACGTGCGCGCCCTCGACGAGCAGCGGACCTGCCTTCGCGCGTGGGATGGCGACGCCTTCGCCGGCCTCCGGGATCACCGACGGTGTCTCCGCGGCGCGCACGAACACAGGCGACAGCTTGATGCGCTCGCCGTCGGCCTCCACCACGATCGCCTGCACCGTCGTGCCGACGTCCACCATCAGCTGACCGTCTCGGCCGAGCGCTTCCACACGATCGAAGAAGCCCTCTTGTTTGCCGCCCAAATCCACGAAGATCGCGTCGCGCCCGAGGGCCACGACCTTCACGTCGAGGCGGTCTCCGCGGCGCAAGCGTTTCGGCCGCCCCTTGGTCTGGGTGTTCTCGAAAAGTGCGGCGAACGAATCGTCGGATCCCTTGGGCCGATCGGGCGAGGACATAGCAACCGCCGAGCGTAGTAGTCTTTTTCGCCACATCAAAGTCCGTGCGCTTCATGGAACGCACCTCGCCGTCAGGGGACCCGGCCCCGGCCGTCGGTCCCCGCGCGTTTGTGGGGATCTTCTCGGACGACCCGTGCTAGGGTCCCCCTCGCTCGGCCCCTCGGGGGCCGGCGGGTCGATAGCTCAGTCGGTAGAGCTGCGGACTTTTAATCCGTAGGTCCAGGGTTCGAGTCCCTGTCGACCCACCCAGGGAAAAAGGCTTCGGACGCGCAGGGGACGCCGGAGCCGCGGGACTGCGGGGGGACTTCGAAGCAGCGCTCGACGGAGCGTCCGAAGGCGCCTCTCGAGTCGCTCGCGCTGCCGCCTTCAAGACGCCGTCGCCGAGGTGCGCGTACCGCTGCGTCATCACGATGGAGCTGTGGCCGAGCAGCTCCCGCACTTCCTCCAGCGACCAGCGGCGACCCCATGCGCCCGAGATGAGCGACGAGCCGCACGTGTGCCGGAGGTCGTGCCAGCGGACGTGTCGTGTGATGCCGGCCGCGCGGAGATAGCGCGGGACGCGATCGACCTTCTTCATCACCGCGCGACCTCGCCTGTCCGTGCGATCGGTCTTCGCGTTGTCGACGCCGAGCATCTTGCCGGGCTGTCGCCTCGCGCCCGTCGCCGTCGGGAACATGAGGCGTAAATCGTTCGCGTTGCCGTCGAGGTAGCTCGGGAGCAGCTCCAACCAACGCTTCGTGACCTCGAGCGCAGCAGGCAGAAGCGGCACGCGCCGGATCTTGCCGCTCTTCGTCGCCTTGTCTTTCTTCGAGTAGCGCACGACGACGTGCGGATCGGCGTCGTCGATGTGCACATCCGCCCTGCGCAGCGCCGCCAGTTCGGAGGCGCGGAGCCCGGTGTGCCAGGCGAACCGCATGATGAGCCGATCATGCTCGGGGATCGCCTCGCACGACGCGATCGAGCGCTGCTCGTCGAGGCCCAAGAACGTCCACGGGTCGTCGGTTCGCGCCTCCCCACTCTTCACCTTGATCGCTGCGGGGTTCGTCGGGATGAGCTCGTCCTCGCAGGCGTCGCGGAGGATGACCCGCAGCAGTGCATGCAAGCGGCGGATCGTCGTCTTCGAGAGCGTCCGCTTCTTTCCTTCGACGCGCTTCTTCGCGAGCTCGGCGTGCCACTCCTTCACGTCGGCCTTCGAGATCGCCAGCATCGGCTTGTCCGCGAATCGCGCAGTGGCGACGTGCTTCGTGAAGTTGCGCCGCATGTTGTCGATGTCGCGCACCTCCTTCGACAGCTCGCGGCGCTCCAACCACTTCTCGCCCCAGGCTTTGAGCGTGATGCCTCCGACAGAGGCGACCTCCGCGTCAGCGACGACGACGGCGGCAGCATCGGCTCGTCGCTCCGCCTCTTCCGGCGTGTCGAAGGTGCCTACGATGGGTCGCGATCCATCGGACATCAGCGCCCGAACTCGATAGCGAATGCGCCCATCGCGCAGTTTGCGGACCTCGATCGAGCCTGCTCCCGCGGGACGTCGGCTCGGTTGCTGCGGCTCGATGTGTTGTGTGGTCACTTCTTCACCTTCAAAGCGATGACGTTGCCGGTTCGGAGCAGCGCCTTGCGAGCGGCTGCACGATCGAGCTCGCTCACCGGGTGCATCGGTCGGTAGGGAGCTCGCTCCCGAGCCCTCGGCCTCTTCTTCGAGGTAGGAAGCGGCAGCGGCACCTGCGCGAACGGCAACGCCGCGCTGTTCGAGGCGAAGTGCCGATCGATCGCTTCGTCGAGCACGTCGCCGTAGAAGTCCAAGAACGTCTCGCCGTTGATGGGCTCCCAATTGAGCAGCCACGGCGTGAAACGAGCGACGATCGAGGTCAGGAGATCGGCGCTCATCACGACGCCTCATCGTTCGCCGCGCCGAATCCGACCGACAGCGGAAGCAGCAGCGACATCGACGGCGGTGGCTCCGCTTCGTCGATGCGCTCGCCAGCGAGGAACCGCTCGAGTGCAGCGCGAAGCTGCGGGTCGATTTGCTTCGGCCCACGAAACAATGCACGATCAGGCCAATCCATAATGGACCTCCAATTCCATTTTGGGTTCGCCCCGTCGACGTTCTCACCGTCGCGGGGCTTTTCGTTATTCGGGAATCATGGCGCCAAGATGGCCCGGCGTCGCGCCGAAAATGCACGAAACATCGGGGAAACATCGCCGGCGATTTAGGATTTACGCAACGACCTCTTTCCCGGTTTGGACTGTCGAGTGTGCGCTTGTTGCGTTGACGGACTGCGCACTGATGCACATCTTTGCGCGCCTTTCGGAGGGCTCTTCTTGTGCGCCCCGGGGACGCCGACGATTGCTTGCGCGTTCTCGAAGGCGATCGGCGCTTCGGTCTCGGGATCCACGTGCACGATGGTCTGGTAGCGGTCGGCCTTCCGAGCGGCGTCGTCCTCGTGGTCGTGCATCACGTCCCACACCTCGTGAGCGCAGCGGAGCAGCGACGGATCGGTGATTGCTCCCTTGAAGTTCGGGTACTTCATCGCGGCGATGTGCTCTGCGATGAGCGCGGAGAGCTTCTCTCGCTCGATGGTGAGCCGATACGGGTAGTCGGCGTGGGGCGTGTGGCTGATCGTCGGCCTGATCTCGAGCGACTGCGTGAGCTTTTCGAGGTCCGCACGAGCACGTGCGCGAACGAGGAGCCGAGTGGGGTCATTGCGGTCTGCGACCACGGACACGAAGCCCTGAGGAAGGAAGATCCACACGGGTCAGCCCTCCTGCCGAACGGGGTCGAAGCCGAGCGCCAGAAGCCGGACGCTGGTCGTCTCGGCCCGAAGAAGGAGCGTCGCGCGAGTCGTGAGGGAGCTGCCGTGCTTGAGCCACCAGGTCCTCTCGACGGTCGCACCCTCGGGGGCTGTCGCGGCGTCGAGCTTCTGGGCGGTCGTGACGAAGACGCCCTGACCATCGACGATGACGAGGCCTTCGACGCCGTCGACGCAGATGACCGCCACGACGGGGTCGGAGCCGTCAGCGAAAGGAGTGGCGCCTCCAAAGCCGAACCAATCGCCTTGAACGAAGGGGTGGAACTCGAGGGGATTCATGCTGCCTCCTCTCGAACGATGCGCTGGACCTGACCCTCGCGAAGAGGTCGGCCGCTCCGGCCCCGAGCGCCCTCGACTTCGAGGCGCAGGGCGATCTCGCGCATCGTGAGGCCCAGGGCTCGAAGCTCCCGAGCTCGTGCGACGATGGCCTGCTCTCGAGGGACTGGGTGCAGGTGCTGGCCGTCGGGCCCGAGCTCGAAGCCGAACTTGGTGATGCCGCCCGTGTAGCGCCCCTGGGTCTTGAGCTCGCGCATCGCCGCCGAGGTGCGCTCGCCGATTCGAGAGGACTCCCACTCTGCAACGGAGCCGATGATGTGGATGAGCAGGCGGCCTGCCGCGGATCGCGTGTCGATGCTCTCGTTCACGCTGAGGAGCTCGCCGCGTCCGTCGCGGAATGCCTTCTTGAGGAGCAGGCCGAGGTCGTGGACGCTCCTCGTGAGCCGGTCGAGGGCGACGACGAGGATGGCGTCAGCCTCGCGCCGACGCAGCATCTGGAGGGCGCGTTGCAGCCCGGGACGTTCGAGCGTGGTGGCGCTCAGCCCCGCGTCCACCAGGATGTCCACGAGCTCGATGTCGTGCAGCTTCGCGTAGGCGCGGACCTTCGCTCGCTGAGCACTCAGCGAAAGACCGCGATCCGCCTGTTGGTCTGTCGAAACACGGATATAGCCGACCGCTCTTGTGCGGTTTGGCCGCTTTGATCGAGGAAATCCCATCCTCTGGTTATCTGGGATTCGCTGCTACCGAGTCACGCGAGAACTCACGGGGTCCCGTGGATTCGCCGGGCGTATGGGAAAAGCCCAGTCGAATATGGGATCATCATCCATTGAAGATCACCAGCCGCGCCCGCGACGGCTCTTTTCGTAGGCTCGGCGCTGGCCGGGGGACGAGAATCCGCCGTCCGCAAGGGCCTCGGGCTCCACGGTCACCTGCTCGACGGTAATGCGCTCGACGACGACGCGCCTTCCGGGCTCGTTCGTCGGAGGCGTCGGCTCGACCGAGGGAGTCGCCTTCGTTTCCGTCGGGCTCTCGAGCAGACCCGCGGCCTGAAACTCGCGGTGCAATGAGAGCGGCAGCGCTGCCGGGGCTGCTCCCGTCGACGCGTTCGAGCCAGCACCAAGCTCATCCATCGCTTCGACCAGCTCGGCGGCTACGCCTCGCATCGACCGCGACTCGTGGTCTCGGCCGAGCTCACCGCCGCGGATCCGCCTGGTGACTGCGCCCATCAGGCGGTTGAGCTGGGGCGCGATGTCGACGACACGGATGCGGGGAGCTGGCTCCCACGGCGGTCCGTCCCCACCCTCGAAGCTGGGCTTGGCGTCGGGGTCGTGGTCCAGCATCGCGCCGACCATCCCGACGAGCGCCACGAGCTCGGCGATCGCTTCGCTCTCCGTTTGAGGAGCGCCGGGCAGAGCTCCCGCCGACTGGGCCGCCGCTTCTCCTCGCTCCTCCCTCACGTCGCGCCCGGTTTCGCTGACGAGCTTCGAGAGCTCGGGCAAGGACGACAGCACCTTGTGGACTTCGCGGATCGCCGCGAGGACGTCCTTCACCGCAACGTCGGGCTTCGCGGTCTCGACCTCCAGCCTGTCGAGCAGTTTCCGGAGGAGCGGCCCGCGATCCAGGGCGGCGCGGACGATCTCCCCGAGGCCTTTGCGACCTGCGGCACGGAGCGCGATCTCTTCGGTCTCGGCGCGCACGCGCTCGTCGGAGCGCAGAGCACCAAGCTTCGCTTCGGCGTCGGCCTGGGCTCGAAGCTTCGCGGCGGCAGCAACACGCGCTGCTTCCCCCTCTTCGGCGATGACGTCTTTGATGGGGCGGAAGCTCGGACCCCTCTCTGGCCAGCCCTTCTTCCACGCCCGAGCACAGCTCCTTCTATCGAGGCCCGTTAGTCTGGACGCTCGCATGGCGTTCCCTGGGCATTGGCGGAAGGCATCCACGAGCGATTGGTAGGTGTTTTGGTCCAGGATCCTGCGAGTCACATCATCCTCCCCGAACGTTCACCGGAGCCGCGTCGAAGCGAGCGCAAACGCCCACCCCCGAGGGCCCGAACGTCCACCGTTGGGCGTTCACGAGCGGGTGAACGCACAGCGAACGGACATGGTCACGTGTGGTCACTGACGCCGAAACCTTCCTCCCCAGCCGCCCATCCCCTTCGGCGGCGAGAGGTCCTGCCCGGGCAAGGAGACCACCTGTGCGCTCCGAGCGTGGCGCCATTTGATGTCGGCTCCTCGGTGCACCTCGACCTTGCCCGCCTTCTGGAGCTCGTCGACGGCGGCGCGGAGCTTGGGATCGGTGAGCTTCGTCTTCAGCCTGAGGTCCGTTAGGTGCATCGCCCTCTCCTTCAGGACATCGAGCACCAGCTCTTCAGCGGTGGTGGGGGTGGTCATTGGGGTCGAGGCTCCTGGGCTTCTTCTTCGAGGGCACGAAGGGCCCTCTCCAGCTTTTCGAGGTTCGAGGGAAGCAGCGTGTTGCCGTGCTCCGCATTGACGATCGAGCCCTGGGCGAGACCCGAGGCCTTCGCGAGCTCGCGGCACGTCACGCCGAGGGCAAGCCGTCGGGCCCGGAACACGCAGCCTCGGACGAGCTCGGGTGTCGGCTCGACCAAATCGAGGCCGCTGATGCCGCGGTGGGTCGTTCCGTGCCCCACGCGGGGCTCGCAGAACCCCCTCGCGTCGACGCAGCCGCGCACCACGAGGCGCTGCCGCCATTCGGAGTTCTGCGGATAGGGCGCCAGCAGGCCCTCGAGCTCCCCGACGGCTTCGATGAGGCTCCAGCTGCGGGGCACGTAGATCACGCGATCGTGCAAATCGACGATGACCCACAGCGGTCGATCAGGATCGAGACCACCGACATTCGGACGGCGACGAGGCGACGTCGTAGGCGGTGTGGGGTCGATCGGGGTCGCGATGGTCGTCTCGACCTCGACGGGTGTGGCTTCGGCGTCCATGGCGGTCACCTCCGCGACACGCGATCGTTGGCGTCGTCGTCGCCGAGCAGTCGCGCGGTCGCTCGGGCCTGCTCGGCTTGCTCCTCGGTCGGCTCATCATCTCGACGCGAATGCACGAGGCGCAGGTGCGGCGCGGGACGTCTGCGCTTCGGTCGCTCGTCGAGCGTCAACATGAGGTCGATCGCGAGCGCAGGGGGCTCGGCTTCGAGCTGGTCGGCGAGCTCCCGCAGGGATTGGGCGAGGCCGCTGTTGCCGCGCTGGTCGGCGAAGATCGTGAGCTGCTTGAGCTTCATCTAGTCGTCGTCCTCTTCCGCTGGGTCTCCGCGCTCGCGCGTCATGCGCACCAAAAGGTCCTGGAGCGCGTCGCGCTCGAGTGTGAGCCGTGCGCATCGCGCACGAAGGTCCGCGACCTCTTCGTCGCGGGGCATGGACAGCAGGTTGGCCGGCATGTCGACATATTGGAGCCGAACGGCGCGTGTTTCCATGTGCCCTCAGCTCGCGAGCTGTCGCCGCAGGGTGACGGCATCGACACCAGCGCACCCGCCGATGCCCTCGGTGCGGAACGCGAAGCCCGAGAAACCGTGCAGCAGCGGCGCTGAACGGCTCGCGATCTGCATGCCGTCGTCGACGAAGTGGGGCATCGACGCGTGGTTCATCCCAAAAATCGGCGCCCACGTCGGAGCGCCCACGCTGCCGAGGTTGCGCCAGCACGTGATGCACGAATCGCCGCATCCGTTGTGCGCGATCTCGAGGCGAAGGTGCGCCCACGAGCCGAGTGCGACCGCTTCGCTCGAACGAAGGAGCACCCCAGACGAGCCCGGCTCGGCGTCGGGCAGCCCCGCTGCGAGGAGACCTTTCCGAAGCGAGATGTGCCCAGCGGCATCGAGGCCGAGCATCAGCGCGTTGGTGCTGACGTCGTCGACCTGAGCGGCGAAGAAGACGAGCACGCTACACGCGGCGCCCATCCGCACGAGCGCGGCTTCGATCGCCCCGCCGCCTGGGTCGCTGGGGGCGATCGGTGCGAAGCCTGCTTGGTTGTGCCGAAGGGCGACCACGCCGACCGTGCCGGTCAACGAGTTGAACGCGTGAACGAAGCTGCCGCCACCGGCCGGAGGCGAGATCGCGCGCGTTGCTGCGTGCACGACATCGCCCGAGCTGAGGCTATTGGGCATTACGGTCCAGTCGGCTGAGCCCATCGTTGATCTCCAAACGTTGAATCCCATCGGGGCGCCCGTCCCGCGGCTCGTGGGAATGGGGGCGAGCCGGGCAGTCGGGACGGACGCCCCGGTGAGAACTTCTGCGGCATTGTTGATGGCGCCGCCCGCTCGCGCGCAGCTCCACTCCCCGAATCTCGAAGGAACCACGCGCGAGCGGATGACTCTTTGAGGGTTAGGCGGCGAAGCCGCCGATGCTGAGGCCTCCGAGCTTTCCGGTTCTGATCTCCGACCAGAGCGCAGCATCGGTGACGTGCAGCCCCAGCAGCCAAGTGCCCTTTCGCACGAAGGTTTCGCCGATCTGCATGTCGACAGGCGCGAGATACGATTCGACGATCTGCGCTTTGCCGTTGATGAGATCCGTGTGCATGTACCCGAGGTTTCGGAAGTCCTTCATGTAGCCCCACGAGGCCTTTCTGATGACTTCCGCGTCGTAGATCTGCTGTTGGGAATCTACGGTGTTTGGCGCCAAAACGAGACCCAGCACGTACTGGAGCTCAGGACCGTCGGCGCTTTTGCGAATCACACGAAGGTCGAGTGCCGGAGCCGCACCGAGGCTCGACACCATCGCCTCGGCAGCTGCGATGGCACGCTCCAGCGCATCGCTCTTTGCGACAGGCGCACTCGCGAACTCGGAAAGAACGCGCTCCGCATCGGCAAGGGCAGTGCCGAGCACGTCAGCGCGCTTGAGCAGCAAAAACGGTGTTCGATTTGCCGGGAAATCGACGACCGACACTTCAATGACTCGCATTGTCTTGAGCCGTTCGACTGCCTGCTTCGCGTCGAACACAGCCTTTTGGAGTCGCGGCGTCACAGGGTCACCTCCGCTGCTTCGGCGAGCGCACCGCGAAGCGCGAGGGCGGCGAGCTCGCGACGAGCTTCGATGGCTCGCGCGGCTTCGGCAGCTTCACGCGCACGAAGCTCCTGCATTTGTCCACGCCGAACTTCTCGGGCTCGGCGCTGCCAATCCTGCGCAGCGCGAATCCGAATGCCGAGCCTGTCGGCGAGCTCTTGCGCTGTTTGCCGCCCGAGCGACTCGACGGCGGCGCGCAGTCGCTGGTCACGGGTGTGTCGGGTAATTCGCGGCATGTTACTCCTCGAGAGAGAACGCCCCGATCCCGTCCGTCCACGGGAACATCCGCGCTGGCGCATCGCAGGCTCACCGCGGACGGACGGGATCGGAAACTCTATTTCTTCGAGCGATCGCGCTCGCGGCGCCGCGCGTCGAGGTGCGCCGAGAAGTCGGCCGGCCACTTCGTCTTGTCGGCCTGCCCTGCCGCGCGGCGATGACGCTCCGTCGTCCAAGAACCCCACGCGACCGCTTCGCCGCGCCGCTGCTTTTCCAGCGCCTCGGACACGTCGTTGATCGCGGGGTACGCGGCAATGTTCTTCTGGGCTCTCGGCGGCGGTCGCTGCGGTCCGGCGTTCGGCGGAGCGCCCTGAGTGTCGTCGGGCTCCTCGGCGTCGCCGTTGTCGCCCTCGTCGGTGTCGAGCGAAGCCATGAATCGCCCGTACCCGAGGCCCCACACATCGAGATCGCTTTTGAGCGCGGCGGGGTCGGCGCCAGCCTGGGCCTTGGTGGCAATTTCCGTGAACTTCTTGATCAGCAGCGCGAGACCCGATTTGAACAGCTCCGGCTTCACTTGGAGCCTCCTCGCTTCGGAGAGCTCGCCCGCTTCGCCTTCGTCTTGCCTGCTGGACCTGCTGCGGCGAGAACTGCTCGCGCCGCTTCCGCCGCTGCGACGCGCGCGGCGGCGCTGATGGCGCGGCGGTGATCGTGCGCTTCCTTCTCGTCGCGCCGAAGCTTCTCGTCCGCGGTGATGACCTCGAGAGCCTGCGTGAAGCTATCGTGTCCGGGGCCGTAATGGTCAAAGACCGGCTCGATCGTCGCTGCGCGAGCTTGCTCGCGCGTCAGCTCGATCCACCCCCCAGGAGCGTCTTCCAAACCCTCAAAAATGAGGCCTTCCAGCGGTCCGGCGAGAAACCGATGCATGAGGCGCCCCGGCTTGAGCCGCGCAAAGAAACTCTTCGCTCGCGGGTCGAGGGCGCCGACGAGCTCCTCGACGGCGGCGCGGTGTCGCTCGCGCCGAAGCTTGTCTGCGGTCGCGGGATCGACGAGCGGCACCCGCGCGTCGATTTGAATGTGACGCTGCAACATGCGTTTGAGTGTGAACGCACGCGCAGTGCCTGTCCATCGATTATCGACAACCGAGTGCCGAATACGCAGATAAACGACTAGCGCAAGTTACGCAGCTAATGCGACGGCGCTCCCGTCGTTAGCTTCTCCCTCTCGGCCGTGCGGATTCCGCAGCAGGTGTCGCTTCGGGCCCGGGCTCCTCCGTCGTGTCGGGAATTCGCTCCGCCAAGGTGATCAGCGTGTGCTTCTGGACGGACTTCCCAGCTGTCCGGCTGGTGACAGACACGACTTGCGCGGCGCACCGTTGGCGGAAGTATCGTGCGTTCCATCCCGCCAACGTTTCGGAATCGAGGGTAGGTAGAACGCGTCCACCGATCACGTCGCCGTTCTCAATCGCGAACTCGAACCGGCGGGAGTCTCCGAGAACGCCAAGGAAGATCCCTTGCAGCCACAGCACCTCTTGGTCGACTTCCACGCGTCCCGTGCGTTCCCAAGCCGCCTCGACGCGTCGCTTGTCCAGCGCGACCTCCTTTTCGGGGGTGATGAACCGGACGGTGGCCCCTGCCTTGTACATGCCTTCGACCATCTTCTTCAGAGCACCGAGAACACGCGGATCGCTATCCGCGATGGCCTCGATGAACGTCTCGTCATCGGTCGCCGCTGCGTCAAAGAGCACGAGCGAGGCCTCGATCGCCTCGCTTAGGCGAGACGGAAACAGGGAAGCTTGCGCCTCTTCGAGAGTGAAGCCGAAGGAGCCCAACACAGTGCCGGTGAATTGGAGGCGCGAGGCGCGATCGTCGCGAGGCGTCTTCGCACCGCTACCTCCCACGCGCTGAAGGTGCACTCTCGAAACCAGGTCTTGCAGCTCCACAAGCATCGTCCCGCCAAACTTTGCGTCGATGCCGGCGCGGCCCAAGACGGGATCCCCATCGAACGAGGCGACCAGCTTCGCGCTGTGGTCGAGCGGTGTTTCGGCAAGCTGCTTTTCAAGCGTGCGGACCCTCGATTGCAAGCTCCGACGCTCGAAGACATTCTCCGGGCGCAACGCTCCGAGGAGCTCGCGGATCGCTCCGAGCTCGGCGTACAGACGCTGACGCTCTCGGCCGACCATCACGGCGAACTCTGCTTCAGTCCATCGAGGATTGCGAGTGCGTCGAGGTCTTCTTCGTCGTCAGGGCCCAGTGGGATGCGCAGAATGCCTCGCCAGCGCTGGGTTCGGTCGTGTGAGAAGAGCCCGTACCAGAACTGAACCGACTGAACGATCGCGATCCCATCGCCGCGGAGATCGATGAACTGGGGATCCACGTGGTACGCCTCCTTCGATAGATCGTGTTCGATCAGCGACAGGAAGCGTGCCTCTTCGGTGAGCTTCTCGAAAGTCACCGTGTCGGGCGCTGTGACAAGAAACGTCACAACATCCACGTCACGAGGCTCACGCGCCATCACATCGAAGAAGCTGCCATCGAGCCATTGAAAACCCGCGATGCCGTAGTGCCTCAGCCCGCGTCGGTACTCGAACAACCCGGCGAGGATTTCCCGGCGCGCTCGCGAAGTTCCGAACCTTGGGACGACCTCGGTGAGGTCTGTCGACCACGGCGCGCAGTTGCTGCTGTTCGTTGGTGAACCAATGAACGGCGGAAGCAGGTCCCCCTCGTGCTCAGGAATCGGCACGTTGCGAGCCTAACCGCGAGAGGGCGATACGGGCCAGTCCGAGACTGCTCTGCCGCACCACATGACGGCCCCGTCAGCTACGCATCAGCGCACGACGCGGAGCTTCGGCCGCGTGGGCTCCAACCTTGGTGGCGCGACCTCCGCCCCCCTCGCAGGCGTGAGCGCTAGGACCCGCGTGAGCGCCTCGGCAGCGCACTGCACACGCACGAGGTCCAGGTCCCCGCCGCTCTGGAACGACTCGCTCACCTCCAACACGCGCGTGAGCGCTTGGTGAAGCTCATCGCGGATGAGCGCTCGTCGGTTGTGCTCGCGCCTCTGCTCGTCGCTGTTCACGCGGCACGCTCCCGAAGGACTCGGAGCGCCTTCTGTGCAGAGGCAATCGACGCCTCGAGTTCTTCCTTCGTGACGCGTCGAGGCGGCATCATGAAGATCGTGGCACGACGCTCCGCCTTCGAAAAGCTCTGGAGCACTGGGCCCAGGATCCCGAGCTGTCGGGCTCGATTGCGGAGGTGGACGTAGCCCGCCACGACCTCGCCCGTCGTAGGGTCGACGTACTCGCGTTTGCCGTTCGTCTTGGGCAGGGCGGTCGCTAGCGTCTGCAGGACCTCTCGAGGGACCGCGACCCCTTCGGCGTCGGGAAAGGCCCGCTGAAGGCGACGGAGCGACGACAGGAGCACCCCGAGGCAACTCCGCACCTTCGGGTCGGACTCGCCGCCGATGCGGTACCGGTCGGCGTCGTCGAGCTCGGCGAGGAGCCGCTCCCTCCACCCCTCTTTTCCGGGGGATTTTTGAGGGTCCCGCTCTACGTTGAAAGAAAGAAGGGGGACGGACGCCCTCGCGGGGCCGCCTTGGCGAGTGAGGTGCCCGCTGTCGACTTGTCTGAGGAGTGCCCGGACCCGCCGTCTGGCGTCGCGACGCATCTGCGCGCGGACCGATGCAGCGTGTGGGCCGGTGAGATCGCGCGAGCCGTGCGGGGTGCTGTCGAGCCAACTATCGAACGCCTCCGCCGCCTCCTCCTCCGCCATCCCGCACGCGACGACGAAGTGGAACGTCACATCACGCACCGCGCTCACCCGTCCTCCAGCCGGGGCACCTTCGTGAAGCAGCTCGTCGATCCGCTCCCGCCACGCCAGGCTGCGGGCAGGCATTGCTGGCGGCTTCCCCGCGCCCTTCTTTCTTTCAACGTAGAGCGGGACCCTCACAATTATCGAGGTTTTTGGGGGTCCGAAAACCGTCTCGATCGGTCGTCGGCAGGCGTCGGTCCGCTTGAACCACTCCGCGACGAGCTTCGGGACGTCGCGGACCATCGAGAGGCCGCGCTCCGTCGTCCGCCATCGGAACCCGAGGAAGGGGCAGCGCTCGGGATCCTCGAGCGCCTCGGGGTCCAGGAGCTCGTCGCCGTCGCGGTCGACGAACGCGAAGCCGCCGCCGAGCGGCGCCCGGGTTCCTCGCTCGCCGCGCGGGAAGACTTCGATCTCGCCGTCTCGTACTTCGAGCCCGTGTCGCTTGAGCTGCTCCAGGACCCGCGCCGCGAGCTCGTCGCGGTCGACCTCTCGATCGAGACAGACGCGGTACCGAAGGCCCCCGTACTGGCCCGCGGAGCTCCTCCAAACGACCCCGGCGGGGTCTACCTCGTTCGGAAGCTCGAAGGCTCGCTCGACGGCGCGGAGGCGGTCTAGCAGCGTCGCTCGCGCGGCGTCGTCCTTCGCATCGAGGTCGAGCTCGAAGTACGAGAGGCGAGCCGGGCAGCGCGGCGCGATGACGATCCGACCCGCGAGGTGATCCGAGAGGGCGCGGCGGTCGAGCGGACGCTTCGGCTGCCACCACGTGCGCTGGTCGGGGTGCCTGCTGAGGCTCAGCTGGTGGAACGGAAGGCCGAGGCTCGCGGCGCCGCCCGGAAGCGCCGATGCGATGAACGAGGCGATGCGTCGCTCAATGCGAATCGACGCGGCTGTGTTAAAATGCATTTCGTCGGTGGTCCTTTCACCGGCCGCTCGCGTTGCCCTCGGGGTCGTGTCCGAGGGCTTCGCTCTTTTGTGCGGCTAAATGGCTTGAATAGGTCTGCCTCCTTCGTCGAAAAAGTCGATATGAGAGTGCGTCGTCAGCCTGTTTGCTGCTGATCTTGCGCCGTCGATTCCTCGACAGCGCCGAGCCGGAGCAGCACGAGCTCCGCGAGAGCGACCGCGCGACGAACGCGGAAAGCTTCCGGAGCGGCGGCTACATCAGCGGCGCCGCGAACGAGGTCTCCAAACTCCGCGTCGACGGCCTCGGCCAGCTCGATCGGGTCGCCTCCCCCACCCTCCGCGACCGCTTCCAGGAAGGCTTCCGCGACCTCCAGTATTCGAAGTCCCGCGGCAGTCCCGCGGAGGGGGTAACTATCCGCCGTGACAGAGGAAGCGGCGGATCGTTTAATCCGTAGGTCCAGGGTTCGAGTCCCTGTCGACCCACTCAATGAAAACGCGAGGTTAGCCCCCAACTCTCGCGTAGCTGAAGCGGCGGCGGTGTCCGAACCGGTGCCCGAACGAGGGGCGCTTGCTGGTGACGCTCTCGAGGCCTCGCTCGTGTCGCTCACCTCGACGCTCGCGACGCTGGCGGCGGCGGGTGCGGACGCGAGCACGTTGCGTCCGCTGCTCACGTCGATCGAGCGCGTGACTGCCGAGCTTGAAGCGCGACGGCGCGAGCGCGCGAACGTGGCCGATCTCGACGCGGTGCGGGCGAAGCGGAGCGGACGGTGATGGGGTGCGTCGCGTGTTCACTCGCCCGAGGATGGATCCGCCTCGAAGTGGAAGACGCGGCGCGTGTCGCTCTCGCCGACGAGTATCGCCGAGGGGCCTCCGCCGAAGATCCCTCGCCTCAGCGTGAGGACCAACCACGGGCGGAGGCCGCTGCCGCGGATGATGGCCTGCACCACGTCGCCCGGGGGCGTAATCACGAGATGGTGACCGACCTCCGCGAGGTATTCGTCGCCGTCGTGTGCGTAGAGCAGTGCCCGAACCGGCGGCGTGTCGGGCGCGGCGCCGTTCTCTTTCAGCAGCGCCTTGAAGAGTTCTTTCGCCTTCGCGAGATCGGCCTCCATCGGCATGAAGAATGGAGCTTTCCGGTTCATGCACGCCACGATGTCTTCAACGGGGACCTTGAACGGCTGTTGACGCCCCGTGCCATGTCGCGATCGCAACATGGAATTGCGTGCACGTCGAACTTCGCAGCCGAACATGCAGGTGGGCGGCGGCTCGATGCGGCCGGCGTCGCCTCACTCGATGCAAAGCGGGCGAAGTGATGCGGTTGCCCTCACTCGTTCTCGCGTGGGCTACCCTCTCCCTCGTATGCCCGCGGCTCGGGCACACGGGGGGTCGAGATGCCTATTCGTTCTATTGCGCTGTGCGTTGTCATTCTGGTTGGCTGCTCACTCTCGGAGGGCAGCGCTCAGCAGCAAACATCGGCCGGCGCCCCCGCGGGGCAATCCGCGGCGGACTGCGACGTGACGAAGCTGTACGGCTCGAAGATCCACGGCGACGTGGCAGCGGCGAAGGCTGCGACGATCGCCGTGCTGAAGACGTGGACGCCGGAATGTCGGTGGAAGGCGTTCGACGAGGAATGCGGCAAGCGCTGCGGGGACGACATGCACGTCGAGCTGCTGATGGCCGCCGCGCCGCCGGAAGAAGCGAAGCGCATCCGCAAAGAGCGTCTCGCGCGAAACGAAGCTTCGGTGAAAAAGGGCGAGCCCATCGTCGCGAAGGTGAGAACGCTCCTGAAGCACGCGAACGCGATCCGTTCGCAGCCGCGCGGCGCGACCGCTACGTGCCTTCAGCGCATGCGCGACGACGGGGAGACAATCACGAAGCTCGACAAGGAGATCGAGGCGGCGTTGGCCGACATTCCGGTCGGCCTCGCATCGCTCAAGGCGACGATCGTGCTCGCGCGCACCTGCCTCGACTGCTCCGACGATCGCACGCTCTGCGACGACATGAACGAAGACATGAAGGTGAGCGAAGAGGTGATGGCCGCGTATCGAACGACGAACGAGGCCGACGCGAAAGCGCTCGGGCGGTAGAGCCGCCGACGCTGACACTCGCGCCGCGAGCGATCGGACGCAGCTCGACTTCGATCACCGCGCGAAGCCGGCAGGTAGCAGCGCTGCACGAGCTTGACGTGCACGTCGCCAACGTCTCGGATCCAAGGATGGCGAAAGGTTTTCTCCGGCGGCTCGCTCAGCGGTCGTACGCCGACCACCGACCTGAGCAGTGGCAAGCGTCCGCGATCGTCCACGGGCTTCGAGACATTGGCGCGCGCATCGTGTTCTCGCCCGACGAGATCCTTATCTCGGGCGCATCCGGTGTGCACGACTCGATGCTCGTCACACGTCGACGGCAACCGCGGCTCTCGGAAGAGCGCATGTTTCGCCTTAATGCGGTCGCGGCGTACATCTTCGATCTACCGTTGGTGGCACGACCGGACAGCAGGCCTGCGAAAGGCAGTCGAGGCTGGACCCGAGCATATTTCGAAACGCTGGCGCACACGTCGGACGCGTGCGCAGAGCTATATCACCAGTACGAACACGAGCATTGGGCGCTGCCGGATGAGATGGGTTGGTTCTCACTAAGCCTTCCGTCTTCGGACCCCCAGTGGCGCGCGATGCTCTCCTACTGGAGCGCTTTGATCTCTCCGGCAGTTCCCGCACGCGTCATCAACTTCTATCGTGCGATAGAAGCCCTGTTGCCCACGCGCGTCGCGCAAGAGCAACTCCTGGCGTCTTTGCCAACCGCTCAAATTCGACGTGTCTGGGGAGAGCCTTGGAAGCCGGATGCCCGCCGCTTCGACCGGATGATTGTGCTCCGCCGCCGAGCCCTTCGGCGATTCAACGCCTTGCTCGCACTGCACGGTGCCGTCGCGGCGGTACGTGAGCAGCTCTGGAGGCATCGACGCGGCAAGGCCGCGCACGCGGATCAGGCAACCGCCGAATATGATCAATTCGGCACCCTGATCGAGCAACGTGAAGACAGCGAACTGCTTCACTACGTTGCGCGCGTCGCGCTTGAGCAGAACTGGCCCTGAGAGGGACGAGGGAAAGGTCTCAACGTGAAGGCGAAACGACAGGCCACCGCGCGCGCCGGCAAGAACACTAGTCGAGTACGCGAGCGCCGGCCCGCAAGAGCCAGCGCGTCGACGGGGAAACATGCGACCCCGGCCAACACGCCGACGACGAGCGCCGCGATCACCTTACCGAAGACTGGTAGCGGAAGCGCCGCCGCGTCGCGCGCGCGTCGCCGCCAAGCCGCGGAAGGTGAACCGAACCGGCCGGTGACGAAGCGGAAGAATCCGCAAGTCGACTCGAGGCTACCCACCAACGTCGTCCCGATCGAGGCGGCGCGGGTGCGTGATGAAGCATTCGCCCTCGACGAGCGGCAGCAAACACGGGCCGAGATGTTCGCTTTCGTCCTCGGGGATCTTCGTCGGCGTGGCGTCGGCGAGGTGAACAAGGGGCGCGTGAAGGATCGCGCGCCGCTCGATCGCGTCGTCGCGCTCGAGAATCTCGTTCGAATGCTGGGCAGGAGCGAGATGGGACCGATCGTCCAAGCACGCGCCATCCGCCGCGAGAAGCGGAGGACTCATTGTGGGCGGCTCCCCGATGACGTTTCTTCGGCGTGCCAGGAACTTGCTCCCGGCTTGGATGATGAACAGCGGGCGCTCGAGATACTCGGCGTCGTTGTTGAGTGGGCAATCTGGCGGGACCATAGCGACGGGTCAGCGGACCTCGCACGTAGGTTTCTTCGCGCGATGCATGAGAAACTCGAACCCAGTGGGGTCGTGTGGATCCATGCAGCGGAAATGACCGCGTGGTTCGCGACCACCGCGCGGCGAATTAGCGGACACGAGGAATCGCGTATAGCGGTCGCTGCCAACCTGCTGGACAACCTTCGGTCCGTCTTCGCGCTCTACGGAATGCAACGGCAGGCGCGTGCTCTGCCCGAATCTCTCGGCGATAGCTATGACGCGTGTGCATTCGTGCTCGAATGTCTCGATCGTGTCCGGATTGGTCCTCGTGCTGCGCATCGCCCGAAGAAGAACGACACATCGGGCCCACCGAGCGAGGCTCTGGCGGAGATCGTCGCCTGGGCCGAAGCCGGGGCCCCGTCAGCCACCGAGTGGCGCTCGCGCATGTCAACGCTCAAGAGCAACGACAGACCGGCAAAGACGGTGCACGCTCGGATCGAGCAAGCTCAGCGACAGCGGATAGCGAGCAAGGCACGACCACACCGCTGACCCTTCCGCGTCGGCTGCGCGTCCTCGGCTCAAGCGACGGTTCACCTTTGGGGCGTCCGAAGTGGCGATGCCTCGTGCCGTCGCTTTTTGGCGCCGTTGATCCTGTTCAGCGACTTGGAACCAGCCCGCGCAGTCTCCGCATGCGGTCGTAGTCGCTCGAGTTGCAGTGGAGCGCGGCGCACAGTGGCTATTAAGACCTAGCCCCATCCGTGGACTTTCGATCGTTGGCAACATCTCGCTCACAAGAGGTGAGGACGATGCCGACGACCGGACATATTGCAGGCGAAGAAGTGCGGCTGGACGAGGCGACAGCCCGCAGGCTCGCGGTGACGGCCGACGTCGACCCCCGCACGATCAAGCGTGCAGCGATGGGCCTCCCGGTGAAGGGATCGAGCGGGCGACGCGCGCTCGCGGTGGTTCACGCATGGCGGGCTGAAGTGGCGGAGCGCCGCGAGCTGCGCCCGGCGAATGACGCCAATCCGTTCGCCGGGGTGCTGAACCTCGACCTCCGCGCACATGCCGTTGGCGGTCGCTGAAACACGAACGGCGCAGCTCCCGCTCGCTGCGCCGCTCTCTCGACGATCGAGGTCTTCGATGTCTGCAAGGACGGTACATCGCGCCGGACGCGCGAGCAAGGCACCCGACGATTACGCGACGTCGAACGATGCCCCTGTTATCGCCGACCGCTCTGCCGAGTGCGCTCTCGTCGAATTGAGCTTCGAACAACAGAACATTCAACGGGCGGTCGAGCTGGGGGTCGGGATCGACGATCTCACAGTGCCCGAGTTGCGAGAAGTTTTCACGGCACAGCTCGCCATCTTCCGCCGTGGACAAGGTCCCGATCCGGCAGCGGTGCGCCGCGAGCTGGGGCCACGCGCGCAGGCGCTCGAGCTGTGGCTCGACGAGAACAGCGTGGAAGCAACCGAGGTAGCGGGCTCGGTGGAGACGTTCGCTTCGATCGTGATGGATCGCGCTCGGAGGCGGCACGTCGTCGAGCAAGCCCGCGCCGTCGTCGACATATGTGAAGCGCCAACGTCCCGCGACCCGGCCCAGCTCGATCGAGCAATTGACGAGTTGCGCTCGACGGCTCTCGCTTCCGCCCAGAGCGATCCTTGGAATTGGGTGTCCGCCTCGCAGCTCGCTGAGCCGCTGCCGGTGACACCCTGGGTTGTTCCTGGGTTGCAGCTTGGTCCGGGCCGGCCCGCGTCGATTCAGGCTTACGGCGGAGGCATGAAGTCTCTCGCGGCTGCGTCGCTCGTCGTCGCTTGCGCGGCAGGAGTTTCCGTTTTCGGCACCTTTCCTGTTGGTCGCCAGAAGTCCTGCGCGTGGATCGACCACGAGATGGGCTTGCGGGCGAGCCAGCGGCGCTTTCAGCGGCTTGCCCGAGGTCGCGAGATCGACCTGCGCGAACTGCCGATCAAGTTGTCGGCGCTGCCGCGGATGAAGCTCACAGACCCGCGCGCGAGAGATGCATTCATGCGCGCTGGGGACGGCGTGGAACTGGCGGTGCTGGACTCGTTCCGTGCGTCGACGCCGGGTGTCGATGAGAACGACAGCGCGATCCGCGATTACGTCGATGTGCTGCTCGAAGTGTCCGAGCGCACAGGTGTCACCTGGGTCGTCCTTCATCACTGCGGCAAGACTCGCGATGGTCACGAGGATGGTCGTCAGAAGGGTCGCGGTTCGTCAGCGCTCTTCGACGCGTGGGGCACCGTCTTCGACTTCGCGAAGGAGAGCGACGCGATCCGTCGTGTCTCGATGACGAAGTGCCATCCCGAGGCGGCGGGGCCGATCGCGCCGTTCTTCATCGAAGTCGTCGACGTTGCGCAAGAAGGCGATCCGACCGCGGGCGTCGTTGTTCGGTATCGCACTGACGAGCAGGTCCGGCCACCAAAGCCGGTAACGGCATCGCTGGAAACGGACATCGAGCGTGTCGTCGGAGCGCTCGCCCGCGAAGGCCGGTCGACGTCAATAGACGCAATTGTCGCGCTCGCCGGCATCAACCTCGGGCGTGGACGTTCAGCCGTTCGGACCGCCCTATCGAGGGGCCAGATCGAGCGGTTGGGGACGGCTCGTGACCCGATCTTCCGTGTGTGTGTGAGGACCCCCATACCCCCGTTGGACGCCGGACGTCCTGGGGACGGGACGTCCTCGGTCCGTGGAATGGACGTCTCGGACGTCGAGCGGACGTCGTCCGGACGCCGGACGTCGAGCCAGCGAGAGGGGGCCCTCCATGGGTGAGAGCAACACGAGGCATGGGCCGCGAAAAGCTCCGCCGCGCACCGTCCCGGAACGCGCCGAACCCGCCTCGAATGCGTCCGAAGTGCGCTCGTCGGCCACCAAGTCGCTGCGTTCCGCTTCGAAGTCGTCCCCTTCGTGGCCCTCTCGCTCTGAAGGCATAGCGGGGCCGCTGGCCACTGACACGCTGACGACCTTTCAGCCTCGCGGACGTCGCGCGGGTCGTCCGAGCCACGTCGACGCGTCAGAGGGGCAGGCAGGGGCCGAAGTGGTCACGGTCACCCTGCCCCGCTCTGCCTTCGTGGTGCATGAGGTGCCGCGAGCAATCTCGCAGCGGACGAGCGAGCGCATCATCGGCGTCGACCGGCGCAGCTACCTCTCACTCGCGCGTGAGTACGCGGCTGCGGGCGGTTCGGTGCTCGTCGTCGGCAAGCTCCGCGTGGTCGAGATCGATCCGTTCGTGGCGTGGCTCGCCCGTCGCTCGCAGCCTGCTCGTCCCGCACCCGCCGCGAACGACGAAACCGACGCACTCAGCGAGCTGGCCGCCGACCTCGGCGTGGTGCTCGAGCCGAGCCGACGGAGGGCGCGATGACGCTCGGCCGGTGCCCGGTGTGGTGTCCGAACGGCTCGGCGACGTCGGTATTCGCCGCAGAAAACTGCGGTTCTCGGCGGATTGTATATCCGCAGGCAAGTTACGGCCGCGATCGAGCGGCCACGGACGAACGCACGCGGTCCAATCCAGCCGCGAATCGACGAAAGCCCGTTGATGCGATCGCGGTCAGAGCCGCGGGCGTGCGTGGGGCCAGCGGCAAGCGCGATGTTCCGTCGTGCGGGAGCTGCAACCTGGGGAGGCCGCGTCGCGACGATGCTGCCGAGAGCGCAAAGACGCCTGCGCTCGATCCCCGAAGCTCAGGGACTGGCGAGGACAGACCGAAGCGGACGGGCAATGGTGCTCGCTCCTCGGCCGATCCGCGGATGTCTCATGCCCCGACGCGGCCCGCTTTTCATGGGGTCCAGCCGCGCCGCCTCGGCCTTCGCCGCGCCCGAGGAACGGATCGCTCCCCGTGGGCATCGGCGCCTCTTCGGACGCGGCTCGCCGCGCTCCCTTCACCCGCGCACGTCGCCACCGGCCGGCGCGTTCGGGGTCGTCATTCGGCCGCGTGAATCGAGGTTTCTCCAATGGCTACTCCCGTGTCCGCGCCGCGCGTTTTGGTCGGCGTAGGTCTCTCCACAAAAGTCCTCTCGCACTATCGCGTCGACACCCCTGACAACCCGGCGCTACCGCTCATCCGCTACGAAGGTGGCTTCCGCCGCGAGGCCGTTAGCTACAGCGAATTCACACTCGCCGACTGCATCGATCACGTCGCGTCGGACTCCTACGGCGCGCCATCGTCGAAGACCGCGCACCTTGCCGCCGCTGAAGCCGCGTGCCGTCGGCTGATGGAATTGGTCCCTCGCTTTCACGAGCTGGCGAAGCACGCGCTTGGCGCGGACAGCCAAGGCCTCACGCAGGCGCAGAGCCCGATCTACACGACCGATGCCGATCGGAACGCTGTCCCGCCCCATCACAACTTTCCGTTCGGCACTCCGGCGCCATCGGGTCGCACCGTCACCGTCGCGCAGATGAAGGCCGGGCTGACCGCGCTCAAGACCGACATCGATGCGGCGACCACCGTGCTCACGAACGCACGCGCCGCAATCACCTGACACCTCACCGAAAGGAACACGCACGCCATGTTCACGAACCACACCGACACGAAGGATCTCCGCGCGGCGATCGCGCGAGAACGAGACAGCAAGGCACGTCAGCTGAACGCCGAGGAATGGGCCGCACGCGCCGGCACGTCGCCGCATGAGGTCCGCACCATCGTCCTCGGCGATGACGTATTCGTCC
>JABFXY010000007.1 GCA_013361525.1 Polyangiaceae bacterium | reverse complement strand
AGCACTGCCGGCAGGCGCGGCACTGCCGGCAGGCGCGGCACTGCCCGCGGGAGCGGCACTGCCCGCTGGCGCTGCAGAGGGAGCAGCACTACCTGCCGCGGGAGCACTGCCTGCCGGGGGAGCACTGCCTGCCGGGGGAGCACTGCCTGCGGGCTTCGTGCTACCCGCGGGAGCACCACCGGGCTGCGCGTTCAACAACCCCGGCGCCGCCGAAATGGCGACCGCCAAGCCCAAGACGCCGGCTGCGAAAGAGCGACGCCGCCTCATTTCTTTTCCTCCTCGGCCGACTCACCCGCGTCGTCGAGCACCTCGTTGAGCTCCTCTTGGAGGACGCGCTCTTGCTGGGCTCGCTCGCGCGTGAGCGTGCGCACACGCACGATCTGGTCCTCGCGGACCTCCCACGCCTGTTGGGTGATGCCGACATCCGCTCGCAAAATCATCGATTTCAGGCGGTCTCGGACGAAGCCGAAGTTCCGCATCATGACCTCGCCGACGAGGATGCGTGACTGCCCGTCCAGCTCCTCGAGCCGAACCTGGTAGCCGACTAGTTTTTCCGTCTCGCTCGATACTTCCTGCATGACGCCCGTGGTCTTGCGTTCGACCTCGCTGTCGAGCTCGGATTTGACCGAACCGACCTGGGAGTCTGCGTCCTCTGCCTGTTTGATAATCGGCAGCGCCTTGTTCGCGTAACCCTGCAGCGATTTACCGGCTGCGCCGCCGGCGGCGAGCTCGAGCTCCTTCCGGAGAACCTGCGCGTATTTCGTGCGCACCTGCTCGTCCTCGATGAAGCGCTGATCGCCGAAGCCAGCGGTCACGCGACCTGCGCGGATTTGCTTCCGGACCTGCTCGATCTGCTCTTTGTAGGCGGCGATCTTCGTCTCTTCGTCTTTGATCTGGGCTTCCCAAGCGGTGATGGCTGCCGGGTCGCGGACGACGCCGAGCTGTCCGCCCTCGTCGATCACGCGGCGCAGGCCGTTGATGATCGCTTGGTTCTGGTTGACCTGCAGCTCGAGACGCTGCGCGCCTTGCGACACCTTGTTCCATTGGCGCTCGGCCTCGACTTCGCGCGTGGCGAAGTCGCCGTCCGTCGTCGGGAGCTTCTTGAGGCGCGCCTCGAGCGAGCGGCGTTCGGCGCGCACGGTCGCGATTTCGCCGGAGAGATCGTCGTCGTCGACGTCCTCGGCGCCTTCGGCGATCGTGAGGCGCGCGAGCGCCGTCCGGTTCAGCATCCCGAGCGCGCGCTCGAGACCGATCTTCAGCTCGGGGAAGGCACGGACGCGCGCCGGCGAGCCGAGCACCGCGTTCAACCGCTCGACCATATCGTTCGACTGCGCGAGGAGCTCGCGGCACTCGTTGATGTCGTCGACGATGCCGAAGGCCGCCTCCCCATCTTCCGCCTCGCGCGCCCACTCGAGCGCGACCGGCGGGAGCGAAGCGGCGTCGACCGTCTCGAATTCCTTCTTCGTGAGCTTGTCGTAGTACGCGCCAGGGTCGCTCGTCGAAGCCAGGAACGCCTCGACCTTGTCGCGCATCGGCTCGTACGTCGTCTTGAAGCCCTCGTACGTCGACAGAGCCTTGTCGAACTTGCCCGCGCGCAGCATCAGGTCGCCGCGAAGCAGCGTGCCGTCCGCGATGTTCTGGCCCTTGGGGTCCGCGACGGCGAGCACCTCGAGCGCGCGGAGGGCGCGGTCGGCGTCGCCGAGCTTCACGTAGACCCAGGCGAGCTCGTACAACATCGTGCCGAACTCGGGCGAGGAGCGGTCGATTTTGTTGTAGGCCTGGATCGCCGGGTTGAGCTGGTTCGTCTCGTAGAACAGGCGCCCAATCGCGAGCCACGCCTGATCGATCACCTGGCGGTGCGCCTCGGTGTCCGGCGGGAGCTGTGTGACCTTCTGGAAGGCGTCGATCGCCGTGGCGTAACGCTCCTTCGGAACCGGCGGCGGCTCTTGTCCTTCCTCGAGCTTCACCGGCGCGGGCGTCGACTCCTTCACGGAGATGAGGCCCAAGAGGAACTTCGCTTGATGCGCGTATTCGCTCTTGTCGTCGATGCCGCTCAGCGCGGTTCGCGCGCCCGAGTAGTCCTTCTTGGCGAGCAGCGCCTTGCCGCGCGCATACGAGAGCAGCGTGGTCGCGGATGCGGGCGCCTGATCGATCGAGGTGATGACCTCGCCGAGGAGCGTTTCGTCACGCTTGCGCATCGCGATGTCGACGAGGCGCGCGAGGGCCTTCGACAGGTACGGCTGGAACCGCGGATCGTTCGCGCCGGCGGTGATCTTCTGGAACACACGGCGCGAAGACCAGAGCTGGTTCGATCGGAAGTACACCTCGCCGAGCAGCGCCAGCGCATCCGGGTACGCCGTCTGGTGGTCCGGATACTTCTCGATGACCTGGTTCAGGATCGTGGCGGCGCGGTCGTAGTCCTTCGACCCCATCAGCAAGACCGCGTCGGCGATTTGCTGCGCAGGCGTGCGGCCGGCCTGCGACTTCTGGACGGCTTGTCGGATCGAGCCGACACCGCCGGCCACACTCGTCACCTGCTGCGACGCGAGCGTGAGGGCCTCGTCGGAGTCGACGGCCCACGCATCGGTGACCCACAACGGAACGACGAGCGCGGCGATGATCGCCGCTACACGAGTCTTCGAGCGCATCGTTGCGACTCCTGCTGCCGTGTTGAGAGGCTGCGGGAAAAGGGAACGGCTAAGTCCAAGGTCCGCTCGCCGTCAGGGTTTTTGCTGCGCGGCGGGTTGCTGTTGGGATGCGTCGGCCGGGGCGTTCGGGTCGGCGAGACCCGACACGACCTTTTCGGTGTAGCGAATCGCAGGCCGCTCCTCGAGCGGGGTTGTGACGCTCCCCTTCTCGTAGGCGACCGCGTCGAGCGTGACCGTCTTGCCTTCGACCGCGGAGAACGAGTGGCTCGAGCGAACCTCGAACTTGTACCCACGGAGGTAGGAGAAGACGCCGTAGCCGTTGCCCTGCAGGTTCACGAGAACCTGGAGCGTGTGATCGCCGGGCGGGATGGAGCCGTTGAAGATCGGGATTTCGTCCTGATCGTTGAGCGCGCCGGATTGGTCGGTCTTGTTGTACTGAACCGCGCCGTCGAGCACGAAGAGCGCCTTCGTGATGCGGAACGCGTCGGACAGGTCGTTCTTGAAGCGGACCACGGCGCGGGAGCCCGAGCCACCACCCGACAGGATGGTGTCGCTCAAGAGCGATAGACGGGTGTGGCTACGCCGAATCTGCTCTTTCAGCTCGTCGATCTTTTGCTCGAGGTCGCGGAGCCGGACGGCGTACGTCTGACCGTCCATCGGCGCGCCGGCGGCACCCGGCGCAGCAGACCCGGCTGGGGCAGCGGTCGACGGCCCGGCGCCGGTGGTCGTGCCCGCCGCGGTCGCGGTCGGAGCGGCCGATCCCCCGGGTGCGGAAGCCGCGGCCGTTGCGGGAGCCGCAGTGCCTGGGGCAACAGAGCCCGCTGCTTTGGCCGTGCCCGTGGTGGGCGCGGAAGCCGATGCCGTCGCCTTCGCGGTGGCGGTCGGCGTGGCGGTTGGCGCTTTCGCCGTCCCGGCCGCGGTACCCGAGCCCGCAGGCTGCTGCGCCACGGCGATCGCCGTGATGCCGAAGGTCAACGAAAGAGCTCCCAGCCATTGAACCAGTCTTTTCACGGCCACCTCAGTGCTCTTTGAAGCAAGACGGTATGGTGCGACCGCCCGGCCCGGTGTTCGATCCTGAGCGAGGAATGCCCCGCGCAAGGAAACGAGATCCCGAAACCGGACAGCTTTACGACAACCTGTGCGACAAGCCGGAGTCTATTGGGGCGTCTGTTGGCTTGCAACGATGGTGGCTCGGCGAAGCACGCATCGACCGCACCACGCGTCCCCGTTCCATCTCCCCGGTCACTTACTCCACGCGTACGTGGAACGAAGCCGGCATTTGTGCCACAGATCGGCTCGATCACCGATCCGTCACCGCGCCCGCCGAGAGCAGCGTCTCGACGATCGATCGCGCGAAAGTGGCGCTGCATACCCGTTCGAGTAGGCTGCGACCTCACCGATGCGGTCGGGTGCCCTTTGGGGGCGGTGCGAGCAACCTCGGTGCTCCGAGAGCACCTCCCACGAAGCTAGATCTTCCTTGGACGTGGTGCGTATCCATGGACGTCTCGAGCACGCCCCGTCATCGACGAACCTCCCTGGTCCGGTAGTGCGGCACGGTAGCCCACTGCCCGCGAGCCCGGTCGGGGAGGGCTAGGTGGCGGACGCGCGCGAGGAAGTCACCGACGAAGCGCTCATGCTCCGCTATCAAGGCGGCGATCGCTCGGCGTTCGCGCTCATCGTTCGCCGTCACAAGACCCCTGTTTACAACTTCATCTTGCGCCACATCCGCGTGGCCAGCGTGGCCGAGGACCTCACCCAGGACGTCTTCGTCCGCGTGGTCCAGAGCGCGTCCGAGTTCCGCCACTCGGCTCGCTTCTCGACGTGGGTGTACACCATCGCCCGAAACCTCTGCATCGACCAGCTGCGCAAAGCGCAGCTCCGGCGACATCCATCCCTCGATCAGCCGTCCCAAGGATCGGACGAAGATGGCCCGACGCTCGGGGAGCGGATGGCCGACGACCATCCCGATCGAACGGTGGACCGAGCCGCGATCGGACGCCAATTGAGCGAGCACATCCAGCACGCCGTCGAGGAGCTCCCGGAGGATCAGCGCGAAGTATTCCTCCTCCGAGAGGTCGGAAACATCCCGTTCAAGGACATCGCCGTGATGATCGGCATCCCCGAAAACACCGTAAAAAGCCGCATGCGCTACGCTCTCGAGAGGCTCCAGCGAGCGCTCGGAGAGTACGAGGATTACGCTCGTTCGCTGAAGTAGAACCCCATGGATTGCGAGAAGTTCGACCACCACGTGATGGATGCGCTCTACGGCGAGCTCGACGAGCTCACGTTCGAAGCGTTGAAACGTCACGTCGAAGGCTGCGCCCGATGCAGCGCGGTGTGGTCCGGGCTCAAGAACACGCGGGCCGCCGTCGCGCTGCCGCTCGAGGAGCCGCCGATGGGCCTCGAGGCTCGCATCCTCGTGGCCGAAAAGGCCGCTCACCACCGCGCGCCGTGGCACCGAAAGATCATGCGCGCGGCGGCTTGGGCCGGAAGCCACGCGATGCGACCGCAGCTCGCGATGGCCGCGCTGTTCATGTTCGTCATCGGCTCGAGCTTGCTCCTGTTGCGATCCGGGCCGAGCGCGCCCGTGACGGTCAGCGAGCAGGGTCGCCCGGAATCGGCTTCGACCGGGGGACGACTCCGCGAGGAAGACACCGGGATGGCGCGGCCGTCGCCGATCGCTGGCGCCAAGGGCGATGCTGCCCGAGAGAGCTACGGCGCGCCGAAAGCGCGGGCGGGCGCAGCCGAGCCGGAGGCGGCGACGCTGCAGGCGCCCGCCGGCGCAGCCCAGGAGGAGTCCGACGCGACCGTGGCCGAAGGCAGCAAAGGCGGCTCCGCGCAAGGCCTGCTCGACGAGAGCGAGAAGACGCTGCGCGACAGCGGCTGCGAGGCGGCCATCCCCAAGCTCGAGGGCGTGGCCTCGCAATACCCTTCCACGGCCGAGGGCAAGAAGGCGAAAGAGGCGCTCGCGGCCTGCAGGGCCCAACCGAAGGCCACGGCGACGACCGAGACGACGCCCGTCGAAACGCCCCCCGCCGCGACGACGAAGCCGACCGACACGACCGTCGACGCAGGACCGTGACGTTCGCGCGAGAGTTTCTGTAGACTGCGCGCGATGCGTCGCTTGTCGATCGCCGCACCGATCCTCGTGCTCGGTGCGGTCGCTGGGTTCGTAGCCTGTCAGAGCGCCCCCGCCTCGGGCATCGGACTCTCCATGTCGGTTCCGCAGGGGGTCCTCGACGACGCGTCGAGCCTCACGCTCTACGTCTTCCCCGCCGAGGGTCGAAGCTGCGAGAGCGACGGCAGCGCCAGCGAGCTGCCCGACGACGCGCTCACGTTCCCGCTCTCGAAATCGGGCTGCGAAGGCGGCGCGACTTGGTGCGGCGAGATCACGCTCGATCAGGACGACGCACAACAGATCTTCCACGTGCAGGCGAAGGACTCGTCCGGGCTGCTCGCACAGGGCTGCACGACGGCCGTCGTCGACCGCGATCCGCTCGAGGTGAACATCAAAGTGGTCCGCTTCGTCGAGCCGTCGTGCTGCGGCGATGCGACGCTGCAAGCGGGCGAGCTCTGCGACAACGGCGGCGACGACTCCTGCGGCGGGACGACCGAAGACGCGGTATGTGCGAGCGACTGCACGACACGCGCTGTTTGGGTCGACGACACCGGCAGCGGCGGACCCACGAACAACGGGCAAGGCGACCTCTCGATCGCCTTCACGCCCGGCGAAGGTCAGCTCGACGGCGGCCTCCGCGCCGCCTGGAATTTCGCGGACGGAGGCCAAGACATCGGGCTGCGCGTCCTGCAGTCCAACCTGAATCCGATCGACGATCCGGCGCGTGAGCCGCTGTTCGTCGCGCATCGGGTGTACTTCCGCTGCAGCGGCACCGACCAGGTCGTTCTTCGCTCGCAGAAGTCGCCGAGCGTCGCGCCGCAGGGCAGCGGAGCGGTCCTCGCCTACCTCTCCGAGGAAGAACAGGCGTTGAGGTTCGACGCGCGCGTCCTCACGATGAACAGCGACGGGTGCACGGATCAGCTCGAGTCGCTGATCGTGAGCAACGCGACGGCGACGGTCGACGACATCGACGTCGCGACCGGACCGAACGACACCGCGCTCATCGTGTGGCAGCAAAGCGGGCGCATCTTCGGCCGCACCTACGCCGGCACGACGCTCGGCGGCGAGACGATCACCATCAGCACCGACGGGACGGCTCCACGCGTGACGGGCTCGAGCGACGGTTGGGTCGTGGTCTATCAAGGTCCGGGCGGCGGTGACACCGACGGCATCCTGATGAACCGGATCGATAGCTCCCTGAACGTGTCCGACGTCGTCCTCGTGAACGGCGAGACGGCCGGCGTGCAGGACCAGGCCGACGTCGCGATGGTCTCCGACGGAAGTGTGGGCGTCGTCTACCGCAGCGGCGGGGACGTCTTCCTGCAGCGCTTGTCCGCTTCGGACGAGCCGAACGGCGAAGATCGCGGCGGGCCGATCCACGTCGACGCCGACGGGGAGCAAGGCGAGCCGTCGATCGCGGCTTCCGCCTCGAACGACTTCTTCATCGTCGCTTGGGAGAGCGGCTCCGAGGTGCGCGCGCGCTTCGCCGGCAAATCGACGGGCTTCCTCTTCAACAACGTCACCGGACAAAACGACGACTTTTCGGCGACTTCCAGCTCGAGCGCGCCGAAGAAGCCCGCCGTCGCATCGGGTGAGTTCGTTGCGATCGGCTGGCAGGACTTGGCCTCGGCGACACCGGGGATCTTCGTCCGCCGCTTCCCGCTCCCGAACTGACATGGCACGCGGGTGGCGTGAGCCGATTCGGGTCGGTCGGCGCCACTACCGCGACATGAGTCGTCTTCACATTAGCTCCTTGGCATTCGCATGCGCCGCGTTCGTCGCGTGCGCCGATGGCACGGATCAGGACGTCGTCCCGCAAGGCGGAGGCTCCGAGGGAGGCGGCGGAGCCGGAGGCGGGGCGAGCACCGAGCCGCGACCGATCGACATCCACGTCGACGATGCTCTCGGCCTGACGGTCGCCTTCCTCGGCTACCCGCTCGAGGGCGTGACCGTATTGACGCACGACGCGACCGGCCGCTTGCTCGACGAGAAGATCACCGACGGCAAAGGCAACACGACCATCCTCGCCATCGACGGCGGCTTCGTGTCGGTCGCGAAGTTCAACCCGAACTACAACGGCTTCGAGCCGGAGCACGTGTACCAGCGATTGATCAGCGTGCGCGTCGTGGACGGGATGTCGACGCTGCGCATTCCCGTCGCCAGCGACCGCCGGATCGAATCGGTGAGCGAGCCGATGGCGGTCGATATCAGCTGGCCCGCCGTCCCCAATGCGTCGGGCTACAGCATCAGCCTCAGCTGCCTCTACGGCCAATACGTCGAAGCGCCCGCGACCTCGGTCACGATAGCGAGCTATCGAGGATGTCCGCTCCAGACGACGTTCGATGTCGCGATCGAGGCCTACGTCGCATCGGAGGACGGCCTCGGCACCGAGACGGTTCGCTATGGGTATCGCACGGGCGTGGAGTACGAGCCGGGCGCAGAACAAACGGTCGTCATCGACGAGCTGTCCGCGGGCACGAGCGCAACCATCTCCGCGCTAGGCCTCGAGAACACGATGGAGGTCGACGACTTTCGGAGCGGCCGCGTCGCGCCGGGCGCGATGGTCGTGGGTCTCTCGTCGCCGACCAGTGTCTCCGAAGGCGCGAATGGGCTCGACATCGCATACGCGGCACCGAACCTCGAAGGACTGCCGCTATGGACGCTCGGCAGGCTCGATCCATTCGAATGCGGCAACATGGCGTTCTCCTCCGTTACCGAGGGGCCGGAGGACATGGCGATCGATCCACAACGGCTCGCCATGGCCACGTCCGCGAATGACGGCTTTTGGATGCTGGGACCGGGCGACCTCGGCGATGCAATCCGGTTCGACGCGGAATGGAACGACCAGGTCAACATGTCCGTCCTCTGGGTCGTCTATGAGCCGCCCTCCCGCGACGGCGCGCGCATTCCAAAGCTCGAAATGCCCGAAGATCTCCAATACGTGTACGGGCCGCTCGAGATCCTCGCGGACGTGACGCCCCTGCCCCAGCCCATCGACATCCTCGAAGCGGACGATTTCGTCGGGTTCTTCGATCTCTTCCAATCCGGCGTTCCGCATCACATGGAGCTTCGCCTTCGTGACCCCGATTGCGATCCCTACAACTGGGAATGATCGACGATGTCACGCGTCGCTCTACTCGTCGTGACGGCGACGCTGCTCGGGTGCAGCGCGAAGGCGATCGTCATTGGTGAAAATCCGGAGGAGGGCGGCGCGCCGGGCACGGGCTCGACGCCGGTCGACGATTCGGTGACGGGCACGACGACCGGCGGCGAAGACCCGGTCGTCTTGCGGTCGATGACGATCGAGGTGGAGCGAGCTGCGCTCTACGTCGTAGAGCCTCCTGGGCCGATCGCCGACCTCGTCGTCTTCTCCAACGACGCGCACGGCAATCTCTTGTCGAGCACCAAGTCGAACGAGCTCGGTATCGCGACCCTCGACGTGACCGACGGCGGTTTCGTCTCCGTCGCGGTGCCTTATGCGTCGACCGGCTACGACTGGGCTTCACATCGAATCGAATCGGTTCGCGTGCTGGAGGGCATCGAATCATTGCGTATTCCAATCGAGGCGTTCGCGTGGCCGGAGCTGGCGCCCGGCACGATGACGCTCGAGGTGAGCTTTCCGGAGGTCGCCGGCGCGGACCAATACGAGGTCACGGCGAGCTGTCTCGCGGGCTACGTCTCGGTCGACGCGCCCGCGACGGCCGTCACGATCGACGAATACCACGCTTGTAAAGACGCCGAGTCCTTCTGGGTCATGGTCACCTCGAGCGTCGGCAGCGGTGTGGACGGATCACTCGACGCTTATCGTATGGGATGGCAATCGGGCCTCGTCTTCGAGCCGGGGACGACCGCGACCATTGCGATCGACGAAATGGTCGAAAACGAAACCGCGACGGTCGAGGTGAAGAGCGTCGCCGACACCGACAGGGTCCGATTCGCGGCGTCGCGAATAAGCGACGAAGGATTCGCCCTCTCGCAATTCCCGGCCTCGGAAGACCACATCGTCGACGGCGAGGTCGTGGGCATGTTGTTCGCGCCGAGCGTGGAGGGGATGCGCGTCCAGGCGAGCGGCCGAATCGAGCCGACGGATTGCGTCTGGGTGAGTTGGTCGAAGGTGAGCGACGATCTCGAATCCTCCAGCATCGATCCGTTCCGCTTGGCGAAGGAGCAGCCCGCGGCCGCCGGTCACTGGAAGCTCGGGCCCGGGGACCTCGGCGACGCGGTCCGTCTCGAGCGTTCGTGGAGCTGGGCGGACTTCTCCTTCCGCTGGAACGTGTACGAGCCGCCGGCCTCCGAAGGCCAGAGCCCGCCGATCTTCGACCTCCCGGACGAGGTCGAGGAGAACTTCGACACGCTGTACGACGTGACCGAGGATCCGGTGCCCTTCGCCATCGACGTGCGTGAGGCCGAGGATTTCACGACGTTCTTTCGGCTCTACCGCTCTGCGACGCCCCACGAATCCGAAGAGCGACAGGAGGATTTCTGCTTTCCGGACGGCATCTGACATCCCTCGTCGATCGCGTGAGCCGATCCGACCTCGAAGGCCGCACTGAGGGGGGGTGATGGTGAGTCGACCCCAGCGCGCGGCGCAGACGCCTGTCGACGATACGGCGCTGATCGAGCGGGCCCGTACCGGGGAGGAGCAGGCCTTCACCGCGCTCTATCAAGCCCACGTTCGCTACGTCGCCGGCGTCGTGTACCGAATGTTGGGCAGCGACGCCGAGCTCGACGACATCGTCCAAGAGACGTTCGTGGAGGCGCTGCGCCAACTCGATGCGCTGCGCGACACGAAGAAGCTTCGGCCCTTCCTCGTCACGATCGCCGTTCGTCGCATTCACGCACGTCTGTCGCTGCGATACCGAATGAGGAGCCTGGCGACACGCCTCTTCGGTACGGCGCCGCAGGTCTCGAACCCGGAGGATGCAGCACCCATTCATTCGCTGTATGAAACCCTGAGCGAATTTCCGGCTCGTCACCGGATCGTTTGGGTTCTGCACCGTGTCGAGGGTTACACCCTCCCGGAGGTCTCGGAGCAATCGTCAGCATCCCTCGCGACCGTCAAACGATGGATCGCGGAGATTGACCGGAAAGTGCAGGCACGCGATGCATCCGACTGACACTGGCAATCTCGCGAAGAAGTCGATTGTCGCCCCGTGGGACGATTTGCGATCCGTTCGGGTGCAGCGTCGGGTGTTGGAGGAGCTGCGGGTCGGTCGGGCGTCGAAGTCTCGATCCGATTGGCGTCGCGTCGGCCGATGGTTCGGTGCGGCGGTCGCCGTCGCGGCGCTCGTCGCATTGGTGGTGTTCGTGCGGGACGCGTTCCCGACGCGCTCGACGGAAGTTGCGACCTCCCACGAGCCTCGGCTCGAGCTCGCCGACGGATCGGTCGTCACGCTGGCTTCTTCGGCGGACGGCACCTCGACCGCCAGGGTCGTCGTCGCCCAAGTGTCCTCGGAACGAATCGTGGTCAATCACCTCCAGGGAACGGCCACGTACGACATTGCGAAGAACCCGAATCGTGTCTTCGTCGTGAACATCGACGATGCGCGCGTCGAAGTGCTGGGAACGTCCTTCCGCATCGAGAAGCTGGATCACGCGGTGCGCGTCGCCGTATTGGAAGGTCGCGTGCAAGTGACGCGACAGGAGCGCTCGGTCGTCCTCGTCGGAGGTGAGGACGTCACATTCGGCAACGTGGGGTATTCGCCGCCTGCCGGAGCGACGAGCCGGCCGACCGGTCCGTCCGCGCCGACAGCGACGGGACCCGCCGAAGGCCAGCCACCTTCCCCTTCTGCCAGCGCAGGACCGAGCGCCAGCGCACCAGCCGCGGCGCCGACAGCGGCCCAGCTGTTTCGACAGGCGGACGACGCACGCGGACGCGGTGACGTCGTCGAAGCATTGGGGCTCTTGCGCAAGCTCGTGAGTGACTATCCGCGGGACCCGCGCGTCGGGCTGGCGATGTTCACGATCGGACGCCTCGAAATGCAACGTGGCAATCCGGCCTCCGCCGCGGAAGCATTCGAATCGTGCGGCGCGGCGATGGGAGGAGAAGCGATCGCCGAAGCCGCCCTCGCGCGATCGCGGGCAGGCGACGCCGCGAAGGCGCGTGCGCTGGCGAGCGAATATTTGAAGCGCTTTCCCGAGGGAGCGCGCGCCGCCGAAATGGAGAAGCTCGCGCGGTGAGGCGCGGTCGAGCTCGCGCGGCGATCGCCGCGTTATCCGCCGCGGTGTTCGTCGCGTCGCAGGTGAACGCCGCGGAGACGATCGAGGTCACGATCGAAGGCTGTTCGCTCGACGAGCCGGAGCTCGCGCGATTGGTGCGACTCGAGCTCGGTAGCGTCCTCGAGTCGAGCGAAGTGGGCACACCCCATGTGGTGACCATTCAATGCGAAGGGAACGAAGCGAAGGTCACGCTGTTCGACCCCGTGACGAAGAAGGCCTTCGAGCGGCGCGTTTCCGCGCCCAAGCCGGGGGCCGAAGAAGCGGAGCGCCTCCTCGCGCTCACGGTCGCACAGCTCTATCGAGGCACGCGGCTCGGTACGGAGACGCCGGTGGAGGACGCACCCCAAACTCCGAAGAAGGCGCCCGACGCCGACAGTTCGGCCGAGGCGAAGCCGAGCGCCCGTGAAAAAGCATCCGCGATCGCGGCCCCGAAACCGGTGGAGCCACCGCCCGAGCCGCGCGGATCGCTCGGCATCGTCGCCGGCGCGCACGTGCGGCGAATCCAATCGCCGATCGTCATGCCGAGCCTCGAGGTCATGGGGACGTGGTCGCCGTTCGGCTCGTCGTTATGGCTGTCGCTCACCGGGGGCGCGGAGTACGCGAGCGTCGACCGCAGGAGCGGCATCGTCGACATCGCCGTAGGAAAGGCGCTCGCCGGAATCGGCATCGAGCCGGTCTCCGACGGCACCTGGTCCGCATTCGTCGATATGGCGCTCGGTGTCGCGGTGAACCATATCCGCGCCTCCGAGGTCGCATCGGGTTATTACGCCGGGGAAACGACGGGCGCGGCCTTCGAAGGGTCGATCGGGCTCGGCGGTGCCTTGCGGGTGGGACCTGTTCGCTTCGAGCTCGCGTTTCGCGGCGGCGCCATGCTCGGCGGTCCCGTCGCCCAAATCGCAGATGACGACGACGTCACGTTGAATGGGCCCTGGATGGGCGGCGACCTGCGCGTGCGATTCTTGTTCTGATACCGCCGACGTCAGGGACAAAATATGACCTATCGTCGGAACGAGTGAGCTTCCGCGCGACGCAATACGCACTAAGGTATGCCAGTCACCAATCAGGAAAAGGGGCGCTGCCATGTCTAATGAGTTTTGTCGTCATTCCGTCCTGTCTCTCGGTTTGTCCTTCGCCGTCGCGGCCCTCGGCGCGTGCGCCGCCGGACCCGACGAGGTCGAAGACGCGGACATCGAAGAGTCGATCGAAGAGCTGTCGCAGGCTTCACATGCGCAAGACCCGCTCGTCCATCAGGACACGCCCGGTCACGTCAATCTGTACGAAAATCTCGCCGAAGGCTGGCTCGCGTGGGCCATGGGCAATCCGTGGTCGACGGGGCCGATCGCGGACCCGACCGGTGCCCAATGCGCCCTCGGACAAGAAGGCTCCGTCTTCTACCTCGCAGGCACGCCGGGCGGGGCCGCGACGCGGAGCTGCACGGTCCCCGCCGATACGATTCTGTACTTCCCGTTAATCAACCTCTGGTCGACCCCCCGCCCCGAGCTCGTCGACGAGCCGGCTGAGCTCGCTTCGTTCACTTCCTTCTTCGAAGGGTTCTTCCCTCAATATCGGTCCTCGATTTGCGAGCTGACGCTGAAGCTCGACGGTGCGGACATCGCCGGGAGCACCGTGGACCTCGACGAAGAGCTGTGGGTGGACGTCCTCGAGCCGTTCGGCGTGACGCTCGACGACGACAACTTCCAGGGAAGCCCGGGGGGTGATTATCCCGCCGCGCTCATCGCCGGTCACTTCGCGCTGCTGCATCCGCTGTCTCCAGGCGAGCACACGCTCGAGCTCGGCGGCGCGCAATGCGAAAAGAAGAAGGTCGTATTCGAGACGTCTGTCGTCTACCACCTCACGGTGGAGTGACGGTATCGCCGTCTCGTCCCCGAGACGGTCACGAAACGTTACCCGTGCAACGAGGCGTTACCACCCACTTTCGGGGAGATCGCCTCGTTCGCACGGTTTCGTCATGGCCCGCCGGTTGCTCGGGCGCTCGGCGAAGAGCGAGTCACTGTCGACTCGCAAAACGTGACTGGAGCGATCCCATGAGCGACGTCCGAGTTCTCCCCGGGCTGAAGGGCCCGATTCAATTTGGATACAACGCACTACGCGGCAACTTCGCCGGCGAGGCCGTCTTCGTGTTGTCCTTCGACGAGGGAGAGATCGTCGAATATGGGCCGGACGGCGCGAAGGAGGAATACGCCATTCCGGACGGCGTCGGCATCGATCTCGGGACGAGCACCTACAAATCGTCGACTACCGATCTGCTCGAGACGACGAGCGACTACGACTCGTACTTCTCGAGCTCGGTCAGCGGGTCGATGAGCTACATGAGCTACTCCGCGTCGGTGAACTCGTCCCTCGCGTTCCGCGGCTCGCTCTTTCAACAAAAGAGCACCTACTACGCGGCGGACTTCGGCATGAACAAGGTCTATTACGCGCAACGCAACGTCATCGGCGCGCTCGAGCCGACGTTCGAGGCGGCGCTCGCCGGGCTGCCGCTCGCGTGCACGACGACCGACGAACGCGAGGCCTACTTCAAGTTCTTCGATCTCTATGGCACCCACTATTTCAAGAGGGGCTCTTTTGGCTGCTACTACGCGATGCAGACCGAGATCGAATCCACGCTGGTTGAGGAGAGCCAGCAGACGGAGATCACCGGATCGATCGACGCCGCCTTCAACGAGGTGACGACCAGCGGCTCGATGAGCGTGGACGTCGCGAGCACGAATTCCAGCTTTCTGTCGAACAATCAGGAGTCGTTCAGCTTCGAGTTTTTTACCTACGGCGGCGACGGCAGCAGCGCCGAAGGCGACATCAGCAAGTTCTACACGTCGGCATACGGCAATCCGATCATGCTGATGAATCTGACGAACCTGCCGCCCGCGGTAGCCTCCCCGCTCTCCGACTTGATCGCACCGGCCGACGACCACGCCGCGCGCGAGAAGGCGTTTACCGACGCGCTTCAGGCGTATATCGAGGCCGCGACCGAAGGTGACGGGCTTCTCGGCACGCAGGAGGAGCTGAGCGTGAACGTGCAGCATACGGCGGCGCACGACGGGTTCCTCGTCGGCAACGTCACCCGCGACGACGACACCGACGGCGATCGCGCAACGCTGGTGCTGGTCGCGGATCCAACGTCGACGGCCACCACGTATCCGACCACGTCGCGGGCGGGGCTCTCGATGCATTACTACTCCAAAGACGATCACCACGTCTTCGTTTCGAGCCTGACGACGCCGATTCGAAAGGGCGACAAGTGGTGCGCGAACTATTCGGTCGGGTCCAAAAAACCCATCGTCAACTTTGCATTCCAGCCCCTCTCGATCACGAATGGAGCCGCCTTCGGCGAGTGGAAGAGCGCGCCCATCGGGTCGGCGCAGACGGCGACGACCGGCGGGATGCTCGTCGCGATGATCTCCTGCACGCAGGACGGAGCTCGGGGCTACATCCAGGGATACCAGACCATGGGCGGGGGCCTCGCCCAATGCGCCGCGGCGTCCGGCCACTATTACAAAGATCACGACGAATGGATCAAATACAACAGCTTCTGTATGCCGGTCCCGGCGGGGTCGGCCTATCAGGTCAAGCTCGTCGCGTCGCACGGCTCGCCCACTGCGACGGCGTTTTGGTTGCCTATCGAGGGCGACCTCGGTCTGATCGAGGCCCCCATCTCGGACAATGGCAACGTGAAGCAGGCGGAGACGGACGGCATCCTGCTCGGCATGATCAATGCGCCGGACGACGGCGATAGGGGATCACTCAAGGTTTACGTCGCCGACTCCGAGGAGGATATCGAGGGCGACAACTACAAGAAGCTCCTCCCGACGATGGCGACCTCGATTCATTGGTACAAGGACGACGACCGCTGGGTCCCCTACAACTCGGTTTGCGTCCCCATCCCGAGGGGGATGTTTTACCGCGCCGTCACCAAGTCCACGTCGGGGACGATTGCCAGCCGCCTCACGTGGTTTCCGCTGGTGCAGACACCGAGCACATCGGAAGAATGACGGTAAAGGTAGCGCCGCCGTCGGGTGCATTCGCGGCAAACACCTCGCCGTCGTGGGCTCGCACGAGCCGCCGAACGATGGCGAGGCCGAGCCCGGTGCCACCGACGCGCTTCGTATAGAAAGGCTCGAAGATCTGCGGCAGGTCCTCCGGCGAGATGCCTCGCCCGGAGTCTTGGACCTCGAGCACCGCACGGCCGTCGCACTCGGAAGTGCGAACGATGATGGTGGCGTCGTCGGGTGAGGCCTCCGCCGCATTGGCGAGCAGATTCTCGACGACGCGGCGGAGCTTTTGCACGTCGCCTCTCACGACGAGGGTCGGCCCCGCAGTGCTCGATTCCACCCGAAGCCGTCGCTCGACGAGCTGCGCACGCATACTGCGGAGCGAGTCGGACACGACGTCGTCGAGCGCGACGGTGACCGCATACAGGTTTACGGGCTTTGCGTATTCGAGGATCGCGCCCGCCGTGGCGTCCAGACGCGAGAGCTCCGCGAGGGCAATATCGAAGTGCTCTGTGTCGTCCGGGCCGAGGGTCGACTTGGAACGGAGGATTTGCACGTTCATCTGGACGCTGGTGAGCGGCGTGCGGATGTCGTGGGCAATGGCGGCAGCGAAGCTGCCGAGCGCGGCGAGGCGCTGCGCTGCGTGGAGCTCCGAGGCGATCTTCATTCGGTCCGCGAAGAGCGCCTCGTGCTCGAGACGCATCGCGAGCTGGTCGGCAATGGCGACACAGGCGTCGAGCGCTTCGAGATGGGGCTGTCGGGTTTCGAAGACGAGAGCGCCGTGGAGGACGGCGCCGCGCCGCAAAGCAAGGCCGTGCTCGGAGCGTTCGCCGACGTGGGGTTCTCGTTGCTCGGAGGTTTGCGGCACGAACCGCACGGACGAGCCGGTGATGCGCCCGAGCGCATCGCGCACGACATCGATGAAGGCTTCGAGCTCGCCGGCCCCCGCGGCTGCGCGCGCGACATCCTCGACGGCGTCACGGCGCAGAGCGCGGTGCGGATCGAAGGGCGCAAGCAAAAGCGCCTCGACGCGCGGACCGAGCCGCGTCCACGCGAGGTACGTCGCGAAGGGAATCGCAGCGGCTCCGAGCAGACCGAGACGAAGCACGCCGGGATCGGTCACGCTTCGGAGCGCAGCGTCGATGCCGAGTATCGCGAGCGCGATCGTCCCGAAGGCGGCACCGACCGAAAATGCGGCCTTCGCAGCGCGGCTCCACGCCCCGAACGACTCGGAGCGCAGGAGCACGATCGACGCGAGGATGTCCGTGGCGATGGGGACGACGGTGCGTCGCGCCTCGAAGAGCTCCATCGGGACGCCATGGGTTCCCTCGTGCGACGAAACGCGTAAGCCGACAGCGACGCCCGAGACGAACCGCAGCAAAACCGCGGCGAACATCAGCGCGATGCTGACGGCGTCTTTGCTGCCGCGGTGTGCCGTCCACCGAAGCGCGAGCAAGACGACCGTGCTGGTGCCGCATGCCAGCGGGAAGAGCTGCGCGAGATCGAAACGGCCGGTCGCGAGCGCGACGACGATCGTCGCCGGTGCGCCGATGATCGCCACCGCGAGCAAAACTGGCGACAGACGTCGATCCTCCGGAAACGTGTACGCGAATGAAAGGATGCTGGTGCTCGCGACGGTTGCGTCCGCGAGCGCGACCAGCGGGCCCAGCCACGCGTCGTGCGCGATCCCGGCCAGATGCGCGATTGCAAAGTACGTCGCCGCGAGGCCGTCGGCCGCACAGACGAGCGCGAGCGCCCTGCCGCTCCGTCGCTTCGACGGCAGGCGAACGGCGAGAAACGCCATTCGAAAACCGAGAGCCGCCGCGAGACCGAGCGCGACGAGCAAGCTCATCGCACGGGACGCGAGAGGCCGAATTCGTCGAGCTTGCGATCGAGCGTCGGGCGCGCGATGTCCAAAATGGCGCACGCACGCCGCTTGTTCCACGCCGTCGCCTCGAGCACGCGAAGGATGTGCGCGCGCTCAACGTCGCGGAGGCTCCCCATTTCGTCGGGCTGCGCGGGATTGTCGCCTCCGCTCGCCGCCGCAGAGCCGCCGAAGGGCAACAGATCCGCCGTGAGGATCGGGCTCTTCGCGAGGACGATGGCGCGGGTGAGCACGTTCTCGAGCTCGCGGACGTTGCCCGGCCAGTCGTTGCGCTCGAGGAGCGCCATCGCATCCGGACTGATTTGCCGCACGTCCTTGTGGAGCTCGCGGCCGAGCTTCTGCAGCAACGCGCCCGCGAGCAACGGTATGTCCTCTCGGCGCTCGCGAAGGGGCGGAATGCGGAGCACGACCACGTTGAGCCGATAGAAGAGATCGGCGCGAAAGGTGCCCTTGTCGATCATCGCGCCGAGGTCCCGGTGCGTCGCGGCGACGATGCGCGCATTCAATCGAATGGGCCTCGCGTCACCGACACGTTCGAAGTTCCGCTCCTGAAGGACTCGAAGAAGCTTCGCCTGGAGCTCGATTGGGATCTCGGCGATCTCGTCGAGAAAGAGCGTCCCGTTGTCGGCGAGCTCGAGCCGGCCGGCACGATCGCTCGTCGCCCCGGTGAACGCGCCGCGCGCGTGCCCGAAGAGCTCGCTCTCGAGGAGCTCCCGCGCGAACGCCGAGCAGTTGACGGCGACGAAGGGCCGCTCGCGTTCTGTACTCGCGCGGTGGATGGCGCGCGCCACGAGCTCCTTTCCGGTGCCGCTCTCACCGAGGATCAAGACGGAGGCGCGGTTGAGCGAGACGGCGCCGATGGTCTTGTAGAGCTCGCGAACGGCGGGGCTTCGGCCGACGATCGTGCCGGGGTCGAAGGTGCGACCGGGCTCGGACGCGAGGAACCGGAGAGCGCGAGACGACGCGCGGGACTCGAGCGCGCGTCGCATCGTCAGACGCACGCGCTCGATGTCGAGCGGCTTGACCAGGTAATCGTGCGCCCCGAGCTGAATGGCGCGAATCGTCGAGGTCATGTCGTCACGCGCGGAGATGACGATCACGCTCGGCCCGTCGTCGGTGGCCCGGAGGTGACCGAGCACGTCCAGACCGTCCATCGACGGCAGGCCCAAATCGAGCAGCAGGAGATCGGCGCCGGCGGCCTTTGCGAGCGCCTCTTCGGCGTCGCCGGTCGTCGTTACGCGGTACCCCTCCCCTTCGAGGAACTTCTCGAGGGTGCGCCGAATGGCGCGATCATCGTCGAGCACGAGGACGTGCGGCACGGGTGCAGCACTGAGCATTCAGCGTGCCATCGTACCTACGTCGCTCGAGCTGCACAGTGAGACGCGAGAGCCGCGATCCCGCGATGCTGACGAGCTTGTCAGCACACGTGCGGGCTATCGGCGGACGGCGGCGAGCGCGGCTCAGCCGCCTTTGCCGTCCTTGTCGCCTTTGTCGCCGTCCTTCGGCTTGTCCTTGTCTTTGCCGTCCTCGTCGTCGTCGTCGCCCTTGTCGCCGTCCTTTTCCTTCTTCTTGTCCTTGGACCGCGCGGGGGGCTCGCCGTGCTCACTGACCAGCTTCTTCGCGAGCTGATCGATGATCATCTTCTCGTGGTACTGCGGCATCTCGGGTATCTGGACGCTGACGTGGACGCCGTCCTTCGCGTCCACGATCTCCATCGACCCGTTGTAGATCTTCTTGCCGCTCTCCGGGCTCGTGTACTCGAACACGATGTAACCGAGGTCCCGGTCACGCTCGAGGATCTTGAATCCCATGTCGACGCGGAGCAGGCGCAAGCCGGAGCCGAAGGTCTGCTCGTACGTGTACGGCGATTTGTAGGCGACGCTCGCTTGCGCATCAGGCGCACGCGTCAGAGCGAAGCCGATCATCCCGATGGCGAACGCAATCAACGTGACCTGCAAGAACCGGCGCATGGAAGCACTGGTAAAGCGAGGGCTACGGCCGGGCCAAGAAGTGGGGAGAGAAGAGAAAAAAGAGAGGGGTCGCCAAGGGCGCCAAGGGCAGAAAGCGGAAGAAGAGAGAGGGGATAGAACGCTGGACCGCTGCGTTTTACCTGTTCAAACCCTCTTCTTCCTCCTCTTCTCTTGGCGCCCTTGGCGGACCGCTCTCGTCCGCTCATGTCAGAGGCAGGTCGGCTAAACGCTCCAGTACTGGACGCCGCGGGTCATGCGGGTGGGGTCGAGGACGCTCTTCACGTCGACGAGGACGCCGCCTTCTCGAACGAGGCCGACGAGCTTTTCCTGGCCCATGTCGAGGTAGGCCTTGTGCGCGACGGCGACGACGAGCGCGTCGAGGTCGTGCATCTCCTCGATGGGGCAGAGCTTGACGCCGTATTCGTGGGCGGCGTCGGATGTCGAGGCGTAGGCGTCGTGGATCTTGGGCTGGATGCCGAACTGCTCCAGCTCGCGGAGGATGTCCGGCACCTTGCTGTTGCGTAGGTCGTTGACGTTCTCTTTGAAGGTGATGCCGAGGACGCCGACCTTCGCACCTTTGACCGGGCGGTCGGCGTGGATGAGCATCTTCACGATGCGCTGGGCGATGAAGGAGCCCATGCTGTTGTTGATGCGGCGGCCGGCGAGGATGACCTCGGGCTGGTAGCCGAGCTGCTGCGCCTTCATCGTCAGGTAATACGGGTCGACGCCGATGCAGTGACCACCGACGAGCCCGGGGGAAAATCGCAGGAAGTTCCACTTCGTCCCGGCGGCGTCGAGGACGTCCTTCGTGCGGATGCCCATCTTGTCGAAGATGAGCGACAGCTCGTTCATCAGGGCGATGTTCAGATCGCGCTGCGTGTTCTCGATGACCTTCGCGGCCTCCGCCACGCGGATCGACGTCGCTTTGAACACGCCGGCAGTGACGACGGCGGCGTAGGCGTGCGCGACGCGGTCGAGCGTCTCGGCGTCTTCACCGGAGACCACCTTCACGATGCGCTCGAGGGTGTGCTCCTTGTCGCCGGGGTTGATGCGCTCCGGGGAGTACCCGAGCTTGAACTGCGATCGATCGAGGCCGCTGACCTTCGCGAGGATGGGGCCGCAGACCTCCTCGGTGACGCCGGGGTAGACCGTCGATTCGTAAACGACGACGGCGCCGGGCGTGAGCATCTTGCCCACCGTCTCGGACGCGCGGATGACCGGCGTCAGGTCGGGAACGTTGTTGTGGTCGACGGGCGTCGGGACGGCGACGACGAAGAACGTCGCGCCCTTCAAATCCTCGGTGTTCGACGTGATGCGGAGCTTCGTCGCTTTGAGCTCCTCGGCCGGGACCTCGTGGTTGCGGTCATGCCCGCGACGCAGCTCTTCGACCTTCTCTGCGTGGATGTCGAACCCGACGACGTCCGTGAACTTGCGGGCGAACCCGAGGGCTACCGGGAGACCGACGTAACCCAGACCGACGATGGCGAACTTCTCTTGCATGCGACGCTCGTGTTGGGATGCCGCGAAAGCGGGCATGGTTCATCTCTCGATGCGGCCCTCGAGGATGTGCTTCGGTCCCTCCCGAAGAAGGAACGTCGCTTCTTCCTCGCCTGCCCGTTTGAACAGAAGCTGGATGCCCTCGGCGACCTCTTCCACGTCGGTCGCACGGTGGGCGTCGCTGCAGGCGGCATAGTAGTACCCCTCGCCGAGGAGCGCTTCGGCCGCCTTTCGAGGCGCGCGGCCGTATTTTCCTTCGAGCGCAGCCACGTCCATCAAGAGCACCGCGCCGGCGTCGAGGAGGGGATCGAGGACACGGATGTCGCGCCAAACCGGCTCGTATCGCTCCGGGTGGGCGATGACGGGCGTGAGGTTCTTCTTGCGCAGGTCGTACAGCCGATGCTGGAGGCGCGCGGGAAACGCAGTGACCGAAAGCTCGATGAGCACCGCATGGCCGCCGGGGTAGACGACTCCGGTGCCGCTCATCAGGCGTTCGTAGACCACGTCGTCGAAGAAATGCTCGCTCGAGAGCGAAACGGTCGGCAGCTCGGAGGCGGGACGAGCCGCGTCGACGCCGATCGCACGGGCCGTGTCGCCAAAAGCGCGCAGGATCGTCTCCCGCGCATTGTCGAACATGCCGGGTCGCATGTGCGGCGTCGCGACGACGTGCTCGAAACCGGCCTTTCGAAGCGCGGTGAGGAGGGCGTAGCCGTCGTCCGGGGTCCTCGCGCCGTCGTCGATTCCCGCCACCCAATGGCTGTGGAGGTCGATGTACCCGGCCATGACGACCGTTCTTAGTCGGGGGGATGACGCCTGTCGATCCCGACTTCGCAGGCGGCATGGGGCGTTCCCGCGCCCGCAAGTTGGCCACCGGACGCGACAATCGCCACGATCCGCGCGTCCAAATGTCGCCCACCATCGACGAACAGGAAGCCGGTCGCGATCAACCGCAGAGCGAACGCCGCAGGCGTCGCAGCCTGGATCCCATCACCGCGCTCCACTACCAGCTCGCAGCAACCCGGCAGTCCGGATCGCTCCAGGCGGTCGTCCTCGTCGACGACTCGGGTTGTCTCGTCGCGGGCGCCGGCGCGTGGCCGCTGTGCGAGGAGCTCGCCGCCTACGCGCCTCTGTTCTCGGAGCCGAGAGAGAGGCTCCGGACGATGGTCTCGATGCGCGTCGCCGATCTGTCGCTCGAGTGCGAGAGCCGGATGCTCTCGATCGACGGCCAGAGCGTGTTTCTCTGCGCCCGCGGATCCTCCGACGTCCGCGCGGACGCCTTGTCGAGAGCCGCCGCGGGCGTGCGGCGGATCCTGCTCGCCGCCTGACGCGCCGAGTGATACGGGCCTTCGCGTGTCGCTGCCAGCGTCCGCGGATCGAGGCCCCATCGCGAGCTTGCTATCGTCACGGCGGGTCGTGCTCTGCGTTGGCTGCGGCGGGGTCGGCAAGACCACGACCTCCGCCGCGCTCGCACTGGCAGCCGCGCGACAAGGCAAGCGCGTGTTGTGCCTCACGATCGATCCGGCGAGGCGCCTCGCACAGAGCCTCGGGCTCGAGTGGGCGTCCACCGAAGCACGCGTCGTGGAGCCGAGCCTCCTCGCGCGCGTCGGCGTCCCGGCCGAGGGCACGCTCACGATCATGCGGGTCGACACGAAGACGACCTTCGACTCGCTCGTTAACCAGCTCGCGCCGGACGCGGAGCGGCGCGACCGCATCTTGAACAACGTCCTCTACCGCTACATCTCCACGTCGCTCGCCGGCACGCAGGAGTACATGGCGATGGAGAAGCTCTACGAGCTTCGCGGCGACGCGCGGTACGACCTCATCATCCTCGACACGCCTCCGACCGCAAACGCGCTGGACTTCCTCGACGCGCCGGAGCGGCTCGTCGGCGCGATCGACAGCCCCGCGATCCGCTGGTTCGTGCAGGCGCTCGAGAGCTCCGGAAGGTTGAGCTTCAACCTGGTCGCGAAGTCGACGGCCGTGCTCCTCAAGGGCCTCAGCCGCGTCACGGGCAGCGGGTTCCTCGAGCAGGTCGCTGGCTTCATCAAAGAGATCAACGCGGTGTTCGGCGGGTGGAGGCAACGCGCGGATGCCGTCGCCGCCGCGCTGCGCGGGCCGGACGTCGCGTACGTCCTCGTCACGACGCCCGATCCGCTCGCGATCCGCGAGGTCATCTTCTTCGCCGAGCGCCTCCGCAGCGAGCGCATGCGCCCCGACGCGTTCGTCGTGAACCGCGTGAACCCGAAGTTCACGCCGGACGACGACCGCGTGGCGACCGAGCTCGCCGCGGCAGGTTTCGCGAACGATCCGGAGCTCGTCGACAAATGCAAAGAGGCGCTCCGCGACGCTGCGAAAAACGGCCGGATGGACCGCATCCACCTGATGTCGCTCGAGCCGACGATCGAGGACTTCGGCGTGGGCATGGTCGCCATCCCGACCTTCGCGAGCGACGTCTACGATCTCGAGGCGCTGTCCGAGATCTCGACGATGCTTCTGGGCGAACAGCTCCCCGCCGGCGCGTCTCTCGCGCCCTGATCGACGCGTCGATCAAGACGCCCCTCCCCCCTCACGCAGTGAGGGGGGCCGGGGGGGAGAAATCGCAGCCCCACCGTCCCCACCTGCTGCCGCGTTCCCGCCACGACAACGATCAGCGCTCTTCGCCGCGACGCCGGCGCTTTCGATAGATGACCGTCAGCGGCACGCCGTCGAAGGCGAACGCCTTGCGGATCTGGTTCTGCACGAAGCGCTGATACGAGAAGTGGATCTTGTCCGGGTCGCTCGCCTGCACGACGAACAGCGGCGGTGACGACTCCGCTTGGGTGATGAAGAAGAGGCGCGGCGCTCGCCCGCCGTGTGTCGGCGGCGGCCGAGTCTGAAGCACCTTCTCGAAGAAGCGGTTCAGCTCGCCGGTCGTGATGCGCTTCTTGTACGTCTCGGCGGTCTTGTCGATCGCATCCAGGAGTGTGTCGACACCGCGCCCGGACTTCGCCGACATGCGGATGTACGTCGCCCACGGCGCGAAGGAGAGCTTGTCGCGCGCGTCCTCCTCGGCCTTCGCGAGCTCCTGCTTGTCGAGGAGGTCGACCTTGTTCAAACCGACGATGACTGCGCGGCCGCGATCGACGGCGAGCCCGAGGACCTTCGCATCTTGCTCGGCGACGCCTTCCTTCGCGTCGGTGAGGAGCACGACGATTTCAGAGCGATCCATCGCGCGGATGGCCTGGATGACGCTCGCGCCTTCGACCTCGTCGCCCTCCTTTTTGACCTTCGCTTTGCGGCGAATGCCGGCGGTGTCGACAAAGACGTAACGCTTGCCGCGCCGCTCGACGACGGTGTCGATCGCGTCGCGCGTCGTCCCCGGTTTGTCGTCGACGAGCATGCGCTCCTCGCCCGAGAGCCGATTGATGAGGCTCGACTTGCCGGCGTTCGGCTTGCCGATGACGGCGATGCGCGGTGCACCGTGATGCTCGGGAGCGGCGTCCTCGTCCTCCGATTTCGGGGGAAGCGCCGCGACGATCGCGCCTTCGAGCTCGTCCATCCGGCGGCCCTGGAGCGCGCTGATCGGGATGATCCGCTCGATACCGAGGCGGTAGAGCTCGTTCGCTTCGAGCTCGTGCGCCGGCGAATCGGCCTTGTTCGCGATGAAGATCGTGGGCTTCGAGGCCCGACGCAACATCGAGATCTCGGCGTGATCGATCGAGGTCGCCGGCTCCCGCGCGTCGAGAACGCAGACCACGACGTCGGCCTCGGCGAGCGCCGCTTCGATCTGCTTCTTGATGCCGCGCTTCATCGGGTCGTCGCTCGTGGGATCGAGCCCGCCCGTGTCGACGAGGGTGAAGGTCCGATCCCGCGCGACGACGTCCGCGTAGTGGCGGTCTCGCGTCACGCCGGGCTCGTCGTGGACAATGGCGCTCTTCGAGCGCGTCATGCGGTTGAAGAGCGTGCTCTTCCCCACGTTCGGTCGCCCTACAACGGCGACGATGGGCTTCACGGTGACCTCCGGTGCTTCTTCGGTTTGGTGCCACGCGACGGCGGACCGGAGCGGGGCGCAGGCGCGCGACGCGGCGCCTGTTTGGCTGAGGGCGGCTCGCGGCCTTCGGGGTAGCCGAGCTCTTCGAGCAGACGCGGGTTGTCGCGCCATCCTTGTGTCTCGCGCACGAACAGCTCGAGGTGCACGGGCTTGCCGAGGAGCTGCGCGATACGCATGCGCGCGTCGGTGCCGATTTGCTTGAGCATCGAGCCACCTTCGCCGATGACGATCTTCTTCTGGCCGAGGCGCTCGACGTGGATCGTCGCTGCGATGCGCGCGTTCTTGTCGGTTTCCTCGAACGTGTCGATGGAGACGGTCGTCGCGTGCGGGACCTCTTCGCGCAGTTGCCGGAGCACCTGCTCGCGGACATACTCGGCGGCGAAGTAGCGCATCGGACGGTCCGTGAGGTCCTCGGCGTCGAACGCAGGCTCACCCTCCGGGAGAAGGCGCGCGACCTCGTCGAGCACGCGGTTCACCCCGTCGTCGGTGAGCGCGGAAATGGGGACGATCGCCTCGAAGGACCGCACGTGCTGAAAGGCGTCGATCAAATTGAGCAGGCGCGCCTTGTCTTTGACGCGATCGACCTTGTTGAGGACGAGGACGACCTTCGCCCCGGGCGCGAGCTCCCTCGCGATCGCGATGTCGCCCGGGTGTGGGACGAGCGGTCGCGAAGACGCAGCCGTCGCGACCGCGGCCATCAGGACGATGACGTCGGCGGTCGCGGAGGCTTCGCGCGCGGCGCGGTTCATCCGCTTGTTCAGCGCGGTCAGCGAATCGTCGTGCAAGCCGGGGGTGTCGAGCATGCGAAGCTCGCAGGCTTCCCCGTCGACCTCGCGGCGAACGACACCGAGGAGGGTCGTCCGCGTCGTCTGCGGCGTCTTGCTGGTGATCGCGAGCTCGACCGACAGCGCGGCGTTCAAGAACGTCGACTTGCCGACGTTGGGTCGGCCCACGATTGCGACGGTCCCTGCTCGGACCTTCTGGACCCGCTCTGTTGCTTCCTCGGACGGCACGCCGCGCACATAGCACAGCCGTGATAGGGTCCGCGTTCCACTCTTGTCCGGACGTCCGCGCGCATCCCGACCCCTGGTGAGCGCCGCGTGCGCGGTCGCGCTCGCGGCCCTGTGGCTCGTGGCCCCGATTTCACGGACGGGAGCCTGGGATCCGCACGAGGCCGATGCCGCGGATTTGGCCCGGAGAATCGCGGTCCACCGGTTCGGCGGCGGCAGTCTCGCCCGCCCGGGCGATCCCCCGACCATCCCGACGCTGAGCGATCTCGGGATGGGCGAGCTGCCCTTCACCTCGATGGCGGCCTCGTTCCGGGTGTTCGGTTTTCACGAGTGGTCGGGGCGCCTTCCGCTGGCGCTCTGGGGACTCGGCGGCGCCCTCAGCCTGTATTGGCTCCTTTACCGGCTCGTTCACGCGCGAGCGGCGTTCTTCGCCGTCGTCGCGCTCTCGACGATGCCGCTCTACTACCTCCACGCCCGCACGATGGTCGGGGACATCGTCCCGATGGCTGCGTTTGCGATGGCGATCGCAGGCTTTTCGCTGATGGTCGCGGAGGACGGGTGGCGCTCGCGTGCCGGCGCAGCGGTGCTCGGCGGAATCGGGATCTTCGCGGGGCTCATGAGCCGAGGCCTGCTTCTCGGGGTCGCCGCGCCGCTCGCGTCGGTCGGCGTCGCGGCCCTTGCCGCGCGGACCGGCGGGCCGACTCGCCACTACCGCAACGCAGTCGGCGGGGCGCTTGTTGCCGCGGCCCTCGCGACGGGCGTTTGGTTCTTCCGCGTCGCCGCGCCCCTGGTCGACCAAGGCCACCCGCTGGTTCGTGCCGTCGGCCTCGCGCTCTCCGACCCGACACCGCGCGACAGCACGTTCGACCGCATGCTCCGGCAGATCGGTCACGCGCTTCATCCGTGGACAGCCGTGATCCCCATCGCAGTGGGACACCTTCTCGTCCGTGGCCCGTCGCGGCCCGAGACCGACGGCTTCACCGACGATCGAGCGTCGTTCGCGAAGCTCGTGCTTTTGTCGGGCGCTTCGATCGCGTTCGCCGCCCACGCGTTCGTGGTGCCGTGGAACGGAGCCGTTCCATTCGTCGGGGTCTCGATGTTGGCGGGCGCGGTGGGCGTGATGGCCTACGAGCTCGAGTGGACGAAGGCCTCGAGACTCGCCGCGATCGTCCTCATTTTGATCGGCCTCGTCCTCGCGGTGGATCTCGATCGAGAGCCGTCGCGCACGCTCGCAGCGTTCTCGGAGGAGGCCGCCGCCTTCCCCTCGACGTTCGCGGAGCCCGCGCGCAAGACGCTCTCCATCATCGCGCTCGTCGCGATCGCCGGCGGTGCGCTCACCCTCTTCGATGCCGCGCCCGTCGGATCGCGCGCCGCGACCGGCAGCACGCGCGCCGCGCTCACACGATGGATCGCCCAGCGGCGCGAGGACGCGCGCACGCTCGGGCGCGCGCTCTACGAAGCGTTCCACGGCAACGTCGTGTTTCTGGCCGTGATCTTCGAGGCGTGGCTCGTAGGCCAAGCAGCCATGGTCGCGGTTGGTCAGCGCGCCGGATGGGAGCAAGTCCGCAAGCTGCCGAAGGGGGCGACGACGATCCTCGTCAACGCGTGGTGGGGCGTGCCGCTCGGCATCCTCGCCGCAGCGATCGGCTTCTTCGTGATTCGCGACGGCCTTCGCGCGATCTTGCGACGCACGGGCGTTTCGCGCGGGGGCGCCCTCGTCACCTTCGTCGGCGCGGCAGGGACGTTGATGAGCTTTTCGTATTACCCCGCGCTCGGCGAGCAACTCTCACCGCGCGGCGCGTTCGAGGTCTACCGCGCGACGCGCGCAGAGGGCGAGCCGATCGCGCTCGTCGGAACGAGCCCGCGCGCCGGAGCGCTCTATTTCGACGAGCCGCTGCCGATGTTCCGCGACGTGGTCGCGGCGTCCGCGTGGCTCTCGGAAGAAGGCGCGCCGCGCCGATTCCTGGTGCTCAAAGCAAAGGATCTACCGCGGCTGAACAGCCTCTGGCGCGCGCGGTACAAGCAGAACGTCGCCGTCCTCGACGCACGCTCCAGCCAAAATCTTCTCGTCTCGAACGTCGGCGGCGAGGTCGTCGGCGAGGATCCGTTCAACACGTTCCTCTTCGACGAGCCGCCGCCGATCGCACGACCGGTATCGGCGAGGTTCCTCGACAACATCGAGCTGCTCGGTTGGGACATCGTCGACGAGCGCGGCAACGTGGTCGAGTGGCTCGTCCCGCGGACGACCTATCGCTTCCGCTTTTATCTCCGCGTCGACAAGCGCATCCCCGGGTCGTGGATGACGTTCATCCACATCGACGGCAAAGACAAACGCCACAACCTCGACCATGCCCCCCTGTCCGGCAAGTATCCGATGAACCTCTGGCAGCCAGGGGACATCCTCCGCGACGAGTTCGAGGTGACCCTGGAGCCCAACTTCGTCCCCGGGGAATACTGGGTCTTCTTCGGATTTTTCCAGGGAGAGGCGCGCATGCACGTGACCGCCGGGTCAGCCCGGGACGACCGCGTCGTCGCCGGACGGATCGAAGTTCGCTGAGGCTCGACGCGGACGAAAAGAGCAGTTACCCCCACGTTCGTGAGCGCGCACGACGGGGATCGACGAGACGACGACGCGGACGACGACGCGCCGGTGAGCTCGGCCGTCATATCGACGGGCGCGAGCGATCGGCGATCCAGCGAACGCTTCGGCGTCGTGTGGAGCGTCGACTGCGCGACCGAGGACACGTTCCTCTACGCGAAGATCACCAACATCTCGGAGATGGGGATCTTCGTCTACACGACCGAGCCCCTGCCGATCGGCACGCGCATGGACCTTCGTTTTTCACCGCAGGGCTACGCACCGGGTGAGTTCGCGCTCGAAGGGCTCGTGCAATGGATCAACCCCGCGCGTCCCGGCTGCCCCAACCCGGGCATGGGCGTGCGGTTCGTGCAGCTGACGCTCGAAGATCGCGAGCGGCTGGTCGACGTGATCCGCACGATTGCGTATCTGCCCGCCGACGTCGCGGTGAACTGACGCGCGCCTCGTCAGTAGGTCACGCGCGCGTTGGCCCGCGCGAGACGCACGACGCGATCGACGGACTTTGCGAGCCCGAGCGCCGACGTGTCGATGATGTGGTGTGCGCGCTCGTGGAGCGCGCGGCGCGCGCGCAGGATGCCCTCGAGCTCTTGCATCGCGTTGTCGCGATTGCGCATCGGCCTGGTGTCGCCCTGCGCGATCACGCGGTCGAAGTGATCTTGCGGCGTCGCCTTCAGCCAAACGACGGTGGTCGCCGCGAGGAGACGCTCGAAGGTCGCGCTCTGCGTCACCAAGCTGCCGGCCGTCGCGACGATGGCCCGCTTTTGGGTCGCGAGGATCTCGTCGAGCTCTTCGCGCTCGACCTTTCGGTAGAAGTCGGCCCCGTGCATGTCGAAGATCTCGCCGGCGGGCATTCCCGCGCGCGCGGCGATGCGCTCGTCGAGCTCGATGAAGGGGATGCCCAGGCGCTCCGCCGCGCGCGCGCCGATCGTCGACTTGCCGCCGCCGCGCAGACCGATGAGCGACACGATGCCGCCGCGCTCGTCGACCGTGACGCGCCGAAACATGTTCGAGAGCTTTTCGTGTGGCAGGAGCGCGCTGATGGGGACGTCGAGCGCCTGCGCGATTTCCGCGAGGCGGACGACCGAGATGTTCGCGGCGCCGGTGTGCACCTTCACGAGGAAGCGCTCCGAAACGCCGCTCTTCTCAGCGAGCTCACGGACGGTCATCGCGAGCTCCGCTCTGCGCTCTTCGATGTTCACCGCAATGCCCGCGAGCAGACGCATGGCCAACGGATTGTCGACGTGGAGGTGCTTCGGGTTTCGGCGGATCTTGGCCGCGATTGTCGCTCCCGCTGGGGTCGTATCCGGGGAGGGAGTTGCCCTTCGGCGCGTTTTCACATCGGCACTATAGTTCATGATCTGTCGATCAAACAGAACTATGTTGCTTGACGCCCAGGCCGCGCACTGGTTCAACACACCCATGGCCGACGCCCCCTCTGCCCCGATGCCGGTGGTGCGCTTCGAGACGCACCCGAGCCGCTACCAGCACATCAAGCTGTCCTTCGACGGACCCGTCGCCCGCCTCGCGCTCGACGTCGTCGAAGACAAGCCGCTGCGCCCCGGGTACGTGCTCAAGCAGAACAGCTACGACCTCGGCGTCGACATCGAGCTCGCCGACGCCGTCCAGCGCCTGCGCTTCGAGCACCCGGAAGTTCGCGCGGTCGTCGTGACCAGCGCGCAGCCGAAGATCTTCTGCGCCGGCGCCAACATCTACATGCTCGGCAGCTCGACCCACGCGTTCAAGGTGAACTTCTGCAAGTACACGAACGAGACGCGCCTCTCGCTCGAAGAGGCGTGCGGCGAAAGCGGGCAGCACTACATCGCGGCGCTCAACGGCGTCGCCGCCGGCGGCGGCTACGAGCTCGCGCTCGCCTGTGAGCACATCGTTCTGTGCGACGACGGGTCGAGCGCGGTCTCGTTCCCGGAGACGCCGCTCCTCGCGGTGCTTCCCGGCACCGGCGGTCTCACGCGCCTCGTCGACAAGCGAAAGGTGCGTCGCGATCTCGCCGACGTGTTCTCGACCCTCGCCGAAGGTGTCCGCGGCAAACGTGCGCGTGATTGGCGCCTCGTCGACGAGGTGTCGCCGAAGAGCAAGTTCGACGAGACGGTCCTCGCCCGCGCGAAAGCGTTCGTCGACGCGACGCCCGAGAAGAAGGGCCCCGGCGTCGCCCTCCCCGCCCTCGAGCCGAAGCGCTGGGAAGACGGCGGCCGGACCGGCGCCGACTACCGCTACGTCAGCATCGGTATCAACAAGGCCGAGCGCCTCGCGGAGATCACCATCCTCGGCCCGGAGGGCACGCCGCCCGCATCGGCCGATGCGCTGCGAAAGCTCGGCGCCGAAGCCTGGCACCTTCGCATGTCGCGGGAGCTCGACGACGCGCTCGTCGACCTTCGCTTCAACCAGCCCGAGGTCGGCCTGGTCCTTCTTCGCACGCGCGGTGACGGCGCGGCCGTTCGCGCTTGGGACGAGGCGCTGCTTTCGCTCGCGAAGGACGACTGGTTCGCGAAGGAGGTTCTCCTTCAGTTGAAGCGCACGATGAAGCGGCTCGACCTCACGGCGAAGAGCCTCTTCGCGATCGCCGAGCCGGAGAGCTGCTTTGCCGGCACGTTGTTCGAGGTCGCGCTCGCCGCGGACCGCACGTACGCCAAATCGGGTGAGACGCAGGCGTTCGTGGGCCTTTCGTCGATGAACTTCGGCCCGCTCCCGATGTCGAACGGCCTCAGCCGCCTCGCGACGCGCTTCCTCGCGGAGCCCGCGCGCGTCAAAGAGCTCGAGGGAGAGAAAGAGTTCATCGACGCGGAGGACGCGCTCGACAAGGGCCTCGTCACCTTCGCGCCCGACGACATCGACTGGGAAGACGAGGTGCGCATCGCGATCGAAGAGCGCGTGAGCCTCTCGCCCGACGCGCTCACCGGCATGGAAGCGAACCTGCGCTTCGCCGGCCCCGAGACGGTCGAGACGAAGATCTTCGCGCGCCTGTCCGCTTGGCAAAACTGGATTTTCCAGCGTCCGAACGCCGTCGGCGATCGCGGCGCTCTCACGATGTATGGGCGGCCCGAGCGCCCCGAGTTCGACTGGAGGAGAACGTGAGCACCGTCGTTACTTCCGAAAAGATCCCGAACAACGTCGACCTCGCATCCGACAAGAAGCTTCAGCGCGCGCTCGAGGCGTGGCAGCCGAAGTTCGTCGACTGGTGGAAGCAGATGGGACCCGAAGGGTTCCAAGAGGACGACGTCTACCTGCGCACCGCCGTGAGCGTCGATGCCGACGGTTGGGCGCACTACGACTACGTGAAGATGCCCGACTATCGCTGGGGCATCTTCCTCGCGGATCCGATCGCCGACCGGAAGATCGGCTTCGGCGACTTCATGGGTCAGGACGCGTGGCAGACGATCCCGGGCGAGTTCCGGAACGTGCTGCGCCGCCTCGTCGTCACGCAGGGCGACACCGAGCCCGCGAGCGTCGAGCAGCAGCGCCTCCTCGGTCAGAACTGCCCGAGCCTCTATGACCTTCGCAACCTGTTCCAGGTCAACGTCGAAGAAGGCCGGCACCTCTGGGCGATGGTCTACCTGCTCCAGAGCTACTTCGGTCGCGACGGCCGCGAAGAGGCGGAAGCGCTCCTCGAGCGACGCAGCGGCAACCCCGACAAGCCGCGTATCCTCGGCGCGTTCAACGAGCCGTGCAAACACTGGCTCAGCTTCTTCTCGTTCACGTACTTCACCGATCGCGACGGCAAATATCAGCTGCTCGCGCTCGCGGAGAGCGGCTTCGATCCGCTGGCGCGCACCACGCGCTTCATGCTGACCGAAGAGGCGCACCACATGTTCGTCGGCGAGACGGGCCTGCAGCGCATCATCGAGCGCACCGTCGAGCTGATGAAGAAGAACTCGAACGAGGACGCGCGCGCCGAAGGCGGCATCGATCTGCAGACGATCCAGCGGTTCATCAACTTCTGGTATTCGGTCTCGCTCGATCTGTTCGGCGGCGAGATCTCGAGCAACGCGGCGAACTACTTCGCGTCGAGCCTCAAGGGCCGCGCGAAGGAAGACAAATACGACGACCACGTCGCGCTCACGCAGACGATGAACATCGACGTTCCGATCGTCGAGAGCGGCGCATACAAAGGCATGAAGACGGAAGAGGTTCCGCTTCGCAACGCGATGAACGAGGTCCTTCGCGAGGAGTACGTCGTCGATTCGCAGCGCGGCCTCGACAAGTGGAACCGCATTCTCGAGAAGGCCGGCATCGCGTTCCGCTTCAAGCTCCCGCACCGCCGCTTCCATCGCTCGGGCGGCATCTACGCGGGTTTGCACTTCGACACCGAGGGCAACCCGATCTCGAAGGACGTGTGGGAGACGAAGAAGTACGAGTGGATCCCGTCGCCTGCCGACGACGAGTACGTCGCGAGCCTGATGACCAAGCCGATCTTCGATCCCAACGAGATGGCGAACTGGATCGCCCCGCCGCCGCGCGGGATCAAAGGCCAGCCGGTCAACTATCAGTACGTGCGCCACGAAGCGTAGGCACGTGACGTGTTAGAAGGGGGGCCGTGGCCCGCCTGAAGATCCTCTACGCGACGTCCGAGTGCTTCCCGTACGCCAAGGCGGGGGGCCTCGGGGATGTCGCAGGGGCCCTTCCCGTCGCGCTGGCAGAGCGCGGCCACGACGTGCGCGTCGTGATGCCGCGCTACGCGACGACCAAGAAGTTCGACGCCACGCCGCTCGCGGGGTCGCTCGGCATCCCGTTCGGCCCGATGACCGCATGGGCACGCATCCTGCGGGCCAATCTCGGCGAAGACCGAGGCGTGCAAGCGCCGGTGTACTTCATCGAGCACGATCGCCTCTACGATCGCGGCGGCATCTACAACGACTCGCACGGCGACTTCGGCGACAACCTCGAGCGCTTCGCGATGTTGTCGCGCGGCGCGATCGAGCTGTGCCGCTACCTCGGCTTCGAGCCCGACGTCATCCACGTGCACGACTGGCCGACGTGCCTGTTGCCCGTGTACCTCGACACCGTCGAAGCGTGGACGCCGATCGCGCGCGCGGCAACGGTGCTCACCATCCACAACATGGGCTACCAAGGCTGGTTTCCGCGCGCCGATTTCCCGAAGTCCGGGATGCCGTGGGACAGCGGCGCAGTCTCGTCGCTCGAGATGCACGGCCAGCTCAACCTGCTCAAGGCCGGCATCATGCACTCGACGATGGTCTCCACCGTCTCGCCCCGCTACGCGGCGGAGATCCAGACGAAGGACGGCGGTGAAGGCCTCGACGGTCTGCTGCGAGCGCGCGGGAACGACGTCGTCGGCGTGCTCAATGGCATCGACGAATCCACGTGGAACCCGGAGGTCGACCGCCACATCGCGGCGAACTACTCGGCGCACGACCTCGGCGGAAAAGCGGAGTGCAAAGCGGCCCTCCAACGTGAGCTCGGCCTCGAGCAAAACCCGCACGTCCCTCTCCTCGGCGTCGTCAGCCGCCTCGTCGGTCAGAAGGGCATCGACGTCGTCGCCGATGCGCTCGGCAGGCTGCTCGAGCTCGGCACGCAAATCGTCATCCTCGGCTCCGGCGACAGTCACCTCGAGAGCCAATTCCAGGCGCTGAGCCACCAGTCGCGGAGCTTCCGCGCGTGGATCGGCATGAACGAAGGCCTCGCGCACCGGATCGAAGCGGGCTCCGATCTCTTCCTCATGCCGTCGCGCTACGAGCCGTGTGGCCTCAACCAGATGTACAGCCAGCGCTATGGCACGCTGCCGGTCGTGCGCGCTGTCGGCGGCCTCGACGACACCGTGGAGAACGGCGAGACAGGCTTCAAATTCGACGACCTCACCGCCGACGCGCTCGTCGCGACGGTCGCATGGGCCGTCGAGATCTACCGCCACGATCCGCACCGTTTCCACTCGATGCGCGTGCGCAGCATGCAGAAGCAGATGGGTTGGTCGACCGCGGCCAAACAATACGACGCGCTCTATCGGCTCGCGATCCGCCGCCGCCGGGGCTGACCGAGAAACCGCGAAGGCGCGAAGGGCAGAAGGAGATCGCGAAGACAGAGGGGGAGCGATCGACCCTCGAAATGGGAAGAGCCCCCGTCCCTCGGTTGGAGGAGCGGGGGCTCTTTGCGTCTACCGGCGAGTGACGCCGGCGCCGCTCACTTGGGGTGGTTGGGCGGGAGCTTCGGCTGGAGCTTGCGCTGCGCCGGACCCATCGGGCGGCCACCGCTCGCTTCGCGGAGCTTCGTCTGGAGCGCGCTGAAGTTCTTCTCGAGCACGCGGTTGTGGATGCTGACGATCTTGTAGATCTTCGCCGGCGTGATCTCTTCGGGCGCCTTCTCGACGAGAGCCTTCGCCTCGGTGATGAGGAGCGACAGCTGCGGCGGAACGGCCTTCGCCCACGGATCGGGCTTGTCCTTGCCCTCACCGAAGCCCTTCAGCTTCTCCGTCGTCGCCTCGAGGGCGGCGAGCGCGGTCTTCGCCTTGGCGGTGTCGACCGGCTTCGCGTCGAACGCGAGGAGCAGGTCCGTCGCCTGCTGAACCGCTTCGTCCGAGACCTTCTGCGACTCCTCGAAGGCGCCCTTGTCGACGGGCTTCGCGCCCTTGTACTTGTCGACCGCCGCCTTGAGCTTCGCGAGCTTCTCGTCGAGCTGCGAGAACGCGTTCGAGACGGGCTTGGCGTTCTTGTCCTTCGTCTCGCAGGTTCCGGTGCCGGTGAGACACGCGTGGTACGTCTTGCCCTGCTTGAAGTCGTCTTCCTTGTACTTCTCCTGCGTGTAGTAGCTGTTCGCCTCCTGAATGACCTTGGAGAACGGCAGCGCGTACTCGCTGAACTCTTTGAGGGCGGCGTCGAGATCCGGATCCGGGGCGTCCTTCACGGTGATCGCCGTGTTGCAGTGGCGGATGAACTGATCGAACCGCACCTGCTGCCGCATCTTTTCCGGCGGCATCGGCGGGCGGATCGCGGCGGACGCGGCACCGGTGGCATCCGCGGTCGCGGCGGCGGTACCCGTCGCAGCAGCCGTCGGCTTCGCGGTCGCGGCAGCGGTCGGCTTGGCCGTCGGCTTCGCGGTCGCGGCAGCGGTCGGCTTGGCCGTCGGCGCAGCGGTCGACTTCGCGGTCGGAGCGGCCGTCGGCGCACCGGACCCGGCCGGCGTGGGCGTCGGCGTGGCGCCGTCGTCCTTCTTCGCGTCGTCGGGGTCCGACCCGAACTGCGGAATCTTGTCGGCCGACGGCTCGGCGCCGCCGAGGCTCGCGACGTACGCGTCGCGCGCTTGCTTCAGGGCGAGGGAGCCGTAGTAACAAGCGTCCGCTCGATACGTCTTCGTGACGATCGGATCGGGACGCTTGATCGGCTCCGCCGTGGCGCCAGGCTTCGCCGAGGCGGAGGAAGCGGCGCCTTCGGGACCTGCCGGGGGTTCATCTCCGCACGCGATGAGACCGAGTCCCAAGGTCAGTGCGGCCATCGCGATCGTGGATGGCTTCATCAAGCGCATGTTCATCTCCTCAAAGAGCTCGAGCCAGCTCGAACGGGCGCGCATCAATGCACGACTCGCTCTCGCGCGCAAGAACTGCCCAATGTCTCGGCAGGCCGAACGATTCAAATAACGATTTGCTCGGCTTGCCGATGGATCGCCTTGATCCGACGGACGGGAATCCTTCCGGTCTGGTCTGCTCTTTCATCTCGCCTGCAACACGGTGCTGCCCCATGGAGGTCGCCCGGCAACACGCGCGAAACGACCGAGCCCTTGAGCATTCAGGGGAGCAATTTTCTTCCGCGATGCCGGGGTGCCTCGGTTAGACTCGCGCCTGTCCCGATGAGCCAGGGATACGTGCCCGTACGAACCTTCCCTGACGCTCCGCTCCTGTCGCCAGACAACCCGGGCAGGCTGATTCCTGCGCGCATGGGGGCGTTGCCGGGCGCACTGCCGGGTCGTGGAGGCGCAGCTGCAGCGTTCGCGGCCTCAACACCTGCGCAGGGACAACCCGGCGGGATGTCCCCTGCGGCGCGTCGAATGGCGCGCGAGACGGCACCCGCGAGCGCGGCGAATCTGCCGAGCCACCTGTTGAACGGGCTGCCGTTCCAGCGAAACCTCACCCCCGCGCTGACGCCGGTCCCCGGCACGATGGCCGCGGTATCGGACGACACGGGGCCTGCCGCTCAAGCGCCGGTCGCCGCGGCGACGCCGTTCGTCGCGGCGGCTGCTGCCGCTGCACCAGCTCAGGTTGCATCGCAGCCCGTTGCTCCGGCACCCGTCGTGCCGCCGGCGCGGGTGATCACGCCCGCGCCGATCGAAGCGCTCGATGCGCCGACCATCAACGACGAAGCGCCGCCTCATCAAGTAGCGGCGAAGCTCGGAGGCGGAACGCCGCCGATGGGTGTCGCTGCGCATCCGGTGCCGGAAGCAGCGCCTGCGGCGGCGATTCCGGTGCCTGTCGTGGGCCCGCCGGTGATGGCGCCTGCGCCCCCGCCGCACCTCGGCACCGCCTCCGCTCCAAACGCTAGCGGCGGTGCAAACGGGACGGCGCCGATGGCGACGCCGCCAATGCCGACGCCGCAGGTCGCGCCCCCCGCACCCGTTGGTGTTCCGGTGGTTGCGCCGCCCGCGCTCGTCGGGGCTGCCGCCGTCTCTCCGCCTGCACCCGTCGCGCCTGCGATGGACGCAGCCGCGGACGCTGCCTCGGCCGCGAATGGATCCGCGCCCACCTCGCAGGAATCTCCGTGGATGCGCGAGGCGAGCGTGTTGCCCGTCGCGGTCGAAGCCTATCGCCCGCCCGTCTCCGAGCCCGAGCCGGCGCCCGTGCCCGCTGCAAAGCCGAGCGGGAGCGGCGCGAAAATCGCCATCATCAGCGCGCTCGTCGTGCTCGTGATCGGCGGCGGCGTCGTGGGCTTCGTGTTCAAGGACAAGTTGTTCGGCGGTTCGACAGCGTCACCGGCGAAGTCCGACAAGGCATCGAGCGCACCGGTCGCGGTCACGGCGCATCCTACGCACACCGAAGCGCCCGCTCCGACCGCTCCCGCGACGCAGCCCCCCGCAACATCGACCGAGGCGACGGCAACGGCGCCGCAGTTGCCGAGCGCGCGGCCCGCCACCACGAACACGGCGACGACACCGACGTATCGTCCGCCGCCGACGTACCGGCCGCCGCCGACCGTCACGACGCCCCCGCCGCCGCCACCGAAGTTCAACCCGAACGATCTCTGAGAGAAGAACGATGGGGCTGTTCCGTGCGTCGCTCGAGGATCTCGAGATCGAAGACGAGCCGTCCTTTCGGCACGTCGCGCTGTACGAAGATCTGAAGCGCGTCGTGTCCGCGATGGGCCAGACGTTCCTCGTTCCCCCCGAAGGCGAATGGCTCGGATGGGACCGTGCCGTGCTCCTGAACTTGCTCTTCTGGGAGCCGGGGACGACCGACGTCCTCAGCTCGCGCTGCATCGACGCCGACGTCGTGATGCACGTCGCGTGGCACGAGCTCGCCAACCGCAACCTGCCGGCGTGTGTCGAAGCCCACTTGCTCGGCGAGTCGATCGCGAGCGCGTTCGATCTCTATCTGATCGGCCGCCTCCTCGGGCACAGCCCGAGCTCCACGTTCCTCGAATCTCAAGTCGTGCGAATGTCGGAAGCGGCTTCCGACGAGGGCCTCGACGAAGACGCATTTCAAACGCTGCTTACCGGCGTCTCGAAAGAACCGGAGCGAGCATTCGAACTTTTGCGCGAGCTCTTGTTCGATGCGAGCCGAGCGCTGCTGCCCGCGGCGACGCCGGAGCAAGGGCTGCGCGCGCTCGAAGCGTTCGACGATCATCCGTACCGACCGCTCTTGCACCATTACGAAATATCGTCGTGGGTCATGCGCTCGCGGATCGACGCAGCAAAGAGCCAGTGGCCCGCCGACGCATCGAAGCGCGCGCTCGAGGTCGATGAGGCATTGCGCTCCACGGGCGACGCGGTCGCGTGGCTCGAGCGCACCTGGCTCCGATAATCCTCGCAACTCGCGTGTGGCGACGAACGTTCGCGCTGTGGCGGCCACGCACGCGACAAGCGTGATCGTGTGCGCGCCTTGCAGCCCCGGTAGACCGCGGCCTAAGCTTGGTTCCAAATGGCTTCCATCACGCTCGATGGCGAGAAGGATTCGAAGGCCGACGGGGATCCCGCGAGCTCGGGCGGCCCGCCCAGCGCCGTTCCTTCGTCCAAGCCCGACGAAGACTCCGTTCCGCTCAGCGCACGGGACCTGGAGCTCGAGCCGGTCAGCTTCCAGGAGATCGAGCAAATTCTCGCGCCAGGCAAAACGCCGCCGAAGCTCGCCGACAGCAAAACGGCGAAGGCGAAGCCGACGACCGCACAAGACGACGCTGCTCGCAAACGGATCCCCGCTGTCCCGAAGCGTGCCGATCGTACGAAGGGGGCCGACGGGAGCGACCTCAAGAGCGACTCCGCGACGATCGATCTGCGCGTGCTGACAGCCACCGCTGCACCGACGAAGAGGGCGCTCGACACGGAGCTCGCGAGCCTCACGATGGCTCCCGCGGTGAGCGCGGCCGCGCCGCTCGATCTCGCACCGCCCGAGCCCGCGAAGGCGACGACGACGCCGCGACCGCAAGACGGAAGAGCGAAGCCGCCGATCAAGAAGCGCGAACCGAGAGTTCCGGACGCCACCTTGGAGGAGCCGTTCGCCGAACGCAGTGAGCCCGAGCGCGAACGCCCGAAATCGCCAGCGGCGACGAAAGCGATCTCTTCACGACCTCCGCCGCGATTCGAGCCGCCCTCTTTCACCGCCGAGCCCCCGCGCGCGGTGTCCGAGGCGCCGAGCGCGCGGCCGCGACCACTCGACGTCGCTGCATTGCGAGCGTCCGCACCTCCCCCGCCCGATACGGCTCCTGCATCGAGTCGAAAGATCATCCTCGCGCTCGCTGGCGCGGGCCTTTTGGGGTTGGGCTTTTTCCTCGGCCGAATGACGGTATCGGCGCCGACGGCCGATGCGCGGCCCGCGGCAACCCAGGCGGCACCGACGACGGCCACGAACGCCGCGCCGACCTCGACGTCGGCGACGACCGACGCGCCCCCCGAGACGGCGGAGGAGGCGCAGCCGGTCGCGGCGGAGACGGCGGCGCCCGTCGCGACCCACGGATCGAACGGCTCCTCGACGAGCAGCAAAGGCTCCGGTACCGCGACGACCAAAGCGACCGCCGAAACTGCGCCGACATCGACGCCGACACACGCAGCGACCGCTGCTCCAACGGCTGCGCCCGCAGCCGTTGGGCCCTTCGACCCGAAGGCCGCAAGTGCGGCGCTTCAATCGGCGATGGGGAGCGCGTCTGCCTGCCGACAGGACGGCGACCCGAGCGGGATGGCGCAGGTGTCGATCACCTTCGCGCCGTCGGGGCGCGTGACGCGCAGCACGATCAGCGGGCCACCGTTTCAGGGCACGCCGACGGGCGGCTGTATCGCGCGCGCATTCAAGGCAGCGTCGGTGCCGCCATTCGAAGGCGGGCCGACGATCGTCACCAAGACGGTCAACATCCGCTGACAATCATTCGAGCGGCCAGGGCCCGAATACCTCGACGTCCACGCCGCTCGAATAATGGATGAATGCAGGGCTCGGCGGCGCCGGTCCGAGACCTGCGGCCGCGACGAGCCCGTCGCTCACCTCGAATTCCGAAACGCGCTGCGCGGGATACGGGACGTGGTGGACGTGGCCTTTTTCGATGCGACCGCGGCGCTTCGCGAACAGGTAGTACCGCTCGAGCAGGAAAAACTCGAGGGTGCCGGGCGCCGACGGACCGAGCTCGTCGCCGGGGCGGTACCGGGCGCGATGCATCGCTGTTTCGTCGGAATGGCGACGCGTCTCGTAATGGATCGCGCCGCAACGATGATCGACGCTCATCGTTGCGTGGTGGTAGGGCAGGCCCCAGCCGACACGCGCCCCCTTCACTGCGAGCCACGACGAGGCTTCGAGCGAGAAGAAGTAGACCCCGGGCTCACCTTTGTAATGGACGTAGGTCCGGACATTGGTCTCGAGGAAGTCGAGACCGAACGCAGCCGGAAACCACGCGAGGCGGATGTCCTTCATCTCGAAGGGCACGACGCCGACGAGCGCTTCGCCGTCCCAAAGATCGAGCTCGAGCTCGGATGGAACCAGCTTTCGCACCTCCTCCACCGGGTATCGGTAATGGACGAACAAGAGGTGACGCCAACGCTGGTAACCGGAGATGCGCACCCCTTCGGGGCGCCTGGTCGGCGTGATTCGATCGAGTTTCGCGCAGCTCATTCGTCGGCGAACGAGCTTAGCGGATCAATTATTTTCGCGCGCGCGCACGACGGCTCGGATCCCGCCTGGGGTGTGCTCCCTGCGGTCGCACTGGGCACCCACGCCTGTGCGCGCCATTTATTTCCCTTCGGTCGGAACTTCGCTCGGCGGGGCTTCTCTAACGAATCCTCACGGCTCTCGGTCTCGATGGGCGCCGTGAAGGAGACATTTTGTTATGTCCCATTTGACGCCCGATGCGCGCCGGCCGGACGGATCCGTCGAGCGCACGAAGACCCCCGTGCGCGCAAAGCGCGGGATGCTGCCCGCGATGGTCCAGCCTCGGCCCGCCGCGCCCATAACGATCAAACGCGGCCTCGAGATCGATTGGGACATCACCGTCATTGCGGCGTTTTCATTTCTCCTCCATTTCGGTTTGTTGGGATCGATCTATTCGGATTGGCGAGACCCACCCTTTTCGGACGGGATCGTCATCGAATCGTTGGTCGAGTCGTTGCGCGATTTGCCGACGACCGAGACGATAGAGGAACAGGTCGACACGCCCCTCGCCGCGGAGACGAGCGCACCGAACGAGGTCGCGCCCCAACCCTCGTCGAAACCCGATGATGCTCCGAAAAAGGGCAAGTCGGGCGGCGTCAGCGGGCCGCTCGGCGGCGCGGCGTCGAAATCGTCATATCGAGCGTCGCTCGCGAGCCAGCTGGCCGAGCTCGATCTCCAGATGAATACGGTGCTGAATACGCGCGGTCCATCGACCGATCGCGTGCTCACGAATGGGCAAATCGACACGACCCTCCTCGACCAAGCGGCTCGAAGCGACGCCCGTGTCTCCTCCCATATCAGCGATCTCGCAATGCCGACCTCCACACCGCCGGAGGTCCAAGGCTCGCGGATACTCGCGCAACTGGGCAACCGCGGAAGCGACTCCGGCGGCGCCGACAGCGGCCATATGCGAGACACCGTCGGCCCGCGTCGCGCCGAAGCCGACGTTCCGCCGCCGCCCAAGGGCTTTCCCGAGGGCCTCCTCGACGCGCCGAAGGTCGTCGGCGGTCTCCAAGGAGCATTTCGCCGTTGTTATCAGAGCGGCCTCGACCGCGAGGACGACACGATGGAGGGCTCGCTCCGCATCACGATGAAGATCGGGCCCAATGGTGAGGTGGTGTCTGCCACGCCGAGCGGTGTCTCCGGCAACCTCTCCGGAAACGTCGTCGCCTGCATGGTGAAGCGCGCATCCGGGGCGCAGTTCAAGCCGCCTGTCGGCGGGGGCGCGACGTTGGTCGTGCCGGTCGCCGTTCGACGGCAGAAGTAGCTCGACCCCGCTCGACGGAGCGCAGGCTCGGTCGAAATACGACATAGCTCCGGCAACATGGACGACGCACCGAGGCTGGTTTTGTAGTACCGCCTCGGCTCGTGCTGTCCGTCTTGCGGCTCAAGAACTTCGTTTTGATGGAGGAGCTCGAGCTGACCCTCGAGCCCGGTCTCAACGTCCTCACAGGAGAGACCGGTGCGGGAAAGTCGATCGTCGTCGGGGCGCTCGGCGTCGTGCTCGGGGGGCGCGCGAGCGCGGATCACGTTCGGCCGGGCGCCGAAGAAGCCGAGGTCGAGGCTCTCTTCGACCTCGGAGATCTCGACGCGGAGCGGGCGCCCGCGATCGGTCGCCTCACCGCGGCAGGCATCGTCACCGGCAGCGAGCTCGCGGTCCGGCGGGTGATCTCGTCGACGGGCCGTTCACGTGCGTACCTCAATGGACGGCTCTGCACGACCAGCGAGCTCGCCTCGCTCGCGCCGGAGCTCGCCGACATCGCGTCGCAACACGAGAGCGTCCAGCTCACCGATCCGGCGACGCACCTCGAGCACCTCGATCGCTTCGCCAAGCTCGAGGACGCACGCTCGGAGCTCGGGCGCCTGGTCGCGGAGCTCGAGGCGATCTTGTCGAGCATCGAAGAGCTTCGCTCGCTCGAGCGCTCGCGGGGCGAGCGAGAAGCTTTCCTGCGGTTTCAGCTTCAGAGCATTCAGGACGTGTCTCCGCGCGCGGGCGAGGTGGACGAGCTGCAGGCCGAGCGCAAGAAGCTCCGTCACATCGAGCGCCTCCTCGAGCTCGTGCGGAGGGCGACCGCTCGGCTCGATGCCGAGGGTGGGCTCTGCGACGAGCTCGCCCGGGTCGCCAGCGATCTTCGCGCGGCGAGTGAGCTCGACGACAGCCTCGAGCCGCTCGCGCGCTCCGTGGACGCGTGCTGGACGGAGCTGCGCGACACGGCGTCGCAGTGCGCCCGTTACGCCGAGTCGTCGGAGGTCGATCCCTCACGCCTCCCGCAGGTGGAAGAGCGGCTCTACAAACTCGAAGGGCTCCTGCGCCAGCACGGTCCGACGCTCGAGGAGCTGCTCGCCGCGCAGGCGCGCCTCGAGCGCGATCTCGCCGACATTACCGGCGCCGAGAGCCGACTCGCCGCCGAGGAGGCCAGCCTCGAGAAGCGCATCCCCGCGACGCGCGAGCGCGCGCTCGCGCTGTCGGCCCAGCGAAAGAAAGCGGCGGAACGGCTCGGTTTGGCGATCAGCGCCGAGCTGCACGAGCTCGGCATGGGTGGCGCGCGCGTCGCCGTGGAGGTGGAGCCGATCCCCACGCGCGAAGCCGCGTCGACGCTCTCGATCGAAGGCGCGCGGCTCGGCCGCTCCGGTATCGATCGCGTCGAGTTCCTCATCGCGCCGAACAAAGGCGCGCCGCCGAAGCCGCTCCGAAAGATCGCCTCGGGCGGCGAGCTCTCGCGTGCGCTCCTCGCCCTCAAGCGGGTCCTCGCCGACCGCGGCAGCGTCGGCCTCTACGTCTTCGACGAGGTCGACACCGGCGTCGGCGGAGCAGTTGCCGAACGAATCGGTGCCGCGATCGCCGACGTCGCGAAGCACCATCAAGTCCTCTGCATCACACACCTCGCGCCAATCGCCGCATTCGGCGACGCTCATTTCGTCGTGACGAAATCGTCGGACAAAGGCACCACGACGAGCTCGGTCGAGCGCGTCGACGGTGACGGCCGCATCCACGAGGTCGCCCGCATGATGGCCGGCGCCAAGGTCACGGGCTCGGTCGTCGCCGCGGCGAAGGAGATGATCGAAGGCGCGCGGGGTCGATGGAAGGTGGCGAAGAAGAAGAAGGGCTGAAGCTGCGCGGCGGACGCGGCGGACGGGCGACGTGGTTGGGCGGCGCGTCGGGCGCAGCGCTGCGATGCGTGTGAGCCGGCGCCGCGGGGGGCAGCCCCGATCCGAGGTGCCCAGGTCGAGACTGAACCCCGCCCCTTTGGATCACAAGAGCAGCAGAAAACAAGCTCCCCACCGCTTGGTCGCGGTCGCATCGCTCGCTTCCATCGGCTTCTCCGATCCGAAGTCGATGCGTTACGTCTGAACCACGCAACTTCGGATCGCGTGCCTGCGGGTAGGCCGGCCGCTCGTCGGCGCCGCCGCGGCGTCCGACTCTGTTCCATCCCCTCTCCTCCTCTTCCTCCTTCTCCCCTTGGCGCCCTTGGCGACCCCTCTCCTCTCCCCCTTCACAGGGTCAAGCCGGCAACACGACCCGAGCGCGCGTGCCGCGACCGAGCTCGCTCTCCATCTCGATCGTGCCGCCGTGCGCTTCTGCGATCCGCTTCGCGAGCGCGAGGCCTAGCCCGAGGCCGCCGGTCGCGCGGGTGCGGCTTCGATCCGCGCGGAAGAACGGCCGAAAAACGAGTGGCAGATCTTCCTTCGAGATACCGATGCCGCGATCGACGACGTCGATCACGATCGACCCGGTTTCGGAGGCCGCCTTGACCGTTACCGGTGCGTCGCTCTTCTCGGTGTACTTGTGAGCGTTGACGATCAGGTTCTCGAGCAGGCGACGCAGAAGGACAGGGTCGCCGTGGATGGGCGGGAGCGGACCGTCGATCTCGATGTCGAGGATGCGCTCGGGGTGTGCGGTTCGAAAGCGCTGCGCGGCGTTTTCGACGAGCTGCTGCGTGTCCACGTCTTCGCGCCGCAATGGAGGTAGCCCCGATGCACGCGTCTCGTCGAGATCCAGCCGCGCCGCGGTGAGCACGTCCGACAAGAGCCGCTCGAGCTCGTCGAGATCGCCGGCAATGTCGGTGAGCGCTTCGCGCGCGACGGCGGCGTCACCTTCCACCGCGAGATCCAGCGCGACGCGAATCCGAGCGAGCGGCGTGCGAAGCTCGTGCGACACATTCGCGAGCAGCTCGCGTTCGGCGCGCAGGAGTGTCGTGACACGCGCGGCCATCTCGTCGAACGCGCGCGCAACCTCGCCGAGCTCGTCCTTGGATCGGATGTTCACGCGCGCGGTCATGTCGCCGGCTCCGAAGGCGCGCGCAGCCGCCGACATTCGCTGCAACGGCCGAACCAGCGACCACGCGAGCAGGAGCGACGACACGCCGACGACGAGCAGCACCAGCGGCACGATGCGCGGCGCGAGCGAAGGTGGTGACTGCGGTGGCTTACCGAGAAAGTGCAGCTCGCCTGGGCCGATCGGCAAAGGCATCGGAACGACGGCGCACATGATCGGCCGGCCGATCGGCCCCTCTCGGTCGTGCACGATCACCCGACCAACAGTGCGCTCTCCTGGGCGCGGTGGGGGAAATGGATGCGGACCGCGCGGACAGCGAAACGACTCCGCATCGGGGCTGCTCACGTAGTCGTGACCATCCGGACCGACGATCATCACGTCGGCGTTCTGCTCGTCGTGGACCTTCGCGAGCTCTCGCGCGAGCGACGCGCGATCGCCCGCGATCGGGATCAATTGATCCGCGAGGACACGCGCAGTGTCGTGCATCGGCGGCCGAAACGGCGGCCGATTCATGATGACGATCGCAAAAAATCCGGCCGCGACGATCGCAACCTGCGCAAGTCCCGTCAGGTAGATCCGGAGCGCGAGCCTCGAGCGAAGAAGGTTCGGAACCTTCATGACATCCGATCGGTCGCGAGCAGGTACCCGACCCCGCGTACGGTCTTCAAGATGCGCGGGCTACGAGGATCGTCGCCGAGCTTCTTTCGGAGATGCGAGACGTGAACGTCGATGGAACGGTCGAAGGCCTCATCGGGGCTGCCACGCACGATGTTCACGAGCTGCTCCCGGCTCAGCACTCTGCCCGCTCGCTCCGCGAGCGCCTTGAGCAGGTCGAACTCGTAGGTGGTGAGCTGAACCTCTTCGTCCCGAAACGTCACTTTTCGCGACGTCGGATCGATGACCAGCACGCCCGCGCGCACGAGCGACGTCGCAGGGCCGCTCTTACCGCGCGCGCGCCGCGCATGTGCCCGAATCCGCGCGAGCAGCTCCCGTGACGAAAACGGCTTCGCGATGTAGTCGTCCGCGCCGCCCTCGAGGCCCATGACACGATCGGCCTCTTCACCGCGTGCGGTCACCATGATGATCGGCGTGTCCAGCCGCGCGCGTAGCTGCCGGCATACCTCGAAGCCGTGCGTCCCCGGCAGCATCAAATCGAGGAGCACCACGTCCGGCCGCTCGCGAAGGACGACCTCGATGCCTCGATGCGCATCGGGCGCGACGGTGACGCGCAACCCGTGCGACTCGAGGTACTTCGCCGTTAGGCGCGCGAGCTTCTCGTCGTCCTCGATGTAGACGACGGATGTCGCTTCGTCGCCGCTCTCGATCATCGTCTTTCACCCTAGCAGCCGAGCGCCGCCTCCCCGTGAGGCGTCAACAATCGCTTGAGAAATCCTGAATACATGCCGCGGGCCTGCGAATCCTTCGGGCGCCGCTTCGTCTGTGTCGGAGTTACCTCCTCGCAGGCGCTCCGACGCCGAGCGTGAGCGGCAAACCCCCACCGGTCTGAAGGAAGATCGAGCGCGGCAACGTTCCTTCCTCGTTGAAACGATACGCGTCGCTGTCGATCTGGAGCGCTCGGCTCGCGGTCACGTCGGCGTTGCCCGCGATCGTGTAAGCGACCGACGACGCGGTCACCACCTGCCCGGCGAGTGTCGGGACCGCCGTCCAAGGAACCGTCACCGGCACCGAGATGTTCACGGTCTGGTTCGCGGGGATCCACACGTTGGGCTCGTAGATGACCGGGATGGTCGCTGCGCCGACGCGCACGTTCGCGCGGACCGCACGCACCTGCAGATCGAACGCGTTGGGGTTGTCGAACGCGAGGACGGCGTCGAACCTCGGACCCTGAAGCGTCGCTCCCTGCAGAACGGCGCTCTTCAGCTGGACGCTCGGCGTGCAACCACCCATGCACGCAGCGACGAGAAGCGCCGCACAGAATGCGATTCGCATACGCGAGACTCTGCAACGCAATTGGTCCTCCCGGCCCCCGGTACACATTCGAACACGATCGGCTAACGGACAGTCGACAGAGGGGTCCCACCTTGTCATCGAGAAGGAGAGCCCAATGAAGCATCGTTTTGGATCCACGGTCGCCGTCCTGTTCGTCACGCTGTCCGCCGTCGCCGGTTGCGATAACGGCGAGGTCGCCGGGGAAAATCAGGAGTCGGTCGACGAGAGCACCGAGGCGATCGAGAACGCAGCACCGAGCCAGGCAGAAACCGAAGACGCGCCGCGCGAACGGGAACGCGGACGATTCGGCAAAATGATCCACCATCGCGGAGGCCCCGGCCCCGAGATGTTGCTGCACGCCGCCCTCCAGGAGGAGATCGGTTTGTCGAACGCGCAGCGCTCCACGATCGAAACATCGCTCGCTTCGCTGCGCGCACCGGGTGAAGACGGCAAGGCTGGGTTCGACGAACACGCGAAGGAGCTCGCCGCCGCCGTTCGTGCGGGCAAGGTCGACGTCGCGAAGCTCCGCGCAGACGACACCGAGGAGGCTCACGCCGTGCGCCTCGCGAAGGTCGAGGCCGCCCTCGACGAGCTTCACGACACACTCACGCCCGAGCAGCGGACCAAGCTCGTCGCCGCCGTCGGCGAACGGATGGAGGAGCCCTTCGATGGGGCGCCTCCGGGCAAACACATGATGAAGGGCCCGCGCGAAGGCGGTGGCCCGATGAAGAAGATGGTCTTGAACGGCGTCGAGCTCCGCGACGACCAGCGCGAGGCGATCGAAGCCGCGATGGAAGCTCGGATGAAGAGCTCGGACCAAGCGCCCCCGACGAAGGAGGAGATGGAGGCTCAGCGCGACAAGCACATCGCCGCACGCAAAGCCTTCCTCGAATCGTTCGCGAAGGACACGTTCGATGCCGAGAGCGCGATGGCGTCGATGAAGGCGCTGCGTCCGAAGATGGCGCCGCCGTTCCTCGACGACCTGGCCGTCGTGGTTCCGCTGCTCGACGCCGATCAGCGCGAGGCGCTCGCTTCGAGCATCGAGAAGGGACCGATGGGACCCATGGGCAGGCGCGGCCCCGGCATGCGCTGAATCGGAGGGCAGTCACCGACGCGCTCGCGAGAGCGCGTCGAAGTACGCTCAGTAGCCCAGCCCCTGCCTGAACTTGTCCTGCGGAAAGGGCGCCTGAGCGTTGTAACGCACTTCGGGTTTGTACGTGCCCGAGTCCGCGTTCCACTCATGAACGGACCCATCCTTGTTGAAGGTCACCGTCCCCGCGAACGCGACGTACGGCGCAAAATACGAGAGGCCTCCGTGGAACGTGTCCGTCCCCTTTGGGTCACAGGGCCACACGAGGGTCTGGCCGTTCAAGAGCGTCACGTAGGCAAACGTCCCAGACGGCGTCGTCATGTCGTCGAGCTGGAACCGCGAGTCGTCCGAGGGCCCGACGAGGATCCTTCTCTGCCCACCGCGCGTCTCCTCTCGATTGCCGTAGAACTGTCGGATCATGTCGATGTTCCCGAGCTGTCCTTTGGAGGAGTCGAACGGTTGCAGATGCGGGGCGCTTGCGGGCATCAAAGAGCTCGGGGTCTGCGCAGCCATCGCATCGAACAGCTGCGCGTCCTGCTCGCGCCCTTCGGCCTTCAACCGCCGCGCGCACTCTTTCGCCAGGGCTTGATACGAGCCTTGGTTGAAGCCGGGCTTCATCTCGAGAAGCAAGCCGATGAGCTGATCGATGGCGAGGGTGTCGGGCGCGATGGTTTTCCCAGCGATCAACTCGAGCTGCCCGTCACCCCGGTCGACGAAGTGCGCCGACAGGTACAGGGTCCGGGTGTTCGAAGACGAGCTGCTCGACGCGTTGGACGATGAAGGGTGGCTGTTCACCGGGTTGCCCCCGGTGCTGTTGCGCGTGATCCCGGCCGTCGGGTTCACACCGAACGGGCCGAAGCCTTGTCCTGACCTCTTCATGAACGCTCGCCCGATATTCGCACGCCCCAGGATTCGACGATCGCCTGGCGGCGAGCTAGAACGGAATACGGAGGCACCGTGCCTGGTTCTGCCGGTATGCGGCATCAGTGCAACGTCTCGTAAGCGCCGCGTAACCGACGCGCGCTGAAAGGACCAGCCGGTACGCCACATCCATAAGAAAGGCTAAGTCCGCGCGGCTCACATTGAAGAAGGCTCGGATTCAGCCCATTAGCAGAAGAGATGACGATGAGATTTTCGATGGCGCCGCTCCTTATTCACAGCGAGGCGGTTCCAAAAGAGGCACGGGATGCGCTGAAGGCAGCGAGCTCCGCGCCACCAGAGCGACGCCGAGCCGAGCTCGAACGAGCCGCGCGCGTCCTCTACCGAGAGACCGAGCTAGACTGCGCCGACGCGCGCGAGCTCGTGGGTCTCGCCCCGGGCGAGAACTGCCACTGACGAAACCGTGATCACATAGCCCGTCCGCGGCACGTCCATCGACGCGGCTCCTGTTTTTGGAGCTGCCGTCGACATCGACGTTGTGCCGAAAGGACGGGCGCTGTTCCTAGCGAGCGGCAGCGATCAACGAGGCGCCGTCCTGGGAGGGGAAGACCTCGCTGTGCAACAGCGGGCGCGGGCGCTTCGTGAGGACTTCGCAGCCGGTCTTGGTGACGACGACCGTGTGCTCGAACTGCGCGGAGAGCGAGCCGTCGACGGTCACCGCCGTCCATTTGTCGGCGAGCACTTCGACGTCGTACGAGCCGAGGTTCACCATCGGCTCGATCGTGAACACCATGCCCGCCTTGAGGCGCAGGCCCGAACCGCGCTTGCCGTAGTGGTGGACCTGCGGCGGCTCGTGGAATTGTCGGCCGATGCCGTGGCCGACGAAGGCGCGGACGACCGAGCACCCCTGCCCTTCGGCGTACTCCTGAATCGCCGCGCCGATGTCCCCGAGGCGAGCGCCCTCGCGGACCTCGGCGATGCCGAGCTCGAGGCACTTGCGCGAGATCTCGGTCACGCGTCGCGCATCCGGCGATGGCTTGCCGATGTAGAACGTTGCCGAGGTATCGCCGTAGAAACCTTCGAAGATGGTCGTGACGTCGACGTTGATGATGTCGCCGTCCTCGATGACCCGCCCGCTCGGGATGCCATGGCACACGACCTCGTTGATCGACGTGCAAACGCTCTTCGGAAAGCCGTGGTAGTTGAGCGGTGCCGGCCACGCGCCGCGGCGGATCGTGTCGTCGTGGACGAACTGGTTGATGTCGTCCGTCGTGATGCCTGCGCGGAGCATCTCGCCGACTTTGAGGAGCGTATCGGCGGCCATCTGGCTGGCCGTGCGGATACCGCTGACCTCCTTCACCGTCTTGATGCTCACGTTGCTCACTGCGACACCTCCTTGACGGCAACCGCTTCTTGAACAACCGCGGCGACCTCGGCCGAGTCCGCGGTCAGGTAGAAGTGATTGTCCACCTCATCATCGGCCCCGACAAACCGCTTCACGAAGCCCACGAAGGTCTTGCCTTGCAAACCGGTGTCCTGAGCTTTCACCAGGCCATACGCGGGATCGCGTAAATCTACCGTCACTTCGAACGTCCGCTCCTCGAGCTTCGTATCGACCAGCGGCGGATTCGCGAACTGCAGGCCGAGGTGATAGGTCGCCTGACCAGCGCGCGAGTCGACGGTCACCGTCTGCACCCGGACCCGCCCGACGATGTCCGCCTGCTGCGCCCGCGCCCACAGCGCCTGGTCTTTACGAGGCGGTTTCGGGGGCAAGATGCCGAGCGCCGACGGATCGATCTCGTCGCCGAACAGGTCGCGCGCCGACCCCTGCCACGCCGGTAAGCCGAGCTCCTTCCCGGGGCCTTCGGCCTCCCCGTTGGACGACGCGCACCCCACCCCCTGGGTCAGGGCGAGCCCAACCATTGCAGTCAGCGAAAAAGCGCGAAAAGATCGGCCCACTCGGCTGTGCTCCTACCACACGGCCAACCCACTGTCACAAGTGACACCGAGTTTTCTAAAGAGGGTTTGCACGGATCGGCACCGTCTCACGTCCAACACCACCAACGAGCGGGCAACCCCTGAGGGCTTGCGCGCCGCCTCTCGCCACGTGAGTGTGCGGGGCATCCGCGCAATGAACTCGGTTTCGCAGCGAAGCGTAGTCCGGAGGAAGGGATGAAGAAGCTGGGCATTTGGGTGATCGGCACCGCCGTCGCCCTGGGAATCGGTCTCGCATCGCCAGCGCCGTCGGCCTGGGCGCAGGGCAAAGGCGGCGCCCCGGCAAAGGGTGCGCCGAAGAAAGACGAGAAAAAGCCGGCTGCTGCCGCGGAGGCGCCGACAGCGAAGACGCCGATCACGATTCAGCCGAAAGAGCTCGCGTGGGGCATCGACAAGAAGAAGCTCGCGAGCGTCTACGACAAGGTGATCGACGGCGACTTTGCGCAGAAGTACCGCAAGGCGCAGCCCGGACCGGAGATGGATCGCCTCGACGCGGAGGTCGCCGAGAAGAAGGCCGAGTTCCGCCGGAGCGAGATCAAGTTCGAGTCCGTGCCGACCGGCATGGACCAGACGCCGCTCCGCCCCGAGTACACCTACAACAACAAGGAGTTCCTGCTCTCGAGCGATCGCGGCGGGAAGACTCGCTACTTCTTCTTCATCAACGACAAGATGTACAAGGTCGTCGACTCCATCAAGCTCGGGGAAAAGTCCGACTGGGGGAAGACGTTCGACGAGGCCGTCGGGAAGCTCAACACCTACTACGGTGCGAACGGCCGCGTGCGCGCCGCCGACGAGGCCGCAGGCCGTCCGTACAAAGAGGTCGATTGGAAGGACGCGACCAGCCAGGTTCGCGCGGTGGACTGGGATGACGGCACGTTCGGCATCATCTTCCAGGACTCCGCGACGGTCGCGCAGCTCCCGAGCCTTCGGAAGAACAAGGACACGGCCTCGAAAGAGGTCGACGCGAAGGTGAAGGACGCCGGCCGCAAGAAGGAGCCGGAGCCCGCGCCGCCGCCGAACAAGGGCAAGGCGCCGCCGCCGAAGGCGAAGAAGTAACTCGCCAGCCTGCGTAGCGCGACGAAGAGGCGAGCTCCACCGAGCTCGCCTCTCTTTTTTTCCAGCTCGGGTCAGTCGAACGCGGAGGCTTCGGCCGCGGTCTGCCGAGCTTCGCGCACGAGCTCGTCCGAGAGTTTCCTCAGGTCGGACTTTCGCAGCTCGATCTGATCGTCGGAAAGGCCATCGGTGTTCGCGACGACGACCAGGACGATGACGCCGTTGCGCTGCATGTACTGCAGCCACTCGCCGTCCTCCGTCTCGATGTTGAGCGACTCCGCGTGTCGCGAGATCTGCATGCCGTGTTTGGCGGCGACCGCCTCCATCGAAGCGTAGAACTTCGGAGACGAGCTGGACGGAATGCCGAGCGGATACTCCGCCATGCCCGCGCAACCCAGAACCGTCAGGCTCGCCGCGACGACGAGCGCACAAATCCCCCTCGAGAGCCAAACCATGGCGTCGCGGGTAGACGGTCTCGCGACGAGCAGCAACGCTGATCGATCGATGGGAAGCTGCTTCGTCCCATCACGCGCGCACGCGTTTCCATCCAATGCGTAGCCAGACCATTACGTCACATGGTCACCATTACGACCATCAATGGCGTCGTCGAAATGGCGCGACGTCTGCCCGTGAGGCGCGGTGTGCTCGGCCGGCCTCGGCGGACCTTTCGTGATAGAAGCAGCGGGTGACGTCCCTTCGCGTCGGCAACCTCACCGCATCGCTGAAGCGCGCCGCAATGCTAGCGCCGTGGCTCTTCGCGCCACTCCTCGCATTGGCTGCCTGCCGCGAGTACGCGCCCGTCGCGACGGAGATCCGGAAAGAGACGGCACCGTCGCAAGAGACGCCCACCGCGCCGGCACCGACGATCGAGCCGAGCGCGAGCTCCGCACCGGCACCGACGCCGGCAAGTAAGTAGTGAGGCATCCGCGCAGCACGCCCTCCGAGGTGTGTGACGGGCGGGATCGCACTCGCTCGAAACTTCACCGAGCAGCGCGGGGCGCGGTAACGGAAGGCCATGAGCCACCGTCACATCTCGGAACGACGCGCCACCACGCGCGTGGACGTCGACTTCACCGCGATCGACAAGACGCACACCGTGTCGCTACGTGCGTGCAATCTCTCACTCGGGGGCGCGGCGTTCACCGGCACCGAACGCACGCCCGGTAGCATCCTCGATCTCGAGCTTTCCCTCCCGGAACAGAACGATCCGCTGCGCGTCCGCGGAGTCGTCACCGGATCCGAAGGTGGGACGATGCGTGTGAGCTTCCTCGATCTCGGCAAGCGCGAGATGGTGAAGATCGCAGAGGCGCTATGGTGATCCGGACCTGAGCACTTCGGGCGTCGACCACTGACACGATCATTGAAACCCGTTACGTTGGTCGACGTGGAAAACGGCAACTTCGTATCGAAGCTCAATGCTGCGCCGGTGAGGTTCCTCGCGGAGGCGCTCGAACATTCGTTGGTGAGTGGCAGGCGCACGGCGCAGGATTTCATTCGGCACTTTCCGCCGGGCGAGATCATGACGTCGCTCGACGCGCACCCGCGACTCAGGTCGACCTTCTTGACGGTGCTCGTGGGTGTCCGCGAGAAAACCGCGCTCCGTACGCCCTCCGAGGATGCCGGCCGATTGCTGCAGGCCGCCCTCGAAGAGCGCGACACAGATCCCGAGTCGATCGTACGCACCTTCGACCCGGACGATCGCATTCGTTATCTCGATGCGCAGAAGGTTTGGGCATTCCTTCTTGCAGGCGAATTCTGGAAGGTCAGCCGCTCGAAGGATCCGGGTGGCCACAAGATCGCGCAAACGCATCTCGCCTACCTCCTCGACCGCGGCATTGCGCACGGCTTGATTTCGCACGCCGACGTCATCGAGGGCATCACCATTGAAACATTGGGTGAGAAGCTGCCGCGCGGTGAGCTCACGAAGCTCATTCGCAAGGCGCTCGAGGTCGGTCGCACGGGTGCGGCCTTCAAGCACGCGGAGATCCTCGATGCGACGCCGGCCGCGGTGCTCGTCGATCACATCCCGCTACCGCAAATCTTCGAATCGGTGATCATGCCGCTCGCGACCGCTGCAGGTTATGCAACGCCGTCGAGCCCGAAGTCCGCCGAGGAGAAGCGCCCGGAGGAGAAGCGCATCGAAGAGCGTCGCTCCGAGGAAAAGCGCGGCGAGCGAATGCCGTCGGTGCACGCGACGGATGAATGGCCGTCCTCGACCATTCCGCCGGCAGACACCTCCTCCGAGCCGAACTGAATCTCGAATCGAAGGAGCCGCTGAATAAGGGCGAGCGCGACGATGCGCTCGCCCTTATTTGATCACCCAGACGAGCAGCACGACGACGAACACCAACGCGAGCAGCGCAGCGCTGCCCAGCACCACGGTCGTCGCCCAATGCGTGCCCCGCGGTGGCGCGCGCAGCACGCTGGTTGCGCGGATATCGATTGCTGCTTTGCTCTTCGGCGAGCTCTCGAGCGGGTCGGGACGTGACGGGGACGGCTCTCGAGGTGGCGCGAACTTCAGCACCGTATCGACCTGCCCGGTGGGCTTCGGCGTCGAAGCGGGAGGTGGACCGAACGTCGGCGCGAACACAGGCCGCGACACGATCTGCGTGCCCTTCGACGTGAAGAGCTGCGCCGCCGCTTGAGCGGCCTGCGCATCATCACGCGGCTGCGAATCCGCACGCGGGCGAGCTGGCTGACGCGACGGCGGCGCGGGCGCGCGAGCAGGCGCGGGGGGCGGCGTCGGCGCAGGCGGCGGCGTCGGCGCAGGCGGCGGCGCAGGTGCCTCCACGGGCGGCGCCTCTTGCTCGGCTTGCTCGACGGAAACGGCCTGGAGCTCGGCGGGGGCCGGGACATCGACGAGGGTGCTCTCGTCGTCGAGATCCGGCTCCTCCTCCTGAGGCTCGACCGGCTTCGCGTGTGCCGCGCCATTCGTCGGCCTTGTGGGCGCCGGAGGCGCTACAGGCGGCGGCTCGACTGCATGCGGGGGCGCGGGCTCCGCCGACTGCTCGGCGAGCACGGTCGCGAGATCGGGCCACGGATTCGTTGGAAGGCGTTGTCTCGGCCCCTCCGGCTTTGAACCGGGCTTGCGCGGAGGCGGCAGCGGCGCGCGCGCGGGCGCGAGCTCCGGCGAGCTCTTTCGCGCGTTCGTCGATTCGGCGATTGGCCGCGGTTTGACCATTGGAGGCCGCAGCGGAGACTTCGCGGCCAGCGGCGCTTGAATGGTCGCAGTCGCCGGCAGCGGTTCCGGCGGCGGGGCGGGAACAGCCTCGGCGGGTGGCGTCGGCAGCGGCTCGTCGATCGTGGATGGAGCGGCGGCAACTGCCGGCACCACCACCCCCACGGGTTTCTCAATGGGTGCTGGCGCAGCTGCCTCCGCGGGCGCCGGCTCGATCACCGGCACCGGTGCTGCAACCACAGCAACCGGCTCTGGCTCGATTGCCTTCGGCTCTGGCTCGATTGCCTTCGGCTCTGGCTCGATTGCCTTCGGCTCCGGCTCGATTGCCTTCGGCTCTGGCTCGATTGCCGTTGCTTCAATCGCCGCCGGTTGGCCGGACGCGGGCTCGCCCGATACCGGCTCACTGGAGACGGGCTCCAAATCCGGCCCCGGGCGCACCGACGCGAGCGCTTGGTCGACATTGAGCGTGCGGCGAACCTCCTGGCGCGTCGCAATGTTTCCTTCGCTCGCGCGCTCGAGCGCCTCGTGGAGCTCCGTCGCGCTGCCATATCCGTCGGGCTCGAGCGCGCGCTCGCACACCTCCGCAACGTCGGTGGTGATTTCGTCCACGACGTACCGGAGCGGCTGGAACTCTCCGTCGCAGGCACGCCCGGCGAGAATTTCCCAGAGCACCTCTGCCGCGCCTTCGCGTTGGCCGACGCCGGACACGCGGGCACGCCCGCTCGCGACGATCTCGACGTGTGCGATCGTCCAGGCTTCGCCGTCTCCTCTGCGAAGGGGCGCGCCGGCCTGCGACAGCTGCTCGAGCACGTCGAGCGCAATGCGCAATCGGATCGGCTCGGACAGCTCGTCGGGGTGCTCCGATAGCGCGACGAGTGGTGTGCCGACGATTGCGGTGGGCGACTTCATTTCGAGCCTTGCGATTCGACGAGTCAAGATCGTGTGTGGGGGGGAGCCCGCGGTTTTGCGACGACGGCGCCGTCGCCTCGCGGGTGACGTGGCGCCGATCGTTACACGGTCGCGCGGCTTCGAGAACTTCTTCGACGCGATCTCGAATGAGCACACAGAGCGTTGAGGTGTGTATCCCTCGCCCGAACAGGTGCAAGATTTCGAGAGCGCTGCCGCGACGCGTGACAGCGAACCGCGAACGATGAAACGATGGCTGGTCTTGGACGATCGAGCTACGGAGGTGGCGCTCGTCCGCGTCCTGAACGAGCGCGGAGAGCTCAGCGAGCGTGTCCGACTCCGGGTGGCCTTCGATCTACTCGGTACTGTCGACGGCGACACCGGTGCGATCGCACGACGAACGGATACGAGCCGATTTTGCCTCGATTTCGTCATCATTCGAGCCGACGGCACGGCTTCTTCGACCGGCGAAGGAGACAGCTCCGGGGCGGCCGTTCTCGTCTGGGAGATCCTCGCGGGGCGAGTCGCGCGCTCCTCAGCGCCGGGTCGCATTCACGATCTGGTCGACGAGATTCATCCCGACATCGACGACACGATCGCCCGCGCATTGTCGGGCGCGTACGAATGCGTCGAAGAGTTTCGGGATGCGCTCGATTCGGCGGCCGACGGCCGCATTGCATCGCACGACGAGGTTATCGAAGCGCTGGATGAGATCGGGCTGATCGCAAGCGCAAAAACGCCTCACTCAGCGAATACACCGGCTTCCGACACGACGATTTTGGAGCCTCCCGCCATTGCGATCGCTGAACCCGTTCAGCCAATCGAATCGGACGAAATCGCGATCGATCACGTCGCACCATTGAATCGCGAATCAGACGCTATGGAGGTCGTCGAGCCCACAGCCGACGTTCCCGCGCGTGCTGCCATTGCGGTGGAGGAGCCCGGGGAGCCCGAGCCCCCCGCCATTGCGACGATCGCCCCGGCGGCTGCCGACTCCGAGCTGCCGGCCATTGCGATGCGCGCACCGGATGCACCGGCCGACGAGCCAGCATCGCTCGACGATTCATTCGAGATCGACGAGGTGCTCGGCATGTTGACCGAGCGGCCAATGCCGGAGCGCGAGCTCGAGACGGCGGAGATGCCGATCGAGAAGGCGGAGCTCGAGCTCGAAGCGTCGAGCGATAACATCGA
>JABFXY010000189.1 GCA_013361525.1 Polyangiaceae bacterium | reverse complement strand
GTACCAAGAGGGGCTCATCACCGACGGCGAGCGCTACAACAAGATCGTCGACATCTGGGCCGACGTCGCGGACCGCGTCACCGACGAAATGATGGTCGTCATCGGCAACGAGACGGTCACCGATCACGAGACCGGCAAGGCGACCGTCGAGCCGAGCTTCAACCCGATCTACATCATGGCCGACTCGGGCGCCCGCGGCTCGAAGCAGCAGATCCGCCAGCTGGCCGCTATGCGCGGCCTCATGGCGAAGCCGAGCGGCGAGATCATCGAGCAGCCCATCACGGCGAACTTCCGTGAAGGTCTGACGGTGCTCCAGTACTTCATCTCGACGCACGGCGCCCGTAAGGGTCTCGCCGACACCGCCCTCAAGACGGCCAACTCCGGTTACCTCACGCGTCGTCTCGTCGACGTCGCGCAGGACGCCGTCGTCGCCGACACCGATTGCGGCACGCTCAACGGCGTTCGCGTCGGCAAGCTCGAGGAAGCGGGCGAGGTCATCCAGTCCCTCGCGGACCGCATCCTCGGCCGCGTCACCCTCGAGGACGTCATCGACCCGCTCACGGGCGAGGTGCTCATCCCGACCAACACCGAGCTCGGCGAGGTCGAGGTCAAACAGATCGAGGACGCCGGCATCGAAGAGGTCAACATCCGATCGGTGCTCGCGTGCGAAGCGCGGCGCGGCATCTGCGCGCTCTGCTACGGACGCGACCTCGCGCGCGGCTACCGGGTCAACGTCGGCGAAGCGGTCGGCATCATCGCCGCCCAGTCGATCGGCGAGCCCGGCACGCAGCTCACGATGCGTACGTTCCACGTCGGTGGTACCGCGGCCCGCGGCAAGATCGAGGCGAGCTACCTCGAGGCCCGCACCGAAGGTACGGTCCGGCTGCGACGCGCGGTCGTCCAGAAGCGTAAGGACGGCACGATCATCGTCATGAACCGCCACTCCGAGCTCGTCGTCGTCGACGACACGGGCCGCGAGCGCGAGCACAACCGACTCGTGTACGGCGCCGTCCTCAAGAAGAGCGACGGCGAGAAGTGCAAGCCGGGCGAGCTCCTCGCCGAGTGGGATCAGTTCGCGACCCCGATGCTCACCGAGGTGAGCGGTGTCGTGAAGTACGGCGACCTCGAAGAGGGCGTCAGCGTCCAAGAGCGCCTCGACGAGGTGACCGGCCTTTCTCGAAAGGTCGTCATCGAGTCCAAGGCGGCGGATCTCCGGCCCCGGATCAGCATCAAGGATCCGCAGACCGGCGTGACGCTCAAGCTCCCGGGCCTCGACCTCGACGCTCGCTACCTGCTCCCGGTCGGTGCGCACATCGTCGCGCAGGACGGCGACCTCATCGAAGCCGGCGACATCATCGCGAAGATGCCGCGCGAGACCACGAAGGTGCAGGACATCACGGGCGGTCTGCCCCGTGTTGCCGAGCTCTTCGAGGCACGCAAGCCCAAGGACCACGCCATCATCACCGAGATCGACGGTCTCGTGACGTTCGGCAAGGACACCAAGGGCAAGCGCAAGGTCCTCATCACGCCGACGTCCCCCGACGGCGGCCTGCAGCAGGACCAAACGCGCGAGTACCTGATCCCGAAGGGCAAGCACATCCAGGTGCAGCCGGGCGATCGCGTTCGCGCCGGCGACCCGCTGCAGGACGGCCCGCCGAACCCGCACGACATCCTTCGCGTGAAGGGTGAGCGCGAGCTCGCCGCGTGGCTCGTGAACGAAATCCAGCAGGTCTACCGCCTGCAGGGCGTTCTCATCAACGACAAGCACATCGAGGTCATCGTTCGCCAGATGCTCCGACGCGTTCGCGTGAAGGAGGTCGGTGACACGGCGTTCCTCGTCGACGAGCAGGTCGAGAAGCACATCTTCGAGAAGGAGAACGAGAAGGTCATCGCGCGCGGCGGCCGACCGGCCATCGCAGAGGCGCTCCTCCTCGGCATCACGAAGGCGTCGCTGTCGACCGAGTCGTTCATCAGCGCGTCCTCCTTCCAGGAGACGACGAAGGTTCTCACCGAGGCTGCCATCAACGGCAAGACGGACGACCTTCGTGGCCTCAAGGAGAACGTCATCATGGGTCGGCTCATCCCGGCCGGCACGGGTCTCCCGGCGTACAAGAAGCTCAACGTCCTCGTCGACGGCGAGCCGCTCGTCATGCCGCGCGAGATGCCGCGCCCGCACCGCGAAGAGCCGATGGTCGCGGTCAACGAAGAGTAGACTGCGAGGTCGTGATGTGACGCGGGCGGGCTGCCGGAGACGGTGGCGCCGCCCGCGGCGCTTTTGTGGGTGTGGGTCCGGGGTCGGGTTCGGGTTCGCGAGCGGGTGTGGGTTTGGGTTCGGGTTCGGGAGCGCGTGCGGGTTCGATGCGCGACTCGAACCCAAACGCAGACTCGAACCCGAACGCGCACTCGCACCCGCACCCGCTCTCCGCCGGGGGACTCTTCGCTCGGGCTTGCCCAGCTTGTCGGCGTGCTCGGCGGCTTCAAGCGCAAGAGCGCGCGCGTCGCTCGCTTTGCTCGCGACCCTTGAGGCCGCCTGCGCGCGACCGACGGCGCGGGCTTCGCCCGAGCGAAGAGCTGCTCGGCGAGGGAGGTCGTGATGGAGCTTCGGGTTTATCGGGAGACGATCGAGATCATTCGGGAGCTGGCTCCGGTTGTCGGCGCTATCGAGCGGCGCGACATCGACTTGGCGCGGCAGCTGCGACGGTGTTCGGCAAGCGTCGCGTTGAATCTGGCGGAGGGGCAGGGAGCTAGCGCCGGCACGCGCACGCAGCGGTTCTTGTCGGCATTGGGTTCTGCTCGGGAGACGATGGCCTGTCTCGAAGTTGCGGAGGCGTTTGCTTACTGCACGCCGCCGACGGCGCTCACGCACCGGCTCGACCGGCTCGTCGCACAGATCGTGCGGCTGACGTTCGGGCGGCGGTAGCGCATTGGGCAATAGCGGGACGGCGCGTCATTGGCTCTCGATCGCCCGGCGTCTTGACGAGCAACTTCGAGTGACGTCCGATCGAGCCATGACTTGCTTCGTTCGCTGCCCCTCGTGTGCTTGTGCGGTGAAGTCCGGGGAGCCGACTTGCCCGCATTGCGGCGGACCGATCGAGGTGGGCAGGCAGTCGAAGCAATGGCTGGCGACGGCGCTCGTTCTCGGTCTCGGTACCGGCTCGTGCGCTGCCTATGGTGTCGCGGTAACGGATGGGACCGACCCCGGTGAGGGTGGCGGCGGCTGCGCGCAGCAGGGCGGCGCGGACCAGGGCGGTGGGGGCGAGGACTGCGGCGAGGGTGGGGCTGGGGAATGAGCGCGCCGGCGTCGAAGACGCGCGAGTTTTTCTCGCGTGAACATGTCGCGGGCATCGTGCGTCGCCTGGGAGCCACCGCGGACGTACGCCGACCTCACGTCTTGAAGCTGCTCAAAGCTCGGCGGTTTCCCGGCGGGTGGTGGCACGCCGGCGATGTCGAGAGCGCGATCGACGGCTTGCGCGCGTCGCTCGAGGAGCTCGGCCTCGAGGAGGACGGCGTCGAGGAGGCGCTCGCGAGCGGTTCGTCCGACGTCGGCGACGAAGACGAGGATGAGCTTCGACGTCATCAGATCGGTTGGGTGGTCCGAGTGACGAACGCGAAGCTCGAGGCGCGTTCCGATCCTCGCCGTCTTTATGCGTTCGATGAGAGGACCTGCGGCGCGGAGACCGACGAGCCGGCGTGGATGCTGCTCGCGAAAGAAGAGCGCGACGCGCTCGTGGACGCGGCCGTTCTCGTGCCGCTTGGGCCGGGGACGCTCGAAGAGGCTTACGATCCGAGCGACCGCGGCTGAACGGAAACATTGGCTTGCTACGGTGATGGTGCGCGCAGTCTGTGAGCTTTCCGGTGCCTGAGCGAACCCCGCACGGGTGGTGCTGCGAACGAATCGCGGGTACTTGCGTCGTCCCCCCGCCGATTGTTCGCGTCCGCGGGGGCCGTTGGGGGTGCTGGGGAAGGGCGCGTACCCGGCCGGGTCGTAAGTGATTGAATGCTCGTCACGCGATGCTGCGGAGAGGCCATCGCCCGCGAACGGCTCGCGGGGGGATAACGCAACTCCTGCCGGTTTCTTCGCGGGTGCAATGTCATCGTCTGGGTCGTGCGCCGACGGATATGTTCAGCGACGGGTCCGTGGTGGGTTTGAAGCTGTTCGCTACTGTCGTTTCGGTCCTCGCACTCGTGGCCTGCATCGGCGATGAGCGGCGGCGCGACGGCATTCCTCCGAGCGTGTCGACAATGATGGTCGCGCCCTCGTCATCGAGCATTGTCACCAACGCGCAGCCTGCCGATTCGGCGATCGCCCCTCGGGTCGAATCCGCTCCGGTCAGCTGCCAATCCTATGATGGTGTCCACGTTGCTCGCTGGGAGCCCGCAACGAAGCTCATGTGGCTGGAGGCACCCGGCGACCGTGGACGCGAGCTTCTGTTCGATCAGGCGACAGCGACGATCGTGAACGAGGCGAAGCTCGAGGGGCTCCCATTTGACGGAAGTGACATCTATCAATGCGCCTTCTCGTCGGATGGGCGCCGGGTCTACTTCAGTGCGAAACGTTATGGCACCACGAATGCGCTGATGGCCGTCGACGTCGCAACCAAGCTGATTGCCAATCTCGGAGGAACGAACGGCTTCGATGTTATCTACGACTGCGCGGATCGCGCGGTCCGCGGAAACATTATCTCGAACATAGAGGATTACGGCGGACCGTTTCACGGTTTTCACCTCAGTTGGTTCGTGCTCCTCGACCCCGGCCGGTTCTCCTATCGAATCGTCGGCCCCATTGGACCCGACGAAGAGAACGTCACGCGCTTTTTGGCGACGCGGTGCGGAACCGGGAGCCCGCCTCCGCCGGATCTCGTCGCCCAATTGAACGAGCTCGAGTGTGCGAGAGGCGTCTTGTGGGACGGCGCGCCGATTGGACCCCCTTGAGTCTGGCCCGCCCGAGTGGAATCGGGAGCTTTCAATACGTCACCGCGCTGCGGTAAAACTCTTCATTCCATGTCGAAGCCGCTGATCAGCCTGGTGATGATCGTCAAGGACGAGGCGCGGGGGATTCGCGCAACCCTCGAGTCGGTGAAGCCGTGGGTCGACCGCTGGTTGGTGCTGGACACGGGATCGACGGACGGGACGCAATCGATCGTCCGCGACGTCATGGAGGGCGTGTCCGGGCGTCTGGTCGAGGAGCCGTTCGTGGACTTCGGTGCGACGCGCAACCGCGCGCTGGAGCTCGCGGGCGACGAGACGGTCTTCACACTGATGCTCAGCGGAGACGAGACGGTCGTCGGCGGCGACGCTCTGCGTGTTTTCTGTGAGGCACGTCGCGCCGCAATGGACGGCGCCTATTACGTTCGCGTGCTTCTCGGCCAGACGGTCTACGACTCGGCGAGGCTGGCGCGGACGTCGGCCGGGTGGCGCTATGTCGGTGTGACGCACGAGGTGTTGATGAAGGAGGGCGTCGATCCGCCAACCGAGCGCGCGGCCGGCGTGGAGGTCTTTCACGACCTGCGCCATTCGGATGCGGATTCGCAGCGCCGCAGGTGGTTGCTCGACAAGAAGCTCCTTTCGGTGGAGCTCGAGCGAAATCCGGCGCGCGCGCGGGCTGCCTTCTATCTCGCGCAGACGATGGAGTGCCTTGGCGAGCACGAGGAAGCACACCGCGCATATGCGCACCGAGTGGCGTTAGGTGGGTGGACGGAAGAGGTCTACGAGTCGCTCTTTCGGATGGCGCGCACCGCCGGGGCCGCGAACCGACCTTGGCCGGACGTCCAACAGCTCTATCTCGACGCCCACGCGCACAGCCCGCACCGCGCCGAGCCGCTCTTCGCCATCGCTTGGCATTGGTACGAGGCGAAGAATTGGCCTCTCACCTATCTCTTCGCATCACGCGGCGCGGCGATTCCGTTCCCTACGCAGGCGACGCTGTTCGTGGATCGCAACGTGTACGAGACCAAGCTGCTCGATCTCGTCGCGACGAGCGCAATCCACGTCGGCGAGCTCAAAACCGGAAACGACGCGCTCGTCCGCCTCCTACAAATGACCCCGAGCGACGAGCGGCTCCAGCGCCTCCGCACGCACTACGGAAGCGAATCGGCGGTAGCTGATCGGCCTAGCTGATCAGCACGGCGGTCACGACGGCCCACCAAGGTCGCCCACCAAAGGTCGCCCACCAAAGTCGCCCACCAAAGTCGCCCACCAAAGTCGCCCACCAAAGTCGCCCACCAAAGTCGTTTGAGCAAAAACGATTCGGGGCCGAAATAGATCTTGTGCTTCTTGATGAGGCGCCGTTACGTTCGGCACCCTAGGACTGAGCTCATTCGGAGCGAATATGAAGAGTAGATGGGGGTTCGTCATTACGAGTTGTCTCTGCGCCGCAGTCGCGTGCAGTGACGACGAAGCTCCAGGTGGTGGAGGGCAGGCCGGCGCACCGCAAGGGGGCCAGGGCGGCCAAGGCGGCACGGCCTCACAGGGTGGTTCCGGCGGTGCTGGTGGAGCCGGCGCCGCCGGCGGTGAAGGCGGCACGTCCGAAGGCGGAAGCGGCGGAGGCGGCGGCGCGCAGCCCCAAAACGGATCCAGCGCCTTCAACTTCGTGAGCGCCGGTGATCAGGTGCAGAGCCAGAGCTACCAAATGGTCTTCACGTTCGGGCAATCGACGCCGAATCAGGGGCTCTCCACGTCCGAGAGCTATCAAATGCAGGGCGGCCTCGTCGGCGCCAATGGGAGCACACCATGAGAAGCAGGGTTACCCGTCATTGGATTGGTGCATGTGCGCTCGTCGGCGCGTCGCTCGTCGCCGTGCCTGCCTACGCGGCGGTTCCGGAGAGCGTGACGCATCAGGGGCGCTTGTTCGACGGTAGCGGCGCTCCCATCGATGCGACGCTCGACGTCGTCTTTTCGATTTACGACGCCGTCGATGCATCGACGCCCATTTGGACGGAGACGCACTCGGTCACGTTCACGAATGGTTTCTTCTCGGTCGCGCTCGGCACCGACGCTCCGCTCGACGCGGTCGTCTTCGACGGATCGATTCGATACCTCGGTATCAAGGTCGGTACCGACGACGAGATGACGCCTCGGACGGAGATCCTCAGCGTTCCGCACGCGGTGCGTGCGGGCATTGCGACCGATGTCGACGGCGACATTCACCCGACGTCCATCTCGATTGGCGACACGCTGATCGTCGATGAAAACGGTGAATGGGTGGGCGCGACCACCGGTCTGCAGGGTCCGCAGGGCCCGACGGGCGCAACGGGGCCCGCGGGTGCTACCGGCGCGACTGGTCCGGCTGGTCCTATCGGTGCGACGGGCGCAACGGGGCCCGCCGGTCCCGCGGGCGCAATGGGCGCGACGGGTCCTCAAGGTCCACAGGGCCCGATCGGCGTAACGGGCGCTACTGGACCCGCCGGTCCCGCGGGCGCAATGGGCGCGATGGGCCCCCAAGGTCCACAAGGTCCAATCGGCATAACGGGCGCAACGGGCCCAGCCGGTCCCGCGGGCGCAATGGGCGCGACGGGTCCTCAAGGTCCACAGGGCCCAATCGGCGTAACGGGGGCGACGGGTCCACAAGGTCCGGCGGGTGCCATTGGCGCGACAGGTCCCCAAGGTCCACAAGGCCCAATAGGAGCGACGGGCGCGACGGGCCCGCAAGGCCCAATTGGTGTGACAGGCGCAACGGGGCCGCAAGGTCCGGTGGGTGCTATTGGCGCGACCGGTCCACAAGGTCCTGCAGGAGCAACGGGCGCCACGGGCCCTCAAGGTCCGCAGGGGCCGGCGGGTGTCGTGGGTCCGACTGGTCCTCAAGGTCCGCAGGGTCCGATTGGTGCGACGGGTCCGCAAGGTCCACAAGGCCCGGTTGGTGCGACGGGTCCCATTGGCGCGACCGGTGCGCAGGGGCCTCAAGGCGCACAGGGCCCTCAAGGCGCACAGGGCCCTCAAGGCCCGCAGGGGCCAGCCGGACCGACCAGCATCGCGGCATGCCCTTCCGGCTATACGACAATCAACCAGACGTCCTCGACGCTCTGCATCTTCAACGACACCTTCAACGCGAATTGGAATTCGGGCTCGAATTGGTGCCAGAACATCTTCAGCGGCGCCTCGCTTTGCTCTCACGATCAGGTGCGCCGCGCGTGCAACAGCGGAGGGTTCGCGATCCCGGCGGGACGCTGGCTGCGCGATCGCGTCAATGACGACGACGCACTCACCACCAATGGGACCGACTGCAACAACTTCGATGGGCTGCAGAATTACACCAGCACGCAGGCGGGCTCGCTCTGCTGTCTCGAATGGATGAAGTATTGATGTGTCGTTGATGGCGCACGGTGCGCGCGGCTCGCAACGTCCGCGCGCACGTCGCTGTCGCGACGATCTCGCGCAACATGGGCGACAAGCAGCTGCTCCTGCCGGGGGCGATCGTGATCGCCGGCATCTTTATCGGAATGGGCCTCTACTTCGGTCTTCGGGCGTCGGCCGGCGCCAGCACGCCGGCCAGCGCCCCGCTTCCCGCCGCCAGCTCGGCCTCGGTGGAAGAAAGCGTTTTCGAGAGCCCGCCTCCGAAACGGGCGCAGGCCCCGGCGGAGGCGGCCAATCCGTCGCCCGTTGGTCCCGGCGTCTCTCCCGAGGTGCAAGACCGCGTGACGAAAGACGCGGTGAAAGCGCTCGAGCGAGAAAGAAAGCGCGTAGTGAAGGAGTGCTGGCGGCCCTCCGCTGCCGCGAGCGCCGAGCCTGCGTCGGGTACGTTCCGCGTTCGCGTCGGGTTCGGCGCCGACGGGACGCTCCAATCGTATTCGGTCGCCGATGCCGAGGATACTCGCCGCAAAGACGTTGCCGACTGTCTCCGCGCGCTGAAATTGGATATCACGGTCGCACCTCCCGGTACGTTCGTGGCGACGCAGCTCGCTTTGAAGCTGCCGTGAACGAGGGCCTACCGCCGTGCTGGATCTGACCGAATTCGCATCTCGACTCGCTCACTTGTTGGCGGCGTGTGTGACCCCCGGCGCCCTTTCGCCCGAGCCGCCTCCGGCGACGGCGATGCGCGCTTTCATCGCCATTGCGGCGGTTGCGGCGATCCTGGCGACGGCGCGCAGGTTTTCGCAGGCGGTCCATACGCGGCTCGCCGCCATTGGGGGCGCTCTCTTCTGGTTCGCAATCGCCGCCGCCGCGCTGGCAACGCTGCTCGCCTCCAACGGTACGCGGCCGCTCGCCCGCGCCATTCCCTTCGTGGCGCCCCTCGTCTGGGCGGCAATGGCGGTGTCCGCCGCTGCCGTCGCGGAGCGCGTCGCGAGGCCCTCGATGCACCATCGCGCGCTCGTCGCGGGTCTAGGGTGTCTTGCGCTCGGGGCAATTTCAGTCGGCTCGTCCGCCTCTCTGCTCGGGTCGGAGACTCGGATGTACGAGCGCGCGCTCGAGCTCGACCCTGATAACGAGCGTGTCCTGCAGCACCTCGGTAAGGACATGCTCGCGCGCGACCCGAAGACCGCGCACGAGGCTGCCCTACGCTGTTTGAAGCGGCGAATCGATGCTTGCGCGTGCCATGCAATCCGCATCGATGCAGAGCTTCAGTTGAAGGATCTACCCTCCGCGACCCGCCACGCCCGGACCGCCGCGTCGATTTGTCCGGCGAACGTTGGCGTCGATGCCGCCGCGGCGCAGGCCCTCGCCCGCTCCAATTCCCACGCGGACGCGCTCGCCGCGGCGGACCGGGGTATCGATGCGCTCGAGCTCACCGGCTCTCCTGCGCAAGAGCTCGGGGCGCGACTTCACGAGGCGCGAGGCTCGGCGCTCGAGGGGCTGGGACAGCCGGCCGAAGCGCTCGCGGCGTTCGGCCGTGCGATCGAGCTCGGGGCGAGTCGCGAAACGACATTGCGCGCAGCCGCGCTCGCGATCCAAAACGAAGACTACGCTGCGGCGGAGTCGTACACGACGAGCATGCTCGCCCAGAACGCGAAAGACGCCGACGCGCTCTACAATCAGGGTCTCATTGCGCATAAGCGCGGTGACTACAACAAGGCTCGCGAGGGGTATCTCGCAACACTCCGCGTCGACCCCGAGTTCGCCGTGGCGCGATACAACGTCGCGCTTCTCACTTGGGAGCAAGGCGTGAACCAAGAGGCGATCAGCCATGTTCGTCGATTCCTCGACGACTACCCCGATGATCCGCGCGGCGCGCAGCTCACGAAAATGATAGGCGCCGTTTCCGCCACGGAGCTTCCGCAGCACAACCGCTGATGCCGACTGCCTGTCTACTGGTCCGCGAGATCATCACTGCAGAACGCCTCGACGTTGAGCGCCGTATTGCCGATTTGGTCCGCCCGCGGCTGGCCGAAGGCTGACGGGTCGCGAGATAACCACATAGCTCGGCCCGCCGACGAGCTCCAACGTGAGCGTGTCGACCGAGACGCCACCCGCCTCGTCGTCGAACGTGAATGTGTGTGAACCGGGCGAGAGCCGTTCGCAGCGTCGCTCCGCGATGTCCAATGGCTCTCGAGCGGTTCCGTCAATGATGGGTCGCACCGGCTGGTCGACATGGCCGAGCGCGACACCGACATAGTCCGAACGATGGTGTTCGAAGCAAACTTGGACCTCTGCGGGGGCGCTCGTCGACGCTCTCGACGGTATCGGTTTCCGTGGAGCACGAAACGCGGCACCGTCGTCGTCGACCGGGCTCGCGCCCTCACTCGACAGACGCCGCGCTTCACCTTCGGACCTGCCTATTTCGACAAGGCTCGCCCCGACGTCGCTGACGGCGACCGAGAGATCGACTCGACCACCCTTCGTCGCGACGACGTCGAGCTGCGCGCTGCGTCCTGCCCACGATGCCAGGATGCCGTGTAGCCCGGGTTCGACCGCATAACAGAACCCCGTTTCGGGGCCGACGCCGCCAACCGTCGTTCCGTTGTCGGAGAGCCAAGCAAAGCCGACACCGGAAGGTCTTTCGTCACCGACGACACAGATCACGGCGCCGTCCGTCGCGGGAGGTGGGGTCGGTGGTTGGCCCGTTCGGGAGAGCTGCGGCGGCGTATAAGCGACACATCCGGCGAAGAAAAACGCGAATGAGCTGAATCGAAGAGCGTGCATACCGGTCCAAGCGAAGAGGTTGAGAGATCGAGAACGGCGTCACCATGGAGACGCCGCGGCGCGAGCACCAGACGGGGCGCACGGAACCAACGACCGAAGGCTGCTGCGGTTGGTGGCGCGCGGTAGGTACGACACGGCGGTCAGGGGTTTTGGGGCCCGCGGGCCACCCTCGCGCGCAAATTGCTTACTTATCCGCGGCGGCAGCATGCCGGCATGGGCGTTGCTGATGGTGCGCGCATGCTTGGCTTTGCTCGTCTCGACAAGCGCCCTCGATCGCCGCATATCGCGGCAGCCGCAGTAACCCTGATGTTCTTTGCGCTGATGTCGATCGGTGCTCGCGGTGTCGGCGAGCGCGAGCTCGAGTGTGAGGAAGCGGCTGTGCGCCTCCAGGATTGTTGCGACGACTTCGATCCGACGACGATGTCGTGTGCGTACGAATGGTCCTGCGGTGGTGATGGCGATTTGGAGCCCAGCCTCCGCACGAGTACGGCGGAGTGCATTCAGGGGCTCTCGTGCGAAGAGCTGAATGCGTCCGGCGTTTGCCACCTCTTGCTGCTCATGGAAGAGCCCGAGGAGGACGAGGTCCGGCATCCAGGCTCGCTCGACGACGTCTTTGCGGAGGTGTGCTCGTGAGCCGCGCGATTGCCATGCTGCTCGGCGCGATGGTCGCAGCAGCGCCGTTCTCTGCGCTCGCGGCGGAGCCGGACGGGGACGAAGAGATCGAGGAGGAAACCGATCTCCGACCCGCCGACGCGGAGACGTGGAGCGATCCCGATCTCGACGTCGACTATCCGCAACGAAGCCACCTGTCGTTTCGTGCGGTGGGCGGAGGCGGGCTACGCGCCGTGCACTCGACGCTCATCGGCGGCGCGGAAGCAGAGCTCTCGCTGGGAGCCGATACGAAGCGCGGATCGTTCCTCGGCTCGCTCCACGTGTTCGGCGGGCGCACCGAAGGTGGGCTTCCCGTGGGCCATTTCACCTTCGGTCCAACGCTCGCTTGGCAGCTGGGCCTCGTGTCGATCGGCCCCAAGCTACGGATTGGTTACTTCTGGATCGACCGCGTCACCTCGGACGATCCCATCGACGCGTTGACGGTCGGGGGCGCTGCCGCGCTGACGGTCGACCTGCACCGCAACGAAGGCTTCGCCGTCGCATTGAACGGCGAGCTCAGGGCGGACGCGCTGCTTCCGTTCTTCGAGATCTTCGACGATCAGGGCACGACCGGTTTGTGGGGAGCGAGCCTCGGGCTTCAGATTCGGCTCCGCGCGCCTCGCCGTACTCCGCCGCGCACAGCCTCCGTGCAATGACGAGACGGCGCATCGTGCGGCGACGCGTGTGAACCACACGTCTCTCGGAGTGAGGCGCTCTTGCATTGCGCCGCGCATCCTGCGGAATGCCTTGGCACTTCGGTCCTCGTCGGTCACCCTGACGGGTAGTGCAGGAGCGTGTGAAGCGCCGGCTTCGTTGGGTCCTCCACGTCGTGCTCGCCGCGCTCGGGATCCTTGCGGTCGTGTTGCTCGTGCGTCACGTCGGCGCTCGCCAGTTGCTCGAGGCGATGAAGCAATGCGCGCCCGTGTTGCCGATCGTGTTCGCGCTCGAGATGGTGCGAACCATGACCGACGCATGGCGGACGCAGCTGCTCTACGACCGAAGCGGCAAACACGTGCCGATGCGGCGCGTCTTGCCCGTGCAAATCGCGGCCTACCCGATGACGCTGTTTCTGCCGGCGGGAGGCGCGGCGAGCGAAGCTTACAAGGCCGCCGTTCTTGCGCGCGACGTCACCGCGCCCGTGGCAGCCGCAGCGGCGACGACCAACCAGGCATTGCAGCTCTTCGCTGTATTCGTGGTGTCCATTCCCTGCACGATCGTCGCGTACCTGGTGTGGGGCATGTCGGGGTTCACGGCGGCGATCATCGTGCAGGCGTTGACGGCGATTGGGCTCGCGATCGCCATTCAGATCGCGACGCGGCATCGGCTGCTGGGCGCGCTCGCGGCCAAGGTGTCGACCAAGGCCGGCGCTGCCGTCGACTCCCACCGCGACGCGGTGCGCGTCCTTTCGTTCGTGCCGATGCGACCACTCTTCGCGGCGATCACGAGCCGAATCGCGCAGCTCATCCAGGTTGGCCTGCTCGTCGTGTTCGCCGGCGCGACGCCGTGGCTCAGCTCATCGTTCCTCGCGCTCGGTGTCCAGCTCGTGTCGGGCGCAGCGGGTGATCTCGTCCCCGCGCAGATCGGCGCGACGGATGCGTCGTTCGCGCTCGCAGCAAAACCCCTCGGAATCGATCAGGCTCGAGCGTTGTCGATAGCGATGGCGATGCATGTCGTGCAGATCGGTTGGGCGCTGCTCGCACTGCTCCTCGGCCTCCGCCAGCCGAGGCGGGTGGAGGTCGTGGAGGAAGAAGCGCCCGTCATTCGCGTGAGCTGATCCCGGGCGCTGCGAGATGGCTCCGGGCATCACGTCGAATCCGTGAGCCGATTCTCGACCCTCCTCCGCACTCACGCGGCGAACCAACCACGGTCGCTCGCGGCCGAGGAGGCTACCCTTGAAACATGACATCCTTTTCAGTTTGGTCCTCGTCACGTTCTCCCTCTCGGCCGGTTGCGCGGAGCCCGACCTCGACGAAAGCGACGCGGCGGAGAACGAGTCCGCCGCGGACGTCGACGAGGTCGTCTCGGAGGCGGAGCAGGCGCTGACCGGACCCACCGTCGTCGCCTGGACGGCCCCGGGCGGACTGCTCCAGTCCACCGGCAATCTCTATTGGACGGCGAACAGCTTCAGCGAGTTCGGCGGCTACTACGCAGCCGTGTATCGGGCCGGAAAGGGCAACGCACCGGGATCCGAGCTCATTCTCCATCAGGAGTCGTCACCCAATCCGGTCACGTTCGGAGACATCACCTACGCGCTCGTCGGCGGCAGCTGGTATGGATATTTCGTCTCGAACAGCGGCGGCGTATCGCACATCAAACGCGTGCCGCTGACCGGCGGGGCGGCGGTCGTTCTTGCGACGTCGCCCGCGGAGATCGGCGGGCGCCAGACGCTCGATACCGATGGGACCTACCTCTACTGGGCGGACGCGGCCGGTGTCTACAAGATGCCCATGGGCGGCGGCGCCGTAACGACGCTCGCCGGCGCTTCGGGCGTCGTGTCGCTGGGCCTCGATGCTGCGAATGTCTATTATGCCGCCGGCCTGCAGATCTACGCCGTCTCGAAGAGCGGCGGTTTCGTCGCCGCCGTCGCCAACGCGACCAACGTGCAGAACATCAATGCCATCTTCGTCAAGCCAGGCTCCCCGACCGAGCTCTTCTGGGCGGAGGAGGGGCGAATCGTCGCTCGCAAGCCGCTCGGCGGCACGACCAACATCGTCCAGTCGAGAAATGACTTCTGGCGCTCCACCTCGGTGTCGTTCGACGGCAGTCGTGTTTTGTGGACCGAATGCACGACGGTCAATAACAACAACTGCACCGCAAAGAGCAAGCTCGGGCAAGGTACGCCGGTTTCGGTTACGGCAGGCGTCGGCGCGAATTTCATTCAAGGCGACGCGGGCAGCTATTTCTTCGGCAATCTGAGCGCGCTCTACCGCGTCGGGTATTGATGTCTTGAAGGGCTGGGCGCGCCGGCGCCGGGCGGTTGGCGAAAGAACTGCCCACGATTCCGAATAGGGGCGGGCGTTCTTTCGCTCGGCGGCTGCAATTGCCGCTCCGCGGCTGCAATTGCCCCTCCGCGGCCGCCCCTTCGCCGCCCGATGCGAAAGAACGGGGCACCATTTCGAGAAGGGCCAGCTGTTCTTTCGCTCGGAGCCGCCCTGGACCCGCGACCGTCGCTGGCGAACGCGAAAGAACCACGCACCATTTCGAGAATGGTCACCGGTTCTTTCGCATCTCGAGGTCCTCGAGCCCCGTCACGGCTGGCGGATGCGAAAGAACGGCCCACGATTCTAAATAGAGTCGGTCGTTCTTTCGCATGCGGGCCCGCGCCGCCGGTGCCCGCTAGCGACGACCGGCCTTGCCCATTACACCGTCGCGCTAAAAGAAGAACCCATTCATCAACGCAGCAACGAGCGGCGCCCCTGTCGGCACCAACGCCCCCAGCGCCACCAGCGCGCAATCGCCGCGACGGGCGCGAATCCAGGTTTCGGGCACCGTGCCGCGGCTTCGGGCGGCGCGCGCGATTGCGATATATGCGGCCCAGGAGAGGGCTGCGACGAATAGTCCGGCGGTAGCGATGAGGAGCCAGGAGGTCGGAACGGCGACTCGGGTGCGAAGGTCGGACACATATGCGAGTTGTTGCTCGAGCTCGAATTGATAGTGGCCACCATCGGTTGCGAACCACGCGTCGAGCTCCTCGTCGCGCACGATACGCATCGGTGCATCCTCGTTGACCGAAGCGTGGCTGCTCCGCTCGATGTTCGTTTCGTCCCTGAAAGCGATGTCGCACGACAACTCTCCGGCACGGTACGTGCGGCAGTGGTAGTGGAATGTACGTGTGCCCACTTGCAAGTCCGGTGTCGCGCAAGTCGTGGACTCGTATTCCTGTCGATGTTCGGAAACTGGAGCTTCGTCGATGACGGCGCACGGTTGGTTTTTTGCGGGCGGGAGCGTTCCGACGGTAGGCAACGAATCGATAAACGCGCCGGGCTGCGGGCGCTGCAACGCGCGCAGCGTAGCGAGCCCAATCGCGACCGGCGCGAGCATGGCTGCGAGCATGGCGACTTTAGGAGCGTGAGCGCGTGCTCGCGCGAGCAATCGAAGCTCACCACGGAGCAGAAGTGCACTCGGCGTCGCCACCAACACGGCCCAAACGGTCGTCCGCCAGAAGACCTGAGACTCGAACCACGAGCGCGACGTCATCGGCGAAAACGGGTGGAAGCTGCGATGATGCAGCCACATCCCCAAATCATTCACCGCCATCCCATAAACCACCGGCGCCTGCACCATAAACAGCGCAAACACCACCGGAACACTCCTCCACCCCAAGGTGAACCGCGCCAATACCAGCGTCGCTGCGAGCGCGATAACCAGCCACCCCATGCCTTCCGCCGTCCCGTAAACGAGGCCAATCACGGCGCTTGCTGCGACGCCGACAATCCACACCATCGGCGCGAGGACGATCCCGACGGTCGCGAGCCTCCGGCTCTCGGGTTGACGCATCGACGAACGATTCATGGTTTCTCCATTCTCGTTTTGCCGGACCGAAATCGTTGGAGGACCAACGTTGTCGTCCGGGGGCTTTGCGTTGGAAGCTCACTGAAACGCCCGGTGCTGCCTTCGTCTTCCCGGTGGCGTAACATCCGTCGCATGCGCCCCGTCGCGACGTCGCTCGCCCTCGCCTGGATGTTGATCGCCTGTGGTGACAGCTCCGGCACCGGCGGCTCCGATGCGTCGGGTGGCGCGGGCGGTTCGCCGACGACGAGCGAAACCTCGACAGGCGGCGCGTCCTCCGCGGGCGGCTCGGATATGAACGGCGCGGGCGGGGCCGGCGGCTCGGAGGGCGGCGCTCCGCCGATCGTCAATGGCTTCCCCGAATCGTGGCCCGACGGTACGGACTGCGCGTCCGAGGATCCGATGTTCGTCTGGGCGTACGCACCCGATACGTTCATCCTCCGACAATCGCTTTGCACGAGCTTCGAGGGCCCGTTCGTGCATCTCTTGTTCGGGGAAGACAGGGCGCTTCTTCTGGATACGGGGGATGGCGGCATTCCGATTCGCGACACCGTTCGAGCCGTCATCGACGAATGGCTCGCGGGTCACGGCAAGTCGAGCATCGAGCTCGTCGTGGTGCATTCACATGCGCACGGCGATCACACGCAGGGGGATTCGCAGTTTTCGGGCGAGCCCGATACGACGGTCGTCGGGACCAATCTCGCCGCGGTGACGGAGTTCTTCGGCATGGACCCGTGGCCGGATCAGGTCGCCCAGCTCGACCTCGGCGGGCGGGTGCTCGACGTGATTCCGATTCCGGGGCACGAGGCGACCCACATCGCGCTCTACGACCGGCGGCACGAGCTGCTCTTTACGGGCGATACGCTCTATCCCGGTCGACTGTACGTCCAGAATTTCGCGACGTATGTCACGAGCCTCGATCGCCTGACGGCCTTCGTCGAGGCGGGCAACCCGGTGAGCTGGGTGCTGGGCTGTCACATCGAGATGACGACGACGCCCGGCGAGGATTTCGAGTTCGGTGCCGACGTCCACCCGAACGAGCACGCGCTGGAGCTGACGGAAGACCACCTGTTCGAGCTGCAGCAGGCGGCCCAGGCGATGGCCGGCGCACCTCAATACGAGGCGCACGACGACTTCATCATCTATCCGCTCTGATCCGAGCAGGGGTCGATCGTCCGGCCGCGCACCCCTGCGCGCGAGGTGCGACGGCTCGATGTCTTACAACCTCGCAGGAAAGATGCGCGGCAGCCGTCACGAGCATTGACCACCTGCCCGCGTCCGCGCACGTTTTCGACATGCGTCGCTTCTCTTCTCTTTTGCTCGGTGTCTCGCTCGTCCTCGGCTCCACCCACGCGTTCGCGCTCCAGCAGCCCGACGGCGTCACCATCCCCGTGGGCACGAGCCTGCAGAATCTCTTCAACAGCCGTGGCGAGACCATCGACGCGCTCGCCGACGCCGCGACGACGCCAGAGACGTTCATCCCGAGCTGCAGCCTCACCTTCGAGGTCATTCTCCGCAATGCCGGGTACAACAATTCCTTCGGCTGGTACAACGTGACCGGACAGAAGCCGACGACGAATCAGCTGTACGAGTTCCTATCGTGCAATGACGACGTCGGTACGGTGAAGGTCCTCGACATCAAGAACGACCCTCGCTGGACCGGTGGCGAGGTCGCTTTCTATCAAGCTGCGGGCACGGGCTGTCCGACCGCGAACGCGAACGAAAACATCTTCTACAGCGAACAGGCATACAACCCGGACTCGGGCGCGAACCCGTACGTGCATTTGCTCACGTACAACAGCACGACGACGCCGCAGGCTTTCTACTTCGGTTGGGAAGATCTGCTCACCGGCAACGACAACGACTTCGACGATCTCGTCACGTTCGTGACCGGTATTACCTGCAGCGGCGGCGGCGAGCCGTGCGACACGGGGTTGAGCGGCGTGTGCGCGCAGGGGCTTCTGCAATGTCAGAGTGGTGTCCTCACCTGCGTTCCCACGGTGCAGCCGGGCGCGGAGGCGTGTGACGGCTTCGACAACGACTGCAACGATCAAATCGACGAAGGCCCGGTCTGCCCCGACGGCGAGATTTGTGATCAAGGAAACTGCGTCCCTGAATGTGACAGCGGTGAGTTCGCGTGTCCGTCCGGAAAGGTCTGCAGCGACGAGGGGTATTGCATCGACGCCGACTGCGTCGACGTCGTATGCGAGACCGGCGAAAAGTGCGTCGAAGGTGATTGTCTCGGCCCGTGCGAGAACGTCGTTTGCCCGTTCGGACAGGTCTGTCAGCTCGGCGTTTGCCTCGATCCTTGCGCGCCGATCACCTGTGATGCCGGGCAAATCTGCGAGGCCGGCGTCTGCGTCGACAAGTGCCCCTGCAA